>CACPKA010000004.1 GCA_902634485.1 uncultured Pelagibacteraceae bacterium | reverse complement strand
TTAATAAAAAAATTTTAATAATTAATTTATTTTCACTTGATTTTAGAAAAGTATTTTTTAATAAAAAAAAAAACTGTATATGCAAAAAATAGTGGTATTATTTATTTTTATATTTTTTTTTCAAATAAATTTATTTGCAAAAAATGAAGAATTCTTAATACTTAAAAATAATAAGGTAAATGTTAGATATGGACCAGGTTTTGATTATCCAATTAAATATATTTATAAGAAAAAATATTTACCAATAATGATTATTGATAAAAAAGAAAATTTTAGAAGAATAATTGATTTTAAAAAAAACAGTGGATGGATTCATGCTTCTCAATTAAGAAAAGGTAAATCATTTATTACTTTGCAAAACAAAATTTTATTTTCAAAACCAACTAAATTTTCAAAACCAATAATAAAAATTGCTAAAGGTAGACTCCTTATTGTGTCAAAATGCAAAATAAAATGGTGTAAAGTAAAAACTGAAAGTCATATTGGATGGGTAAGAAATAACTATGTGTGGGGAATGTAAAAAAATTTTTTATTTAAAACGATCTAAATTCATAACTTTAACCCATGCAGATATAAAATCTTTAATGAATTTATTTCTTGAATCCTCGGTTGCGTAAACTTCTGCAATTGCTCTTAGTTGTGAATTTGAACCAAATATAAGATCGACTCTAGTCCCTGTCCACTTGACTTTACTCGTTTTGCGATCTTTTCCTTTAAACAACTGCTCTGTTTTATCGACTTCTTTCCAAGTTATATTCATATCAAGCAAGTTTATGAAAAAATCATTAGTTAGTGTCTCTGGTTTTTTTGTAAAAACACCATGTTGTGAGTTATCGTAGTTTGTATTTAATACACGCATTCCTCCTACTAAAACTGTCATTTCGGGAGCACTAAGTTTCATTAATTGAGCTTTATCAACTAACATTTCTTCTGCCGATACTAATGGTTTTGTTGATGATCCATTCATACTTTTTGTAATATAATTTCTAAAGCCATCAGCTTTAGGTTCAAGTAAACTAAATGAATAAGTATCTGTTTGTCTCTGAGAAGCGTCTCCACGTCCTGCTTTAAATGGTACTTTTACATCATGACCAGCTTTTTTTGCTGCCTTTTCGATTCCTACGCATCCTCCTAGTACTATTAAATCTGCAATTGATACTATTTTATTTTTATTATCAAAAGCTTTTTTAATTTTTTCTAAAACTTTAATTACTTTTGATATTTGATTCGGACTATTTACTTTCCAATCCTTTTGCGGTGCTAGTCTAATTCTTGCACCGTTAGCTCCACCTCTTTTATCTGAACCACGAAATGTTGAAGCTGATGCCCAAGCACTTTTTACTAATTGGCTAATAGAAAGTCCTGATTTTAGTATTTTAGATTTTAAATATTTTATATCCTTATTTTTAAGTTTATATTTTATTTTTGGAATTGGATCTTGCCATATTAATTCTTCTTTTGGAACTTCTGAACCTAAATAACAAGATCTAGGCCCCATATCACGATGGGTAAGTTTAAACCAAGCTTTAGCAAAAGCATCTGCAAATTCATCTGGATTATTATGAAAATTCTCTGATATAGTTCTATATTTTGGATCCATTTTTAACGATAAATCTGTTGTTTGCATCATAGGTAAGTTTCTTTTTGATTTTAAGTGAGCATCAGGAGTTGTTTCAATATCATGTCCATTTTTTTTTGGTTTCCACTGATGTGCACCTGCAGGACTCTTTGTTAACTCCCAATCATAACCGAACAAATTATCAAAATAACCCATATCCCATTTTGTTGGATTGCTTGTCCATGCACCTTCTATTCCGCTACTAATAGTGTCAGCTGCTAAACCGCTCTTATAATTACTATTCCATCCTGTTGCTTGTTCTTGAATCTTTGAACCCTCAGGCTCTGGACCTTTATAAGATTCTGAGGCTGCACCGTGTGATTTTCCAAATGTATGTCCTCCTGCAACAAGTGCAACAGTTTCATAATCGTTCATAGCCATACGTCCAAAAGTTTCCCTAATATCGTGAGCAGCTAAAAGAGGATCAGGATTTGCATCGGGTCCTTGTGGATTTACATAAATTAAACCCATATGAGATGCTCCTAAAGGATTTTCTAAATTTCTTTTACCGCTATATCTATTTACACCAAGCCATTCTTTTTCTGATCCCCAATAAATATCTTCCTCTGGTTCCCAAATATCTTCTCTACCTCCTCCAAAACCAAATGTTTTAAAACCCATTGACTCTAAAGCTACATTTCCAACTAATATAAATAAGTCTGCCCATGAAATTTTATTTCCATATTTTTTTTTAATCGGCCACAATAATAATCTGGCTTTATCTAAATTAACATTATCTGGCCAACTATTTAGTGGAGCAAATCTTTGATTGCCAGTACCAGCTCCTCCTCTTCCATCCCCTGTTCTATAAGTTCCTGCAGCATGCCATGCAAGCCTTATAAATAAAGGACCATAATGGCCATAGTCCGCAGGCCACCAATCTTGAGAATTTTTCATCAGTTTTGTTAAATCTTTTTTTAAATTTTTTAAATTAAGTTTTTTGAATTCATTTTTATAATTAAAATTTTTATCCATCGGATTTACTAATGAAGAATGTTGACTTAAAATTTTTAGATTTAAGCTATTAGGCCACCAATCTCTATTTGAGGTTCCTCTGCCTGTTGGAAATTTTGGTGGTGTTCCAGCTCCGGTAAATGGACATTTTGATATTTCTTTAGATAAATCTTTCCGCATAATTATAATTTATAATGATTCTAAAGTAGTGTCAATAAGACAGAAATGTCAAACTTATTTATCTCTACTCTAATGTAAATTGTATTATTTGATTTTAGTTATTATTTGCAACTTTAACTAAAATTTCTAAAGATTTAATTTTTTTTCCGGGTAAACTTTTTTTTAATTTTATATTATCAAAATCTTTATCAGTTAAATCAATAAGTTCATTTGTAGACTCATTAAAAAAATGATGATGATCTGAAATGTTTGTATCAAAATAGCTTTTGTCACTATTTATTGAAATTTCTTTTAAATAGCCTTTTTTCTTAAAAGCATGCACTGTATTATATAGTGTTGCAAGTGATATTTTTTCTTTTGATTTTAATTTTAAAAGATTAGCTAGTTCGTATATTGTAAAGTGGAAAGTATCATTTCTATCAAATAAAACCTTGCAAATTCTTACTCTCTGTTTAGTTGGTCTTAAACCTAAAGATCTTAATTTTTCAATAAAATAGTAATTATCTCTCATTTTTTTGCCTAATTTATAACTATTATTAACAATTTGTATATTATAATTGTACTAAATAAAGTAATAAATGTTTAAGTTTATGAAGAAAAAATCATTTTATACTTATGAAGAGCTAATAGATTGTGCAAATGGTAAGCTTTTTGGACCAGGAAATGCAAAATTACCACTACCACCTATGCTCATGTTTGATAGAATATCAGATATTAGTGAGAACAAAGGAAATTTTAAGAAAGGTTTAATTAAAGCTGAACTAGACATAAAAGATGATTTATGGTTTTTTGAATGCCACTTCAAGGAGGATTCAGTAATGCCAGGATGTTTGGGTCTGGATGCAATGTGGCAACTTGTAGGTTTTTATTTAGGGTGGCTTGGAAATCCAGGAAAAGGTAGAGCGCTTGGAGTAAATTCTGTTAAATTTACAGGAGAAGTATTAAAAAATATTAAATTAGCTTCATATGAAATAGATATGAAAAGAATTTTAATAAAAGAGGGAACTACCGTGGGATTAGCTAACGGAATTCTTAAAGCAGATGGAAAAAAAATATATTCAGCTGAAAACTTAAAAGTAGGATTATTTAAATAATGAAAAGAGTTGTTATTACTGGCCTGGGTATAATTTCTTGTTTAGGAAATAACCAAGATCAAGTTTATGAATCATTAATAAATTCAAAATCTGGAATTTCATTTTGTGAAGAATATAAAGAATATAACTTAAAAAGTAATATTCATGGAAAACCAAATATTAAACTTGAAGACTATGTAGACCGAAAAGTCATGAGATTTATGGGAGCTGGGTCTGCCTACAATTATATTGCAATGGATGAGGCTGTCAAAGACTCAGGACTAGAGGCAAAGGATGTTAGTAATATTTCAACTGGTATGATTATGGGGTCAGGTGGTCCATCAATAGAAAATGTTATTTTAGCAGCAGATAAAACTCGAGAAAAAAACCCTAAAAAAATGGGACCATTTGTTGTACCTAGAACTATGGCTAGTACAGCTTCAGCAACTTTAGCTGTGCCATTTAAAATTAAAGGTGTTAATTATACGATAAGTTCTGCATGTGCAACTAGCGGACATTGTATTGGTAATGCAATGGAACTAATCCAATTAGGAAAACAAAAAATAATTTTTGCAGGCGGAAGTGATGAAGTTCATTTTGCTTTAACTGCAATGTTTGATGCAATGACTGCATTGTCTTCAAAATATAATGATACTCCAGAAAAAGCTTCTAGACCATATGACAAAACAAGAGATGGATTTGTTATATCTGGTGGAGGAGGTGTTTTAGTTATGGAGGAATATGAACATGCAAAGGCAAGAGGTGCAAAAATTTATGCAGAAATAACTGGTTATGGAGCAACTTCTGATGGATACGACATGGTAGCGCCCTCAGGAGAAGGAGCAGTGAGATGTATGGAAATGGCCTTAAAAACCAGTAAAAATAAAATTGATTATATTAATACACACGGAACCTCGACTCCTGTTGGAGATATTACAGAACTAAAAGCTGTTGGAGAAGTTTTTAAAGATAATGTTCCTAAAATAAGTTCTACAAAGTCTCTTTCGGGACATTCTTTAGGAGCAACATCGGTTCATGAAGCAGTTTATAGTCTAATTATGATGAAAAATAATTTTATTTCAGCTTCTATAAACATTAATGATATGGACGATGAAGCAAAAAAATTTCCTATAGTTACAAAAGTTGAAAAAGATGTAACTTTAAATTCTATTATGTCTAATAGTTTTGGGTTTGGTGGAACTAATGCAACTTTAGTTTTTGAAAAGGTTTAATTTATGAGTTTAATGAAAGGTAAAAAAGGATTAATCATGGGTGTTGCTAATGAAAGATCAATTGCATGGGGTATTTCTCAAAAATTAGCTGAAGCTGGAGCGGAATTAGCATTTACCTACTTGGGTGATGCTTTAAAAAAAAGAGTAGTTCCTTTAGCTGAAAAATTAAATTCAAATGTTACATTTAGTTGTGATGTTGAAAAAAAAGAAGAGGTGGTAAAACTTTTTGAAGATATAAAATCTAAATGGAGTCAAATTGATTTTGTTGTCCATGCGGTTGCCTTTTCTGATAAATCAGAATTATCAGGAGAATATTTAAATACATCAAGAGAAAATTTTTTAAGAAGTATGTTAATTTCATGCTTTTCATTTACGGAAGTTGCAAAAGAAGCTTCTAAAATAATGAATAAAGGAGGAAGTATGCTTACTTTAACCTACGAATCCAACAAAGCTATTCCAAACTACAATGTAATGGGTGTTTGTAAATCTGCTCTTGAGGCAAGTGTTAAATACCTTGCAAGAGATTTAGGTTCGAAAGAAATTAGAGTAAATGCAATAAGTGCGGGACCAATAAAAACTCTTGCAGCTTCAGCTATCGGAGATGCAAAATTCCTATATAAATGGAATGAAGACCATTCATTTTTAAAAAGAAATGTAGATATATATGATGTTGGAAACTCTGCTTTATATCTTTTAAGTGATCTTGCAGGAGGAGTTACAGGTGAAATACACTATGTAGATGCAGGATATAATAAAGTAGGGATGCCAGACCCAAAAAACATTACTTAATATTGTGTCAAAAAGATATAGCGGAAAATCATTTAAAGACTCGAGTGTGATGAAAAAACCTAAACTGTCATTGAAAGAAAAAAGAAAACTCAAAAGAGAGATGAAGAAAAATAAATAAAAGGGCATCTGGGAACAGAATGCCCTAATAAGATTTATTAAAGAGCTGCTTTTATAGATAATTTTACTTTACCTCTATCAAAACCAATAACTTTAACCTTAACTTCGTCACCTTCTTTTACAACATCAGTTACCTTGGCAACTCTTTTGTTAGCTAATTCAGATATGTGAACCAGTCCATCTTGTTTTCCAAGAAAGTTAACAAACGCTCCAAATTCCATAATCTTGATAACTTTACCATTATAAATTTTATTCATTTCAGCTTTAGCTGTTAAATCTTTAATAATTTTTAAAGCAATATTCCTAGAATTTTCATCAGGTGCTGCTACTGTTACAACTCCTTCATCATTAACATCAACTTTAGCTCCAGATTTTTCAACTATCTCTCTTATTGTTGCTCCACCTTTTCCAATAACAGTAGCAATATCTTTTTTATCTACAGTTATTTTTTCCATCTTTGGAGTGTGTTTTCCAACGCCATCTCTTGATTTATCTAAAGCTTTGTTCATCTCGCCTAAAATATGAATTCTTCCATCTTTAGCTTGTTTTAAAGCTTGTTCCATTATTTCAAATGTAATTCCAGTAATCTTAATATCCATTTGAAGAGATGTAATTCCATCTTTGGTTCCTGCAACTTTAAAATCCATATCTCCTAAATGATCTTCATCACCTAAAATATCTGTCAAAACACTAAAATCATTTCCTTCTTTAATTAATCCCATTGCAATACCAGCTACTGGCTCTTTTATTGGAACTCCAGCATCCATTAAAGCTAATGATGTTCCGCATACTGTTGCCATTGAAGAAGACCCATTAGACTCAGTAATTTCAGATACTATTCTAAAAGTATAGGGAAAACTTTCTTTTGGCGGTAAAGAGGAGTTAATTGCTCTCCATGCAAGTTTTCCATGTCCAATTTCTCTTCTTCCTGTTCCAATTCGTCCTACCTCACCAACTGAAAATGGTGGAAAATTATAGTGAAGCATAAATCTTTCTCTTTTGAGACCTTCTAAACTTTCAATTCTTTGTTCATCATCAGATGTTCCAAGTGTTGTTGCAACAATTGCCTGTGTTTCACCTCTAGTGAATAGAGCTGAACCATGAACTCTTGGTAAAATTCCAACTTCACATAAAATTGGTCTAACATCTGCTAAACCTCTACCATCTATACGGTTTTTATTTTTTAGAATATCCGTTCTAACAATTCTTTTTTCTAAATTTTTAAGCTCATAATTTACATCTAGATCTGTATAACTTTCGTTATCCTCAAATAATTTTTTTGCTTTATCTGTAATTTCAGAAATTAAATTTGATCTATCTTGTTTGTCTCTTGTAGCAAAAGCCTTTTTTAAATCAGTAGTAAATTCTTCCTCTAATTTTTTCTTAACTTTAGAAAGGTCTTTTTTTTCTACAACCCAATCTGGTTTTCTACATTCTTTAGCAAGATCTTCAATCATTTGGATTACTGGTACAAATCCTTCGTGACCGAATTTAACAGCACTTAACATTTCTTCTTCAGTTAAAGCATTGGCTTCAGATTCGACCATTAATACTGCATCTTTTGTGCCTGCTACAACAAGATCTAATTTTGAATTTTCAAGCTCTTCTTTTGATGGGTTAAGAATATATTTTCCATTAATATAACCAACTCTAGATGCGCCAACAGGTCCTAAAAAAGGCATACCAGATATTGCTAAAGCAGCTGAAGATGCAATAATTGATAAAATGTCTGCTTCATTTTCTTTGTCATATGAAATTACAGTTGGTAATAGTTGAACTTCATTTCTAAATTCATCAGGAAATAAAGGTCTAATTGGTCTATCAATTAGTCTTGATATTAAAGTTTCGCTTTCTGTAGGTCTTGCCTCTCTTTTAAAATAACCACCAGGAATTTTACCTGCAGCATAATATTTTTCTTGATAATTTACTTGTAAAGGAAAATAATCAACATCTGGATTAACTTTTTTTGCACCAACTACAGTTGCCATTACAACTGTTTCTCCACAAGTAGCAATTATTGCTCCATCTGCTTGTCTAGCAATTTTTCCAGTCTCTAGACTAATTTTTTTTCCTGATATTTCTATTTCTTTTTTATATATTTTAAACATTTATTTCCTTAAATTTAATTTTTCTATTACGTTCTTATAAGATTCTATTTTGTTTTTCTTAAGATAATTTAATAATTTCTTTCTTCTATTTACAGCTTTTAATAATCCTACAGATGAATGTTTATCTTTTTTAAATTTACCTATATGTTTAGACAAATTTTCAATTTTCTCAGTTAACAATCCTACTTGTACCTCGGATGAACCTGTATCTTTATCATTTATTGATAATTCTTTTATTTTTTTCTTCATTTTTTTCCTATTTATTTGTTTGTTTTATTAATCTTTCAATTTTCTCTGCGTATTCAAAAGACTCATCTTTAGCAAAAAGTATTTTTGGCAAAAACTTTATAGTAATTTTCTTTGATAAAACTTTTCTTATTAAAAAAGAAAATTGTTTTAAAACACTTACAGTTTCATCTGCGTTTTCACCTCCTAAAGGAAGAACAAATGCTTTTGCTATTTTTAAATCCTGACTCATTTTTACCTCTGTAACTGTAATTTTGTTTGTTTCTAAATTTGGTACTTTTGCTTCATTTTTTAAAAAAATCATACCTAAAGATTGTTTAATCATTTCTCCAACTCTTAACTGTCTTTGGGTTATTGGTTTTCCTAATTTATTTGAATTCATATAGTTCTTTCGGTAGATGTTGAATTAAAAACTTCTATTATATCTTTTTCTTTATAATCGTTAAAATCCTTAAGAGTTATTCCACATTCTAAACCTGCACCAACTTGTTTAGCTTGATTTTTTTCTCTAAAAATTGATCCAATTTTGCCATTATAAACAATATTGCCATCCCTTATAATTCTTGCATTAAAGTCATTTTTTATTTCCCCATCTATAACTTTAGATCCTGCAACTTTTCCAACTTTAGATACTTTAAATATTTCAAGAATTTCTGCAGTTCCTATTACTTTTTCCTCAATATCAGGAGTTAGCAATTTAGACATTTTATTCTTAACAAAATCTATTACTTCATAAATAATATTATAGTTAGAAATAGTAATTTTTTCTTGTTCTGCTTTTTTTTTTGCTTCCTTGCTGGGCTTTACATTAAATGCAATCAAAACTGCATTTGAGGCTTTTGCTAAAGAAATATCTGTTTCTGTAACCATTCCTATGTCTGCTAAAATTATTTTTGGTTTTACTTCATCATGTTTGATTTGATTTATTGCATTTTTTATAGCCTCAGAAGAACCATGAACGTCTGATTTGACAATAATATTAAGCTCTTCATTAGCCTTGTCTTTGAAAGCAGATTCTTGGGTAGCAAATGTTAAAGGATTTTTTTTATTTTTCGCTTCTTGGATTCTAGTTTCGCAAAGTAGTTTTGCTTCTTTTTCATTTTCAAAAACAATGAAATCATCACCAGCTTTAGCTGCTCCATTAATGCCTAATATTTCCACTGGAGATGCTGGTAATGCATTTTCAATATTTTTTCCTAAATCATTTATTAAAGCTCTAACTTTACCCCATTTAAGGCCACTAACAAAATAGTCACCTTTATTTAATGTTCCTGAGGTCACTATTACATTTACTATTGGACCCCTTCCTATGTCAATCTTAGACTCTAAAACAACTCCATTTGCTTTTGTTTTATAATCTGTCTTTAGATCTAAAATTTCTGCTTGAAGAATTATAGATTCTATTAATTTATCTATATTTTTCTTAGTTTTTGTTGAAATCTCTACCATTAAAATATCCCCGGAAAGTTCTTCTGCTATTAATTCATGTTCTAAAAGTTGATTCTTTATTTTTTGTGGATCTGCTTCAGGTAAATCACATTTATTTATTGCAACTACTATTGGAACATTTGCTGCTTTAGCATGTCTAATAGACTCTATAGTTTGAGGTTTAACACCATCATCCGCTGCAACTACTAATACAACTATATCCGTAAGTTTCGAGCCTCTAGCCCTCATTTCTGTAAATGCGGCATGACCTGGTGTATCAATAAAAGTAATTTTATTAGAATTATATTCTATTTGGTATGCACCTATATGTTGAGTTATTCCTCCAAATTCCCCAGATATAACACTTGTATTTCTTAAAGCATCCAATAAAGAAGTCTTTCCATGATCAACATGCCCCATAACAGTTACGATCGGTGCTCTATTTAATAAATTTTCTGACTTTGTTTCTTTAATTTTCTTAACAATTTCTTCTGCTTTAGTTTCTCTAATAGGATTATGTCCAAATTCTTTTACCAAGTATTCAGCTGTATCAGCAGCTAAAGCCTGATTTATTGTTACAGTAACTCCCATTCCTAATAAATATTTTATTACATTGCTAGATTGTTCTGCCATTCTATTTGCAAGCTCTCTAACAGTTATTGCCTCAGGTATATTTACATCTCTTTTAACTGGCTTAAAAGTTTCTTTAACATCATTTTTATTTTGATCTCTATTTTCTTTTTTTTTTGCTCTTTTTAAAGAAGCTAAACTTCTAGTTCTTGTTTCAATTTCATCATTTAAAGCTCTTGATAAAGTTAATTTTAATTCTCTTCTTTTCGAGCCAGTTTTGCCTTTAGAATCTTTATTTGATAATCCTCCTTTTAACCTTTTAGTTGCTCTCTGCTCAGCAAGTTTTCGTTTTTCATAATCATTTGTTGTTTGTTGGGATTGTCTAAAATTCTTATGAGGTTTTTTATCTAAAATATTTTTATTTATTGAATCATTTTGTCTTATTCTAGGTTTAAAAGAGGAAGTTTTCCTAGAAAGATTATTATTTGCGAATCTATTTGGCTTTTTCTCAATTACTACTGATTTTTTATTTTGTAATTTTGATAAATCAATATTATCTATAGTTTTTCTTGGATTTCCAGAAATAGTTAATTTTGTTTTTTTCTTTTCCATATTTCATTACTCAATCTTTATAAATTTTATTTCTTGCTGACATAATTAATTCATCTGCTTCATTTTTTGACAAGGCAAAATCCTCTAAATATCCTTTGATTTTTATACGTTCACCTTTAACAATATCAAAACTACCCGTTAATTCATCTGAAGCTAAATCTGCAAAATCAGAAAGTTTTAAAATATTCTGCTCTCCAAGGGTCACCAACATTCCTGGAGTAAGACCTTTATGTGTAATTAGCTCTTCTTCTAATCCTAAATCTTTAATTCTATTAGATATTTCCTCTTGATCTTTTAAGTGAAACTCTTTTGCTCTTTCAATCAACTCTTTGGCAGTGTCCTCCTCTATACCTTCTATTTTTGATAAAGTCTCTGCATTTGAATCTTTTATATCATCTATAGATGAAAATCCCTCAGCAACTAATAGTTGGCCTAATGTTTCATCTAGTTCTAAATTTTTTACAAAATTTTCAGTTTTTTCTTTAAATTCTAGTTGTCTTTTCTCAGAGTCTTCCTGGTCAGTCATAATGTTGATTTCATAATTAATCAATTTTGTAGCTAACCTAACATTTTGACCTCTTCTACCTATGGCTTTACTTAAATTTTCTTCACTTAAAATGACATCAAGTTTTTTTGCATCATTATCTACATTTACTCTTTGTATCTCTGCAGGAGAAAGTGCATTTGACACTAATATACCTGGATCTTCAGACCAATTTACAATATCAATTTTTTCCCCTTGTAGTTCATTTACCACAGCTTGCACTCTACTACCTCTCATACCAACACAAGCTCCAACAGGATCCAAAGAAGTATCGATTGCTTTTACACAAATTTTTGCTCTGCTCCCGGGGTCTCTTGAAGCAGACTTAATTTCTATTAAACCATCATAAATTTCTGGAACTTCTTGAATAAAAAGTTTTTCCATAAACTTTGGGTGTGCTCTTGATAAAAATATTTGTTGTCCGCGTGTCTCTCTTCTAACATCACTGCAATAAGCTTTTATTCTATCTCCTGTTTTTATATTTTCTCTAGGTATTAATTCATTTTTTTGAATTATCGCTTCTGCTTTTCCTAAATCTACAATAACATTACCAAATTCTAATCTTTTAATTATTCCACTTAATATTGTATCTTTCTTGTCAATAAAATCATTAAACTGCCTTTCTCTTTCAGCCTCTCTAACATTAAAACTAATTACCTGTTTAGCTGTTTGAGCTGCAATTCTTCCAAAATCAAAAGAGGGCAAAACTTGTAAAATTTCATCACCAATTTTTTTATCTAAGTTATTTTTGCTTAAATTATGAGCATCTTTCAAACTGATTTCCGTATTTAAATTTTCTGGTTTTTCCACTACAATTAATTTTCTAAAAATTTCAATATCCCCACTTTTTCTATCTATTTGAACTTTTATCTCATTATCCTGACCAAATTTTGATTTAGCTGCTTTTGCTATACCTGTTTCCATGGAATTGATAATTAGCTCTTTATCTATAGATTTTTCTAAAGCTACTGCTTCTGCAATTCTTAATAGTTCTAATTTGTCCGCTCTTCTGTTCAACATAATTTTTGTTTTTTCCAAAAAAAAATGGGCCGAGGCCCATTTTGAAATTTCAACAATGTACTTGAAATATAGGTATTTTTTTTAAATATTCAACTTTATTTACTTAGTAAAAACCCCAGATTTATCAGTCTTTTCCCATGAAAAAGAGCCATCAGAACCAACATCTCTTCCAAAGTGTCCATATGCAGCTGTTTTTTCATATATTGGTTTATTTAAACCTAACATTTCTCTTATTCCTCTTGGGCTTAAATCAAAATTTTCATTAATCAATTTTTCAACATGTCTATTTTTTTCTTCATCGTTATCAAAAAGATCAACATAAATTGATAAAGGTTTTGATACACCAATTGCATAAGCAAGTTGTATTAAACACTTATCTGCAATTTTAGATGCTACAACATTTTTTGCTAAGTACCTCGAAGCATATGCTGCTGATCTGTCAACTTTTGTAGGATCTTTTCCTGAAAATGCTCCTCCTCCATGCGGCGCAGCACCTCCATAAGTATCTACAATTATTTTTCTTCCTGTTAAACCACTATCACCATCTGGCCCACCAATTACGAAATTACCTGTTGGATTTACATAGATTTCACTTTCATCTAATCCATTTATAAGATTCTTAGGAATAGATCTTTCTATATATGGTTTTACTAATTCTCTTACTTGAGATTGGTTAACATCTGCTGAATGTTGGGTTGAAATAACTACTGATTTTACATGCGCAGGTTTTCCGTCTTTATATTCTATAGTAATTTGACTTTTTGAGTCTGGTTCAATATTTTTTAACTTACCTGATTTTCTATCTTCTGCCATAAGTCTTAAAATTTTATGTGAGTAATGTATTGGAGCTGGCATTAATACATCTGTTTCATTGCATGCATAGCCAAACATTATTCCTTGATCTCCTGCTCCTTCATCTTTATTTCCAGAAGAATCTACCCCCATAGCTATATCAGTAGATTGTGAATGAAGATGGCTTTCTATTTTTGTAGCATCTTTCCAAGTAAATCCTTCTTGGTCATAACCAATATCTTTTATACATTCTCTAACTTTTTGAATTAAATCATCTTTTTTAATTTCTGGTCCTCTTACCTCACCAGCTAAAACAACTTTATTAGTTGTTGTCAAAGTTTCGCAAGCTACTCTAGATTGAGGTTCTCCTGCTAAGTAAGAGTCTACAACCATATCTGAAATTCTATCGCAAACTTTATCTGGATGTCCCTCTGAAACTGATTCACTTGTGAATAAAAAATTTTTTTTCATTTTATCTCCTTTTTTTTAAAAAAAAAATCAAAGTAATATAAAATAATAGAAAATAAAAGAAGATCTTATTACCAAACTTTGAAAAAAAAGTATTTTTTGTGTTTTTATAATTATTTATCTCTATTACTCCCTTATTAGTTGACTTTAATTTAGAAATTATTAGTCCATTACTGTCAATATAAGCAGAAATTCCATTATTTGATGCTCTTATTATATTTTTTCCTTCTTCTACAGCTCTAAAAATAGAATGAGAAAAATGTTGATGAGGTCCAATAGTATTACCGAACCAACCATCTTCTGAAATGTTAATTATAAAATTAGTCTCATCTAAATTTGGGTTAATATTTCCAGAATATATAATTTCATAGCAAATTAATGGTATAAAATTAAATTTTGTATCCTTTATAGAAATTAATTTTCTCTCAGATCCTGGACTAAATGACTCATAACCATAACTAACTTTTTTAAAACCAATTTTTTTAAAAAAGTTTTCGAAAGGTAAAAATTCACCAAATGGAACAAGTTTTATTTTATTGTATTCATTAATTAGATTTAAATTATTATCCAAAACAACCATTGAATTATAAGTTTTTTTTAAGTTATTTATTTTTTTTTCAGTATTTATTCCCATTATAATAATATGATTTTCAGAAAAATTTTTTGAAAATATTTTTTTAAAATTTTTTAATTGATTTAAACTAATACCTGCGAGAGCACCTTCTGGAAAAATAAAAATAGTTTTATCTAAAATATTTGGATTGCTTAACTTAATTATTTCATTAATTATTTCTTCTTCGTTATTAGATTGAAAAAATCTTTCAATTGAAATTTTTGGCGAAATAATCTTTATCTTAAAGTTTTCTATTTTTGAGTATAGGTTTACATTGTTTTTTATTTTTTGGTAACCATAAAAATAATTTGTTAATAAAATTATTATTAAAATAAAAAATGTTTTTAATTTATATTTTAAATTTTTATTTAAAAGTAGAACAAATGGTAATAAAAAAATACTTATTGACAAAAGATTAAAGGTATATGTTCCAATAAGTGAAAGAGATTGAATAAAATATGTATAATTTGTCCAACTATATACTATTAAGTTCCAAGGAAAACCACCAAGTATAAATCCTCTAAAAAACTCTATTAAAGAAAATATTAAAGAAAAAATTAGTATAGAAGATAAATTTTTTTCTATTTTTAAACTTAAAATTAATAAAGTTGCAAGACCATAAAATAAAGCTAAAAAAGAAGGAATTAATATTAATGCAAATGGTATAAGTGGTTTAAAAATTTCTTCAAATGTTAGCGAAAATACTATCCAATACGTATTAGAAAAAAAATACCCAACACCAAATAGCCATCCAATAAAAAATTTTAAACTTAAAGATTTATTTTTATTTTCTAATAAAAAATTCAATAATAAAGGAAAAGTCAAAAAATTTATTATTACATAATTATAAGGTGGCAAACTAAATGAAGTTATAATTCCTAAAAAAATAGGAAATAAATAAAAATATAATTTTTGATATTTTTTTTTAATCAATTTTTTTTATAAAAAGTATTTAATGTTAATTTCTCTAATTTTTGCATTTTTTTATAGTCTTTATCTTTTTTATGATCATGACCTAGTAAATGCAAATATCCATGAATCCACATTTTATCAAATTCTAAAAAAAAATCTGATGTTTTAGATCTTTTTTTAATTATATCATAACTAATTGCTATATCTCCCAGATATATATTATGTTTATATTTTTTTTTTTTATCGAATGGGAAAGAAAGAACATCCGTGGTTTTATTTTTGTTTCTAAATTTTTTATTTAAATCTTTCATTTTTTTACTATTAGTTAGAAAAATAGTAAAATTCTTAGATTTTTCTTTAAAATGCTTTAAGTTATTTATTTTTAAAATTTTTTTTTTAAAATAATTTTTTGGATTTTTAATTTTTTTTTTCCAAAGGCTATAGTCCAAAACAACCTCTATTTTATTCATTGTTTTGATCAGAATAAGCCTTTACAATTTTAGAAACTAAGGGATGTCTCACTACATCATTATGATTAAAATCTACAACTGAAATTTCTTTCAAATGTCCTAATAATTTTTTTGATCTATTTAGTCCTGAATTACTTTTATTTGGTAAATCAATTTGTGATGGATCTCCATTTATTACAATTTTAGAATTTTCGCCTATTCTTGTTAAAAACATTTTTATCTGAGTATCTGTTGCATTTTGTGCTTCATCCAAAATTGCAAAAGAATTTTTTAAAGTTCTTCCTCTCATAAAAGCTATTGGCGCAATTTCAATATCTCCAATTTCAATACGCTTTTGAATTTTTTCAAAATCTAAAAGATCATATAAAGAATCATACAAAGGTCTTAAGTAAGGATCTACCTTTTCTTTCATATCGCCAGGTAAAAAACCTAATCGCTCTCCTGCTTCAACAGCTGGTCTTGATAAAATTATTCTTTCAATTTTTTTTTCTAATAACATTGTAAGAGCAACTGCTACAGCTAAAAAAGTTTTGCCTGTTCCAGCAGGTCCAGCTGAAATTATAATATCACTTTCTCTTAAAGCTTTTACATATTTTTTTTGTCTTTCTGATCTAGGTATAACTGATTTTTTTGGAGTTTTAATTATATACTCAATATTTTCTTTAGACTTGTTATTTTTTTCTTGTATCATAAAGTTATTTATAGAAGAAATTATATCTTTTTTTTCAATTGATCCATTATTTATAAATTGCTCAGATAAAAATTGTATTGCGTTTTTTATAATCTCATTTTTTCCATCATTATTCCTAATTATTATTGAATTGCCTCTAAAATATATATTACTTTTGGTAAGTTTTTCTAATTCTTTAAGGTTTGAGTTAAATTCTCCAACTACACCCATTAATAAATTATTATCTTGAAATACAACGCTTACAGAGTTGTTGTCTGAATAAACAAATTTTAAATTTGAATTAAATTTTTTTGGGGAAGAATTTCTCAAATCTATGCTGCTATAATTTTATGATTAAATTGTATTTTTCCAAATAAACTATTTTGATTAGATTTATTAATGAAAACTTGAACTATTTCTCCTTCAATATTTTTTTTACCTTCAAATATTACAGAGGTCATACATTCTGTCCTTCCAAAATATTTTTCCTGATCTTTTATTTTATTTTCAACCAAAACACTTACGGTTTTTAATTCTGTAATTTTATTTTTACGAATTTGATTATTAAATAATTCATTTTGAACCTTATTTAATCTTTCTTTTGTAATATTTTCATTAATTAGTGGAAAATCTGATGCAGGAGTTCCAGGTCTAGGACTAAAAATAAATGAATATGAATTAATAAACTTTAATTTCTTAATTAAAGATAGTGTTTCTTCAAAATCTTTTTCTGTTTCTCCAGGATACCCAATAATAAAATCACTAGAAAATTCAATGTCTGAGTTTATTTTTTTAATTTTTTCGTAAATTGATAAGTAATGTTCTACAGTATGTTTTCTATTCATTAACTTTAAAACTTTATTCGACCCACTTTGAATTGGAAGGTGTATGAATGGAACTAATTTCTTACTTTTTCTATAACACTCAATTAAGTCATCGGTCATATCTATTGGATGTGAAGTTGTATACCTTATCCTTTTAAGTTCTGGCATTTTATCAAGCGACATAATTAAATCTGATAGTCTAAAAATATTATTTTTTTCTTTATATAGATAGGCATTAACATTTTGACCTAAAAGAGTTATTTCTCTTGAGCCATTTTTAATAAGTTGCTTCGCTTCATATATAATATTATTAAAAGATCTTGAATATTCAGGCCCTCTTGTATATGGAACGACACAAAATTTACAAAACTTATCACAACCTTCTTGGATAGTTAAAAATGAAGAAACATTACTATCTTTATTTTTTATTTTATCAAAATAATCAAACTTAGACTCTGTTTCAAAATCAGTTTCTTCTTTTTTATTTTTATTTCTTATATAGTTTAAAATTGAATCATTAATTTTATGATATGACTGTGGTCCAATTACTATATCTATATACGGCTCACGTTTAATCATTTCCTGGTTTTCTGCTTGAGCAACACATCCAGCTATAATAACAATTGGTTTTTTTTTTTGTCTAAAATTTTTTTTAACTCTGCCAATTTCATGGTATACTTTTTCCTTAGCTTTATCTCTAATGTGACAAGTATTTAAAATATAACAGTTTGCTTCATCAAATACTTCAGTTTTAATTAAGCCAATTTTAGAAACAGATTCATAAATACGATTTGAATCATATTCATTCATCTGACAACCAAAAGTTTTTATGAAAACTTTACCATTCATTAAGTTAGGATTTTTTTTTAACTCCATATAATTCTAATTTATGATCTACTAAATCATAACCATATTTTTCTGCTACTTTTTTTTGAAGTTTTTCAATTTCATCGTCTACAAATTCTATTATCTCTCCTGTTTTTACATCTATTAAGTGATCATGATGGCTTTCACTAAGCTCCTCATATCTTGCTTTTCCACCTTTAAAATCATGTTTTGCTAATATTCCAGATTCCTCAAATAATTTTACCGTTCTATAAACAGTTGCAATACTTATTTTTGAATCAATTTTTGATACTCTTTTGTACAGTTCATCTACATCAGGATGATCATCCGACTCAGACATAACTTTCGCTATAATCTTTCTTTGATCAGTTAATTTTACTCCTTTATCAATACATTTCTGTTCTATTGAAACTTTCATATATGTATTTTAACTCGAATAAATAGGTTTAATCAAATTTTTTGTTAATTCTCCTTTTTTAAATAAATTTATAACATTTTTATAACTATCGTTCTTTACATCAATGCCGCTAAAAGCATATAAATTTAATCTTTTTGTAACACTTAAAGCCTTTGCAACAGCTAAGGAAGTCCTTATGCAAGAAAACTTACCTGGACCTTGATTAACCAAAATATTATTTAATTTGCTTGGATTTATACTATTTTCATCAAAAAAATCAAAAAGCATCATAGAAAATTTTTCATTATTATTTTTACTAGGTTCTATAGATTTATGATATGACTCATTATTATAGATAGAAAAAAAATTTATTTTATCTTGTGCTCCGTCAATGACTAAAAAATTCATAATTATTTTTTTTATATTTTTTTTTTCAAAAAATTCTTTAGCAGAAAATAACAGATATTTTGATTTTGATAAGGGAATAGTGTCTTTAATTTATCATAGATTTGAAGAAAATAAATATCCATCAACAAATATCCAGATAGAAATTTTCAAAAAACAAATGAATCTAATAAAAAAAAATAATTACTCATATTTTGATCCTAAAAATTTTAAAAATTTTTTTAAAAATCCTGACTCAAATAAAAAAATATTACTTACAATAGATGATGCTTTTAGCTCATTTTACGAAAGTGCCTGGCCATATTTGAAAGAAAATAAAATTCCTTTTATATTATTTGTATCTACAGAACCAATTGGAAAAATTGGTTATATGAATTGGGATCAAATTAAAGAAGTTGAAAAAGAAGAATTTGCCTTTATTGGAAATCATTCACATTCTCATGAATATTTAATAAATTATAGTTTTGATGATTTTAAAAAAGATATAGAAAAATCAATTAAAATATTTGAAAAAAAACTTGGATATAATCCAAATTATTTTTCTTATCCTTTTGGCGAATATAGCTTAGAGCAAAAAAATTTTATTAAAAAAAACTTTAAATATGCCTTTGGACAACATTCAGGTGTTATAGATACAACAAAAGATAAGTTTGAATTACCAAGATTTCCAATAAATGAAAACTATGGTAAAATAAAGAGGTTTAAATCGATTATTGAATACTTACCTCTTCAATTTAAAAAAATGCAGCCAGAAGATAAATTTGTTAAAATCAAAGATAATCCACCTATAGTTAAAATCCATTTTTTTTCAGATCAAAAAAATTTAAAAAATATAAATTGTTTTTCAAATGAAGGAGGCGAGTGGGGTAATCCACAATTAGAATTTGATAAAGAAAATGTAATGACAATTAAATTTAGAGAAAAATTTTCTTTTAGACGTGGTCGACTTAACTGTTCACTTAACGATGATGAAGGGTGGCGTTGGTTTGGTACACAATTTACAATAGAACAACCTTAAATAATTTTTTTTAATATCTCACTGTTAGGTAATAATTCCACATCATCAAAATCTCTAAGAACATTTTGTTCAATTATTTTTTTTAAGACTTTTGTATATTCTATTCCAGTCGCAGCATACTTATCTAAATAATCTGCTAAAATTAAACTATTTAATTTTTCATCGTTATCTCTTGCTATTGCTCTATGTTTTCTAAAATCCCTGTAACTAGAATGAGTATTTAAATTTCTAAAATATGCCCTTACAGAAGCTTGTAGAATTTGAAACTTCATTACTTTATGGGATTTATCATCATCAGCCGCTTTAGGCTTAATACCATTACCACTGAATGTCCATTGACCAAACAATGCATTTCCTTCTAAAGCAAATCTTGAAGTTCCCCAACCAGTTTCCTTAGCTGCTTGTGCTATAGCTAAAGATGGAGGAATTACATCCATTCTTATTTTTAAAGTTAAAAGATCTTTATTTTTTACACCGTATTGCTTAAATTTCATGTTCAGCCATTTTAATTCAGAATCAGAATTGTTACTTCTATTTAAAATTGCAAAAAGTTTTTTTCTATCAAGCTTGATTTGATTATTTTCTTCTAAAATCAGAGGTAAAACTATTTGAATAAAAAGATTTTTTCTTTCTTTAGTATTTTCTATCATTTTCATTTCATTAGGTAACAACTCTAGATTCACTGGTTTAACAATTTTTTCTTTTCTTACATTTTTTAAATTATAATTTGTTTCTTTAAATAATTCTTTAATTGTGGAAGCGCTTAATCTTACTGTTGACGTTGGAATCTCTTCATATCTAAAAATATCCTCAAAAACTTGAAGATTATCGAATTCATCTTCTTGTTCTTCATCTTCACTATTTTTTTTTATTTTTAAAACTTTTTCTAAATTATTTTTTGACTCGTTTTTTACCTCTATAGATTTTATGAATAAATTATTTTTTAAAACTATTAACTTTGGTGTTACTGAAAAAACTAAAACAAAAAAACATCCAATCAAAGCTGTATAGAGAAAACTTTTAAGGTTATGTTCAATTCCTTTAAATTTAAATATCTTTAAATAAAATTTGGATTTTTTTTTCATTTTTAAGTTGCTATCACCTCTTTTACATCAGGAATATAATGACATAATAAATTTTGAACACCTTGTTTTAAGGTCATTGTTGAACTTGGACATCCTGAGCAGCTTCCTTGTAATTTAACCTTTACAACGCCATCTTTAAATTCTTCAAACTTTATATCTCCGCCATCTCTTGCAACTGCTGGTCTTATTTTTGTTTCCAAAATATTTATTATCTGTTTCTCTATTTCAATTAAACTTTCAGTATTTTCTTTTTGATCATAGCTTTTATCAATAACAAAATTTTTTCCTGATTGGTAATATTCATTTATTAATGAAATTACTATGTGTTTAATATCTTCCCAGTCAGCATTTTCATTTTTATTTACAGAAATAAAATCCTCGCCTAAGAAAATACTAGCTACACCATTAATTGAAAAAATGTTTTTCAATAAATTATTGTTAACATCATTTTTTTTTTTTACTTCATATGGACCAATTTTAGATACAGTTTTTCCTGGTAAAAATTTTAATGAATTTGGATTTGGTGTTGCTTGAGTTTGAACAAACATTATTAATATATAGCCTTTATAATTATAAATTAAAGTATAAATTATATATATAGTATCTAAAAACCTACTATAGTTTTCATTTCTTCAATCTTTTTTGATGCCAGTTTGTCTGCTTTTTCAGCACCTTTATTAAGTATCTCGTCTAAATATTTTTCATCTTTTAATAAATCCTTTATCTTTTTTCCAATTGGGATTATTTTATCTATTAACAATTCAGTTAATTGATCTTTAAATAATGAAAAATTTTTTCCACCAAAATCAGCTTTTGTTTTATTAATATTTTGATTTGATAAAATAGAATAAATACCTAGAAGATTTAATACCTCCGGTCTGTCATCTAAATTATCTGTACTTTCTGGCATAGGCATCGCATCAGTTTTTGCTTTTTTAATTTTGTTAATTATTAAATCTTTTTCGTCTGTTAAATTTATTCTACTAAAATCAGAAGGATCAGATTTACTCATTTTGCTATTTCCATCTTTTAAACTCATTATTCTTGCAAACTCCTTTTGAATTAAAGGTTCTGGTGGCTTTAAAAAATTAGGAGACATAAAATCATGATTAAATTTTTGTGCTATATCTCTACATAATTCCAAATGTTGTTTTTGATCATCTCCTACGGGTACGTGGGTAGCATCATAAAGCAAAATATCCGAAGCCATTAATACTGGATAGATATACAAACCTACACTAGCTTTTTCTTTATCTTTACCTGCTTTTTCTTTAAATTGTGTCATTCTGCTTAACCATCCCATTCTTGAAACACATCCAAGTATCCAGGCACCTTCGCTATGTGCAGGAACAGCTGATTGATTAAATATTATACTTTTTTCAGAATCTAAACCGCTTGCTATGAAAGCTGCAGTAGTCTCTCTTATATTTTTTTTTAAAGTTTTTGAATCTTGTTTAACTGTTATAGAATGTAGATCAACGACACAATAAATACAATTATTTTTTTTATCATTTTGTAACTGAACAAAGTTTTTTATTGCACCTAAATAATTTCCTAAATGTAGATTGCCAGTAGGTTGAACGCCAGAAAAAATTTTTTTATTCATGCTATTTATACTTTAAATTAATATCACTAAATTTAAAAGCTTTTGTAAAAACCGATATAGTTAGATAACATGCTAAAGTAGCAATAATACATAATATTAGATAAATAAGTTTAAAATTTTCTTCATAAATTAATTTATCACTCATCAAATTCAAAATAAAATAAAAGAAAAGACCCATTATGAATGATGATAATAAAATTCTAGGAAATCTAAATATAAATACGTTGTTAAATTCAAAAAAATTTTTTCTTTTCGAATAAATATATAAAATAATTGCATTAAACCATGAAGATATTGAGGTTGCTATTGGAATGATTATAAAACCAATTTTTTTAAAAAAAATAATACTTATTAAAACATTTAAAAAAACTGAAATTAAAGAAATATAAAATGGTGTTTTTGTATCATGTCTAGAAAAAAAGAAACTTGAAAATACTTTAATTAAAGAAAAAGCTGGCAATCCAAAAGCAAAAAAGAATAGGGCTAATGCTGATTTTTCAACACTAGACTCTGAAAATGAACCGTATCCAAATAATGCAGACATGATTGCAGATGAACCTATAAACAAAGCAACAGTAGCTGGTATACTTAAAAATAAACTTAGTTCCAAAGCTTTATTTTGAATTAATATTATTTGTGATTTATTTTCTTTTTCAATTAAGTTTGACAACTGAGGTAGTATAACAGTTCCAATGGCTATACCAGCAATTGCTAGATTTATCTGATAGATTCTATCTGCATAATATAAATAAGAAACAGCACCTGCTTGAAAAGATGCAATAATTGTTCCAACTAAAATATTAATTTGTGTTACTCCTGATGAGAATATACTAGGTAATAATTTAGAAAAAAAAGTTTTAACTTTATTATCAATTAAGTTTTTAAAAGAAAATTTAGGTAAATAAAATTTTTTTACATAAATATATAAATATATAAATTGTAAAATACCAGCCAAAGTTATTGCATAAGATAAATAATAAACTAATTCGTCACCTAAAATATTTCCGTAAATTAAAACTATTATTAATAAAATATTTAAAATAACTGGTGCTGCTGCAGCGACAGCAAATCTATTATGAGAATTTAATATAGCAGAAAAAAATGAAGATAAAGATACAAATAAAAGAAAAGGGAAAGTAATCCTACTTAAAGTAATTGCAATATCCATTTTAGTTTCATTGCCGCTAAAACCAGGTGCAATCAAAAAAATAAATACAGGCATAAAAATTTCTATTATTAAGACAATAAACAGCAAGCTTATAAACAATAAGCTAAATACTTTTGTCGCAAATTTTTCTGATTGATCTTTCCCATTTGCTAGTTCAGAAGCATAACTAGGGACAAAAGCTGCATTAAATGTTCCTTCTGAAAACAATCTTCTAAATGTATTTGGAATCCTAAATGCAACAAAGAATGCATCTGCTAATGGTCCAGATCCAAGGAACATGGCAATAAATATATCCCTTATATAACCAAGAATTCTGCTGATTATAGTAAAAAAACTAAATGTCGTTGTTGACTTAAATAAGTTCATAAATCATATTGGTCTTAAAATAGCTTCAATTGTATACCTTATTACATTAAATGAAAAAAACTAAAATAGACCATTACACTGATAAAGAGGCATTAGAATTTCATAATTCTAACAAATCTGGAAAAATAGAAATTATTTCATCAAAGCCAATGACCACTAAAAGAGATTTGGCTCTTGCTTACTCTCCAGGTGTTGCAGCTCCAGTAAGAGAAATAGCAAAAAATCCTGATCTAGCGTATGACTATACAACCAAAGGAAATTTGGTTGCCGTAATAAGTAATGGTTCTGCTATACTTGGAATGGGTAATTTAGGTGCATTAGCATCTAAACCTGTTATGGAAGGAAAAGCGGTATTATTTAAACGTTTTGCAGATATAGATGCCATAGATCTTGAAATAGATAGTTCTAACAGTGAAGAAATAATAAAAAGTATTTTAAATTTTTCTAAAAGTTTTGGAGGCATTAATTTAGAAGATATTGCTGCTCCAGATTGTTTCGTAATTGAAAAAAAATTGAAGGAGAAACTCGATATACCAGTTTTTCACGATGATCAACATGGGACAGCAATCATAACCACCGCAGCTCTTATTAATGCGCTAGATATATCTAAAAAATCAATGAAAAAAATAAAAATTGTTATTAATGGTGCAGGAGCTTCAGCTATAGCATGTTCAGATCTATTTATGAGCACCGGTGTTCCTAAAAATAATATTACTATGATTGACAGAAAAGGAGTTATTTACAAAGGTAGAGATAATTTAAATCATTGGAAATCTGCTCACGCTATTAAAACAAAAAATAGAACTTTAGAACAAGCAATTAAGGGAGCTGATGTTTTTTTAGGTCTTTCAGCCAAAGGCATACTTACAAAAAAAATGGTTAAAAGTATGAATAAAAAACCTATAATTTTTGCTTGCGCAAACCCTGATCCAGAAATAACTCCGGAAGAAGTTAATGAAGTTAGAAATGATGCAATAATAGCTACTGGAAGATCAGATTATCCAAATCAAGTAAATAATTTAATTGGATTTCCTTATATTTTTAGAGGTGCACTTGATGTTAGAGCAAAAACTATAAATGAGGAAATGAAAGTTGCAGCTGCAAATTCTATTGCTACTCTTGCTAGAGAAGATGTTCCTGATGAGGTTGCTGCCGCAATGGGAGGAGGAGAAAGACCTAGGTATGGCAAAGAATATATAATTCCCTCTACTTTTGATCCAAGACTAATAAGTACTATTCCAATAGCAGTAGCAAAAGCAGCAATTAAAAGTAAAGTTGCAAGGAAAAAAATTGAGAATTTTGAAATTTATAAGGAACAATTAAAACAAAGATTAGACCCAACTGTTACTATTCTTCA
Organism: uncultured Pelagibacteraceae bacterium; assembly: GCA_902634485.1. Classification (GTDB taxonomy): domain Bacteria; phylum Pseudomonadota; class Alphaproteobacteria; order Pelagibacterales; family Pelagibacteraceae; genus Pelagibacter. Next base: position 46,257 of record CACPKA010000004.1, on the reverse strand, counting down.
GGGTATAAATAATCAAATTAAAAAAACACAAAAAAAAGTTGTTTTTGCTGATGGAGAAGATGAAAATACTCTTAAAGCAGCTATTGCTTTTAAAAATAGCAGTTTAGGAATACCAATACTTGTAGGAAAAAAAGAAAAAATAAAAGAGAGATTAAAAGAAATTGGTTTGAGTGAAAGCTTTAATATTGAAATAAGTAATTCTACTGACAATAAAAAGAGAGATAAATATGCAAATTATTTATATAAAAAACTTCATAGAGAACAAGGTTTGTTAGAACGAGATTGTGACAGATTGGTAAGAAATGATAGAGTAATATGGGGTGCATGCATGGTTTCTTGTGGCGATGCTGATGCCATGGTTACTGGGAATAGCAGAAGATACTCATCCTCTTTAGAAAAAATTACAAAAGTTGTTAACTCAAGGTCTGGGGAAATAATGTTTGGATTAAATATGATTGTAAACAAAGGTAAGACCGTGTTTATTGCGGACACAGCAGTTCATGAATACCCTACTGCAGAACAACTATCTGAAATAGCTATATCTGCCGCAAGAGTAGTTAGATTATTTGGTTTTAATCCAAAAGTTGCTTTTTTATCACATTCAACTTTTGGACAACCAGTTACAAGTAGAACAAAACATATAAAAGATGCTGTAGACATCTTACAAGATAAAAGGGTAGATTTTCAATTTGATGGAGATATGCAACCAGATGTAGCTTTAAGTGAAGAATATAAAGAACTTTATCCTTTTTCAGGAATAGTTGGAAACGCAAATATATTAATTATGCCTGGCCAACATAGTGCTGCAATTTCATTTAAAATGATGAAAACTTTAGGTGGAGCAAAAGTTATAGGTCCTTTGTTAATAGGATTAGGACAGCCAATAGAGATTGCACCGTTAAGATCTTCAACATCAGATATTTTGAACTTAGCATCAGTAGCAGCTTATTCTGCCGGAGTAATAGATTACGAAAAAAAAAATTAATTTTTTTGAATTCTTAAATCTTCAACTAATAAAATACTCGAAACAACATCTTTTACATCCAGTATAGATTTTGCTTCACTAATAACAGCTTTTCTTTCTTCTTTAGAATTTGCAATACCATATACGTATATTTTCTTTTTATAAGTATCTATTTGATAATTTATAGCTTTTATTTCTTTGTTAAAAATTAAAGCACTTCTTAATTGAGATGTTATTAATAAATCTTTAGCAGACTGTTTAAAATTAAATTCTTCTTTTACTCTAATATCATTTTTTACTGATCTAACTCCTTTAGTTTCCCATGCAAGTTTAGTTATTTGAAGCTTTTCTTCAGGGTCATCAACTTTTCCAGTTATAAAAATTCTCCCATCTATAACTTTTATTTTTAAAGACAATAAATATTTTTTCTCCTTCAAAGTTAGTCTTGCAGCCAAATTTTTTTGCATAATCGAGTCATCTATTTGTGTACCTAATGATCTTGGATCTAAAGCCACACTAACTCCTGTTCCAAAGACTCCTTGGGACGCTGTACCTACACAGCTCGTAAGTAAAATAAAAAATAGAAAAATAAAAAGAACATTTTGTAATTTTAATTTCATTTTTTTATACTCAAACAATAATTATATACTTCTTTTTTTGATATTTCTTTATCTCTTGTTATAATAGATACAATATCTTTAATACTTGAATTTTTGATTAATTTTTTAATTTTCATTTTTTCAATATCGCCTAAACTGATTGAATTATTATTATTCTCAGAAATAACTAATGTCAATTCTCCTTTAGGAGTTTTTTGAAATAGTTTCAATTCATCAATATCTTCTCTAATATATTCTTCAAAAAATTTTGTCATTTCTCTACAAATTAAAACTTTTCTTCCTGAAAAAAAAATTTTCAAATTTTTGATAACTTCATTAATTTTATTTGGTGAACAAAAAAAAACAATTGATGAATTAATATTTGATAATTCTTTTAAATCTTTATTTAAAATTTTTTTTTTTGAAGGAAAAAAACCATAGAAAAAATATTTTTCAGAAAATCCACTTATAGAAACTGCTGCTGATACTGCAGATGGTCCAGGAATTGGAAAAATATTAATTTTATTCTTTAAACATTCGTTAATTAATATTTTGCCAGGATCAGAAATGGATGGAGTTCCTGCATCAGAAATTAAAGAAACAATTTTTTTGGTTTTAAGTATTTCTATTAACTTACTTAAATTTCTTTTTTCATTAAATTTATGATTTGAAATTAATTTAGCTTTTATATTATAATTATCTAATAATTTTCTTGATATTCTAGTATCCTCACAAATAATATATTCTGACTCATTTAAAACATTAATTCCTCTTAAGGTAATATCTCTTAAATTTCCAATTGGAGTAGAAACAATATATAATCCATCACTAAAATTATTTTTTTTTATATCTGAAAATGGAATCATAAAGTTATGAATAATATATTACTTTTATTATAATGAAAATATCTCCAAAAATTATATTCATAATATTTTTTTTCTTTATTACGATAACGCAAAAATTATATGCTGCTGAAAAAATAAAAATTGGATTATTAGTACCTTTATCAGGAAAAGATAATAAAATAGGTAAATCTATTTTACAATCTGTAAGACTTGCAATTAATAAAATAAATAATTCAGATATTGAGGTAATTCCTAAAGATACTATGAACGATCCATTACAAACTAAATTAGCTGCAAAAGAATTACAAATGAGTGGAGTAAAAATTGTAATAGGACCAGTATTTAATAAAAATCTTTTATTTTTAAGTGATATAAATACAATTACTTTTTTATCATTAACTAATAAAAGTATAGGAAATCCAAAAAATGTTATAAGTGCAGGAATAAATGCAAGCTCCCAAATAAATACTATTGTAAAATTTAAAAAAATAAATGAAATTAATAAGACAATTTTTTTAATTCCTAATTCTGATTTTAAAGAAGAAATTGAAAAAGGTATTAGCCAATCAAAAATAAAATTAAAGCATATTCATGTATATGAAACGAATCCTACAAAATTAACTAAACAAATTGAAGAGATTACAATGTATAGAATAAGAAAACAAAATCTCATTGACGAAATAAAAAGAGTAGAAGACTCAAATGAAGAAAATAAAGAATGGAAAATTAAAAATTTAAAAAAAAGAGATACACTTGGTGGTATAAATTTTGACTCTGTAATTGTTTCTGATTTTGAAGAAAGTCTAAAAAGTGTTTTTACATCTCTTTTGTATACCGATGTTTCTCCTGAAAGAGTTTATTATATAACTTTAAACCAATGGTTTGATGAATCTTTTCTGAAAGAAACGAGCTTACAACCCTTATATTTTCCATCAATTAATAAAAAAAATTATGATGAATTTATTAAAGAATATAGAGAAATCTACAATGAAACTCCAAATCAATTATCATTTTTAAGTTATGATTTAATGGGACTTGTTTATTATATTATTTATCAAAACAAATTTGAAATTAATGAAAAAATTTTTTATAAAAAGAATCAATTTAAAGGAAAGGTTGGAATTTTTGAAATTAATAAAAATAGAATTAATCATATTCTTAACTTTTATAAAATAGAAAATAATGAATTTAAAAAAATTTTTTAATTTTTTTAAAAGCTTTTGATCTATGATCAATTTTAAATTTTAATTTAGGTTTCATTTGACCAAATGTAATTATTTCATTTTCAGGTATAAATATTGGATCATAACCAAAACCATTAAATCCTATTTTTTTTGGTGATATAAAACCATTAATTTTTCCTATTCGACTAATTTTTTTTCCACTAGGCCAATAAATAGATAAAGCACATATAAATCTTGCTTTAATTTTTTTATTTTTCCATTTATTATCTTTTTTTTTTAATTCACTAAATACTTTTTTTATAGCAAGATTAAAATTATTTTTTTTTCCTGCCCATCTTGCAGAAAAAATTCCTGGTCTTTTATCTAAAATATCAATTTCTAAACCCGAGTCGTCTGCCAAACAAATCATATTTGTTTTTTTTGAAAAAAATTCCGCTTTAATCATTGAATTCTCTATGAAAGTTTTCCCATTTTCTATTGGACTTTTAAGATTAAGTGTTTTTGGAGAAAAAATCTGAAGATATTTTGGCAGTAAATCTCTTATTTCTCTTAATTTTCCTGGATTATTAGTTCCTATAATCAATTTAATTTTTTTTTTCTTTATCATCTAGAAATTAAAGAATTTCTTACCATATATGTCTGAATGGAAAAAGAACAAAACAAAGAAGCTGAAAAAGAATTAAATACACCTTCTGAGAATACTGAGTCAGATATAAACAAAAAAGAAGAAGACGATGAAATTAATATTGAAGATCAAATTAAAGTCCTTGAGGATAAACTTGCTAGAACACTTGCGGAAATGGAAAATCAAAGAAGAAGGTATGAAAAAGAAAAAGATGATGCTTTTGAATATGGAGGATTTTCATTTGCAAGAGAATCTCTAAATCTTATTGACAATTTTGATAGAGCTAAACAATCCTTAGAAAGTGATGAAAAATTAAAAAATTCAGATGCTTTAAAAAAAACTCTTGAACATTTAGATATAATTAAGAAGGATCTACTTTCTATTTTTAAAAAAAACAATATTGATGAAATTATATCTATTAATAAAAAATTAGATCCTAATTTACATCAAGCAATGATGGAAATAGAGGATAATAATAAAGAGCCAGGAACTATAGTACAAGAAATCCAAAAAGGTTACAAAATGAAAGATAGGCTGTTAAGACCATCTCTAGTTGCTGTTTCAAAAAAAACTGAAAAAACAGAGGAAAAAAGCAAAGAAAAGGTAGATAAATAATGTTTAAAAGAACTTGTAGATCAAAAATTAACACTTATATGAAACACAGACAGGCTATATGAGCAAAGTAATTGGAATAGATTTAGGAACAACAAATTCTTGTGTATCAATAATGGAAGGTACTCAAGCTAAAGTATTGGAAAACTCTGAGGGAACAAGAACAACTCCATCAGTTGTAGCTTTTACAGATAATAATGAAAAACTTGTTGGTCAACCAGCAAAAAGACAAGCTGTAACTAATCCAGAAAATACAGTTTTTGCTGTCAAAAGACTCATTGGAAGAAATTTTGAAGATGAAACAGTAAAAAAAGATATTCAAACTTCTCCTTTTAAAATTATAAACTCTGAAAAAGGTGATGCCTGGATAGAAGCAAAAGGTGAAAAATATTCTCCTTCACAAATTTCTGCTTTTATTTTACAAAAAATGAAAGAAACTGCAGAAAAATATTTAGGTCAAGAAGTTTCCAAAGCTGTGATAACAGTTCCTGCTTACTTCAACGATGCTCAAAGACAAGCAACTAAAGATGCTGGAAAAATTGCTGGCTTAGAAGTTTTAAGAATTATTAATGAACCAACAGCTGCATCACTTGCATATGGACTAGATAAAAAAACAAATAAAAAAATTGCTGTGTATGACTTAGGTGGAGGAACTTTTGATATTTCCATTCTAGAATTAGGTGATGGAGTTTTCGAAGTTAAATCAACTAATGGAGATACTTTTTTAGGTGGAGAGGATTTTGACAATACTATAGTTAACTATCTAGTTGATGAATTTAAAAAAGAAAATGGTATTGATTTAAAATCTGATAAGCTTGCTTTACAAAGATTGAAGGAAGCTGCAGAAAAAGCAAAAATTGAATTATCATCAACTGAACAAACAGAGATAAATTTACCTTTTATTACTGCAGATAAAACAGGTCCAAAACATATAGCTCTAAAGATGACTAGGGCAAAATTGGAAGCTCTTGTTGAAGATTTAATAGGAAGAACAATTCCACCTTGTAAAACAGCTTTAAAAGATGCTGGTCTTTCTGCGGGAGAAATAGATGAGATAGTTATGGTTGGTGGTATGACTAGAATGCCAAAAGTTTTTCAAGAAGTAAAAAATTTTTTTGGCAAAGAACCAAATAAAAGTGTCAATCCAGATGAGGTTGTGGCAATGGGTGCTGCAATTCAGGCTGGAGTTCTTCAAGGAGACGTTAAAGATGTTCTTCTGCTTGATGTTACCCCTTTATCTTTAGGTATTGAAACTTTGGGTGGAGTATCTACAAAATTAATTGATAAAAATACAACAATTCCAACAAAAAAAAGTCAAGTATTTTCAACTGCTGAAGATAATCAGCCAGCTGTATCAATAAGAGTTCTTCAGGGAGAAAGAGAAATGGCATCTGACAATAAGTTACTTGGTAATTTTGAGTTAGTTGGTATAGCTCCCGCTCAAAGAGGCGTTCCGCAAATTGAAGTTACATTTGATATTGATGCTAATGGAATAGTTAATGTATCAGCAAAAGATAAAGGAACTGGTAAAGAACAAAAAATTCAAATTCAAGCATCAGGTGGTTTAAGTGAAGAAGAAATTAATAAAATGGTTAAAGAAGCTGAATCAAACAAAGAAGCTGATAAGAAAAAAAGAGAAGCAGTAGATGTAAGAAACCAGGCTGATACTTTATTGCACTCTACAGAGAAAAATCTAAAAGAGCATGGTAGTAAAGTTTCTGACACTGATAAAAAAGCAATTGAAACTTCTTCAGCAAACTTGAGAAATGCACTAAAAGGAACTGATATTGAAGATATTAAGAAAAAGACACAAGATTTGGTCCAAGCTTCGATGAAATTAGGAGAAGCAATTTATAAATCTCAACAAACTGCTAAACCTGGTGATGCACCAAAAGATGCAAAAGAAAAAAAAGAAGAAGGAAAAAAAGACGATAACGTTGTTGATGCAGACTTTGAAGAAGTAAAAGACGATAATAAAGAAAAAAGCGCCTAAGCTTACAACACTATTTGTCTAATTAGTTATGGCAAAAAGAGATTATTATGAAGTCTTAGGTGTAAATAAAAGTGCAACTCCTGATCAAATAAAATCTGCTTATAGAAAATTAGCTGTAAAACATCACCCAGATAAAAATGAAGGTGATAAAGCAGCTGAGGAAAAATTTAAAGAAGCATCAGAAGCTTATCATGTTCTTTCAAACACTGAGCGCAAACAAAGCTACGATAATTTTGGCCATGCTGCATTTGAGAATGGTGGTGGTGGAAGAGGTGGATTTGGAAATTTTGATTTTTCTAGTTCTTTTTCAGATATATTTGAAGATTTTTTTGGGGAAGGTTTTGGAGGCGGAAGACGTTCAAGAAGATCAAATAATAGAGGATCAGATTTAAGATATGATTTATCAATTACTTTAGAAGAATCTTATACAGGAAAAAAACAAGATATTAAATTTTCAACTTCTGAAAAATGTAATACATGTAAAGGCTCTGGATCAAAACTAGGTCATGATGTAGGTTCATGCTCTATGTGTGGAGGCCACGGTCAAGTTAGATCAAGCCAAGGATTTTTTACTGTTCAACAAACATGTCCACAATGTTCAGGATCAGGTGAAGAAATTACAAATCCATGCAATAACTGTAATGGACAAGGAAAACAGCAAGCTTCTAAAAGACTTTCAGTTTCAATTCCAAAAGGTGTTGATGATGGAACAAGAATAAGACTTGCTGGTAAAGGTGAGGCAGGTTCTAGAGGAGGAGGAAATGGAGACCTATATCTTTTTATAAATGTTTATTCACATGAATTATTTAAAAGATCTGAAGAAAATTTATTTTTTGAATGTCCAATCTCAATTGCTGATGCAGCTTTAGGAACATCTATTGAAATACCAACAATTGATGGTGGAAAAGCTAAAATAAAAATTCCATCAGGAACGCAAAGTGGAAAACAATTTAGATTAAAAGGTAAAGGGATGCCATATATGAGAGGAAGTGGAATTGGTGATCTTTATGTTCAAGTTAACACTGAAGTTCCAGTTTCTTTAAATAGAGAACAAAAAGATTTACTTGAAAAATTTAGAGATATTGAAAACGAAAAATCAAATCCAAGCATTAAAAAGTTCTTTCAAAAAGCTAAGAGTTTCTGGAAAAATTAAATGAACTGGGACCAGATTATTCCTGCAATTTTTATGATTGCGGTTTTGATATTAGTTCTACCGTCTTTTTTACAAACTAATTCAAAATTAAAACAATTTTTAACTAATTTATCTATTTGGGCTATAATTGTTTCAGTTGTTATGATAGTTTTATACTTTATCTTTTAAATGAAAAAAATTAATTTAGCTATCACTGGATGTATGGGTAGGATGGGCCAACAGATTATTAAATCTGCTAGATCTGATAAAAATTTTAAAATAGTAACACTTACAGAAAATAGAATTATTAATAAAAAAGTATCTGGAATTAAACCTAGCTTAAATACTGCAGAAGCTTTTAAAAAAGCTAATTTAATAATAGATTTTACAGTTCCTAAATGCACTTTTGAAGTTTTAAAAATTGCATCAAAGCTTAAAAAAAGAGTTGTTATCGGAACAACTGGATTTTCTAAAAAAGAAGAAAACTTGATTAAAAATTATGCAAAAAAAATACCAATTCTTAGAGCTGGAAATATGAGTTTAGGAATAAACTTATTAATGTATTTAACTGAAATTGCATCAAAATCTTTGGGAAATAATTTCCTAAGCAAAGTTTTTGAAATTCATCATAAACACAAAAAAGATCATCCATCAGGAACTGCCTTGATGCTTGGAAAGGGTATAGCTATTGGAAAAAATAAAGATTTTTATAAATTAATGGGAAAAAAATATTTAAATAAAAAATCTTTTCCTTACGGAAAAAAAATTAATTTTAATTCATTAAGAAAAGATGAAGTTGTGGGTGAACATGAAGTAAATTTCTCGAGTGGCAAAGAAATAATTACATTAAATCATGAAGCTTTTGATAGAGCTCTTTATTCAGAAGGGGCTTTCACAGCAGCTAAGTGGTTAATGAATAAGAAACCTGGCCTTTATTCAATGAGAGATGTTTTGAACTTTAAATGAATGAGGTTCAAAGATCTAAAATAATATTAAAAATTCTAAATAGAATTTATCCAAAAACACAAATTCCTCTTAAACATAGAAATAAATTTACTTTATTAATTTCTGTTTTGTTATCTGCTCAAACTACAGATGTTAATGTAAATAATGTTACTAAAAATATTTATCCAAAATTTAATAAACCTGACCACTTTGTAACATTAGGAAGAAAGAAAATTGAAAGACTAATTAAAAGTATTGGTATTTTTAGAGTTAAAGCTAAAAGCGTTTACCTTCTATCAAAACAACTAATTGAAAAACACAATGGAAAAGTCCCAGAAACTTTTGAAGAACTTGAAAAACTTCCAGGTGTGGGACATAAAACTGCTAGTGTGGTAATGTCACAAGGATTTGGATATCCAGCATTTCCTGTAGATACTCATATTCATCGGTTAGCTCAAAGATGGGGTCTAACTAATGGTAAAAATGTTATCCAAACTGAAAAAGATTTAAAAAGATTATTTCCTAAAAAATCTTGGAACAAGCTTCATCTTCAAATAATTTATTATGGAAGAGAATATTGTAAAGCAAGAGAGTGTTACGGTTTAACTTGTAAAATCTGTACTACTTGTTATCCTAATAGGAAAAAACCACTTAAAACAAAGAAAGCTTAATATGAAAATTTTAGGAATAGGAAATGCAATTGTAGATGTTATTTGTAAAGTAGAAGATGAATTTATCAACAAAAATAGTTTAACAAAAAGTACTATGAAATTAATTTTTGATGAAAATGAGTTCAAAAATTTACTGTCTAATCTTAAAATTGAAAAAACAGTTTCAGGTGGCTCTGTTGCTAATTCTATTGTTGGTTTATCTCAACTTGGAAATAAAGTTGGATTTATAGGAAAAGTTTGTGATGATGAACTTGGAAGCAAATATGAAGATGGATTAAAACAGGAGAATGTCGAATATTTTTACACAAAAAAGAAAGAAGAATTACCAACTGGAACTTGTTTAATATTAGTTACACCTGATTCTGAAAGAACAATGTGTACTTTTTTAGGTACCGCAGGTAAAATAAATGAAAATGACGTAAGTTCAGATGCCATCAAACAAAGTGAGATAATATTTCTTGAAGGATATCTTTGGGATGAAGGAGAACCAAAAAAAGCATTTGAAAAAGCAATCCAAAGTGCAAATAAAGTTGCAATGTCTTTATCAGATCAGTTTTGCGTAGACCGACATAAACCTCATTTTTTAGATTTAGTTAAAAATAAATTAGATATAACTTTTGCAAATGAACAAGAAATTATATCACTAATTGATGCAAAAAACTTTGATGAAGTAATTACTTTTTCAAAATCTCTTGGGAAAATTGTGGTTGTAACAAGAGGAGAAAAAGGTGCAGTAGCAGTTAATGGTCAAGAGGTTGTTGATTGTGGAATAAAACAAGGTCTTAAAATTGTTGATTTAACGGGTGCGGGAGATCTTTTTGCTGCAGGTTTTTTACATAGTTATGTAAATAATATGAGTTTAAATGAGAGCTTAAAAAAAGGCACTGAAATGTCTTCAAAAGTTATTCAACAAATAGGAGCAAGATTAAAGAGCTGACATGAATGAAAGAAAAATATATAATTTATTTCCTGATCCAATATTTCGATATAAAGTAGAAAATTATAAAGAAATAAATAAAGAATTATCAAACTATATATATAACCTTCAAAAAAAAGATCCTTCAGGAAATAGCAGATCAAATAGAGGCGGGTGGCATTCCCCTAATTTTGATATTGTTAATCCTGGACCACCAATTAATTTTATTAATAATTTTAAAGATTTTTTAAAGGATATCATTGTAAATGAATTTGGATGGGAATACATTCCTAATAGACAAAGAATTGTAGCAATGTGGGCTATTATAAATAAGAAAAATTCTTACAACGTAAAACATAATCATCAAAATTGTTATCTTAGTTCTGCCTATTATGTAAAAAAACCAAAAGATAGTGGTGAAATTACTTTTTTTGATCCAAAAGAAGCTAAAACATATAGATTTCCTGAGATAGAAAAAAATACAGATTTTTCAGTTGAAAAAATAACTATAAAACCTGAAGAGGGTGAATTGCTTATATTTCCATCATATTTATATCATGAAGTAAGTGAAAATTTAGTGAATGAAGATAGAATTGTAGTTAGTTTTAATGTTGACATTGGATATTGAAAAATATTTATGAAAAATTATCAAACCTATAAAGCTTTTCCTACCCCAGTTTTTCATTTTTCACTAGAAAATCAAAAAGGATTTAATGAAGAGTTAAAAAAATTTATTTTAAATTTAAAAAATAAAAAAAAAGATGGAATTAAAAAATCAAACCAAGGAGGTTGGCATTCACCTAACTTCGATCTTAAAAATGATAAGTCTGTCTTAAAATTTATTTCTGTTTTTGAAGTTTATGTTAAAAATGTTGTAGATGAAATTGGATGGAAATATGATTCTGATAGAGTTAAAATTGAAGCTATGTGGTCTATTATTAATAAAAAAGGATCTTTTAACATACAACATAATCATCCAAATGCATTTTTAAGTTCGGCATACTATGTAAAGTATCCTAAAGACTCGGGAAATATTAAATTTTTTGACCCACGAGAACAAAAAACTATTAGGTATCCAAAAATCAAAAATTATAATGAAATGTCAGCACAAATAGTGGAGATTACACCAAAGGAAGGGGATTTATTAATTTTTCCATCTTATTTGTATCATGCTGTGAACGAAAACTTATCAAATGAAGATAGAATAATAATTAGTTTTAACGTTGATATCAAATATAGATAAATTATTTTTTTTTTCTTTTAAAACTTCCTTTTCCTTTCTTAGGTTTAACTATTCTAGCTTTATACTTTGGTGTTCTTAATTCTTTAGCAATGAAATTTTTTTTCATTAAATAATATATCCTGAATCTGTACTAATAATAAATTTTTTATCATTAAATGACTCAAAAATTTTTTTTCTTAGACGATATATATGTGTTTCCACAGTATGAGTTTCTAATTTAGAAGAATAACCCCAAACTATACTTTGAAGATCATTTATTTTTTTTGGATTTTTATTTTCATTTAAAAATAAAATAATATCCATTTCTCTTTCGGTAAGTTTTAACTTTTTTTCAGTATTTGAAATTATTCTCGAATTTAAATCTAATAGATAATCCTTAACTTTTATTTTGGACTGAAAGTCGTATTTGATTTTTATTAGCTCAATATTTATTTTTTCTATTAATGAATAAATATCTATTGGATATTGAAATATATTATGACTATTAATATTATCCTTTTTTTTACTTAAATAAAAAATACTCTTAAAGTTTAAAATTTTATTTTTTAAAAAAAAATTTTTATTATTTAAATCTGATATAATAATAAAACTTTTATTGTTAATTTTATTTTCAGATAAATATTCTATTAAATTGTCGTTTTTTTTAAAATTATTTACACTAAAAGGTAAATTATCCTTAATTTCTTCAAAAATATTATATAAAATAGGAATACCAACAATACCAATTTTTTGTTTAAACATATAAATTTAATTTATGCTAATACAAGTTAAAAATAAAGATACAATGGTGGTTGGTAATTTTACATTTAGATGTTGTGTTGGAAAAAATGGAACAAAAAAACACAAAATTGAAGGTGATAAATCAACTCCTAAAGGAACTTATTCACTTGGGAAAATATATTTTAGAAATGATCGTGTAAAAAAACCTCCTCGAAATTTTAAAGTAATTAAAATAAAAAGTAATATCGGATGGTGTAATGACTCAAATAGTAAATATTATAATAAACAAATATTTATAAAAAAAAAAATACGTTATGAAAAGCTGTATAGAAAAGATAATAAGTACGATTATTTCATTGTTATAAATTATAATACAAAAAAAACAATTCCTAACAAAGGTAGTGCTATTTTTATACATTTAACTAAAACATTTTCACCAACTTTAGGATGTGTTGCGATTAAAAAAAGTGATTTTTTAATTTTATTAAAAATAATCAATAAAAAAACAAAAATTAAAATTTATTAATTTCTTTCACCAAAAATTTTTGAACCAATTCTTAAATAAGTAGCCTTATAATCAATGGCTTGCAAGTAATCATTGGACATACCCATACTACTTTCTTTTAAATCTAATTGTTCAACTAAATTTTTCATTTTAGAAAAATAATGAAATGCTTTATCATCATTTGGTGGTAAGCACATCAATCCTATAATATTCAATCCTAATTCATTAACACACGTTTTATAAAACTTATCTAGATGATCTATTAAAATACCACTTTTTTGTTCTTCATTACCTATATTAATTTGAATAAATAGTTTAATAATTTTATTGTTTTTTTTTTGTTCTTTTGAAATTTTTTCAGCTAATTTTAAATTGTCTAAAGAATGAATATAATCAAATAGTGGAATAGCAAATTTTACTTTGTTAGTCTGAAGTTTACCAATCATATGTAGTTTTATATTTTTAAAATCATTTTTTATACTTGTCCATTTATCTACTGCTTCTTGAACTTTATTTTCACCAAAATGAATATGTCCATGATTTATTAAAGGAATTATATCTTTCATTTTGAATGTTTTACTTACAGCAACTATATTTGGATTATAATTAGTAAATTTTAAATCGTTAATTTTTATCTTTAATTCACTCTCTATAGATATTAAATTATTTACTATATTATGCATAATATTTTACCAAAAGCTTTTTGTTTTATTAATAGTTATGATGAGAAGTATATCAAAACTATACCAAAAAATATCGATATTATTTATAGGAATTATAAAAAAAAAATAAATAAAAATGAAATTTATAAGATTAAAATTTTATGTAGGAAGAAAAATAAAAAATTTTTTATATCTAATGATATTAAAATTGCTCTAAATATGAACTTAGATGGAATATATATCCCATCATTTAATAAAGATTTGAAAATAAATTATTTTTCCAAAAAAAAAAATTTCTATTTATTAGGTTCTGCACATAACATAAAGGAAATTAGACAAAAAGAAATGCAGAATGTTGACTACATTTTTTTATCTCCTATTTTTTTAACAAAAAAATCTAAAAATTATTTAGGAACTTATAAATTCAATAGTTTAGTAAAACAAACAAACAAAAAAGTTATTTGTCTTGGTGGAATAAAAAAAAAAAATTTAAATAAGATAAAACTTTTGAATACTTATGGATTTTCATCCATTTCTTTATTTAAACAAAATATTAGGTATATTAGACTTTAAGATGCCAAATAGTGATAATATAAATTATATAAAAACAGAATATAAAAAAATTAACAATTTATTTTTATCAGGTAAATATAATTTAGTTATTGACAAAGTAAAAAAATTATTAAAAAAAAATTCCAAGCAAATTCCTTTCTATAATCTATTAGCTTTATCTTATAGAGAAATAGGAAATTTGCTGATGGCTAAAAAAGTATTAATTGATGCGTTAAAAATTAATCCTAACGAACAAAGTGTACTAGTAAATTTAGGTTCAACTTATAGAATTCTTATAGAGTTTGAAATATCAGAAATGTATTTTAAAAAAGTGCTTTCGATCAATCCAACAAACATGCATGCGCTAGTAAATTATGCAAACTTGAAAAGAGACATAAATGATTACGATGGATCAATTGAATTGTATAAAAAAGCACTAAAAATTGATGAACAAAATAATATAATTTTAATTAATTTAGCAGGTGTCTATCAAATTATTGGTAAATTTGAAATGTCAAAACAATTATTAGAAAAATTATTAGCAAAGGATGAAAATAATGCATTAGCCCATAAAATGTTGAGCACAATTAAAAATTATGAAAAACAAGATGAACATCAAACTAAAATGGTTTCAATTTATCAAAAAAATATTTTAAATGATTTTGATAAAGCAACCTTAGGTTATGCAATATCAAAGTCATTTGAAGATCAAAAAAACTATAAAAAATCATTCGAATTTTTTAAAGAAGCAAATGATATCCAAAAAAAAATACATCAAAAGTATTCTATTCAAAATGAAATAAGTTTATTTAGTAAAATAAAAAAATCTTTTGAAGTTACTGATTTTGAAAAATATCCCCAATATCAAAATAATAAAGAATTAATTTTCATTGTTGGTTTACCTAGGTCTGGCACGACACTTGTACATCAAATTCTTGCTTCACATTCTAAAATCTATGGAGCTGGGGAACTAGTTTTTTTAGATCAATTTATGAAAAATAATATAGATAATCAAAGTTTTATATCCTTATTTAAAAATTCAAGTTATGCTGATAATAAAAAAATTGAAAATTTTATTAAAAGTTATTTTTTAAAGATTAATTTTATTAAATCTAAAGAAAATATAATTTTGGATAAAAACCCACTAAATTTTCAATGGATAGGATTTATTAAAATACTCTTCCCAAAATCTAAAATAGTACACTGTAGTAGAAATTTGAAAGATACAGCCTTATCAATTTATAAAAATGCTTTTGATATTAATTCTATAATATGGAGTAACGATGAGGATGATTTAGCAAAATATATATCACTATATTTAGACTTAATGGAATTTTGGAATCAAAAAATTCCTAATTTCATTTATAATATAAAATATGAAAAATTGGTCGAAAATAAAAAAGATCAAATAAAAAAACTTATTAATTTTTGTGGATTGAAATGGGAGGATCAATGTTTAAACTTTAATAAAAAAGCTAATCCAATAAAGACTGTTAGTATAACCCAAGCAAGAAAACCTATATATAATTCTTCTATAAATTCTTATAAAAATTATAACGATTTCTTAAATTTGATTAAAAATTTAGATTTAATTGAAAAAAAAAAGGCCCCGTAATAATTACAGGGCCTTTAATTTTGTTTACTAGTCTAACTAATTAGAATGCAAAAGTCACACCAACTTCAGTGTGTTCTGATTCATTAGATGTAGCGTTTGATACATCGTCAGCACTATTTCTGTGAACTTTGAAAGTCATTCCACCACTTGTGTAAGATGCAGACCAACCAACAGCTTCTTCATCAGTTGCTGTACCGTTGTCATTCACGTGATTTTGGTATGAAACAGACATTTCATCGTTAACTGCGTATAAAATACCCCATCTAGTTTGTTCGTCATCAGATCCTGTAGCAGTTGCTGATGAGTCTTTATCACTAAGTTGGTATCCTATAGTAGCATTACCCCAAACGTAAGTTGCGTAAACTGTCATATGGTCGTCAGTTTTAGCAGCAACGCTAGAGTTAGCTTCACCAACTCCAACACCGATTTCTAAACCATCCATTGGATCAATTTTAACGAAACCTGAAACGTTTGACTCTCCAGCACCAGTACCACTAACACCACCGTTAGCTCCACCAGCTTGAGACTTAGGTGCATAACCTACACCGATCTCAATCATGTCGCTTACAGTTTTAGAGTAATGGAAACCTTGAGTTCCACCAGATACAGTACCTGATAGACCACCTGCAGTACCTGAACCGTCAACGTCGATACCATTTCCAACATCTTCGTCAGCTGTTGGCATCATATCTTTAATTTTACCGATACCTCTAGCACCTGTATCAGCTTCATAGTTCAATGAACCCATGTCGCCCATATCAATAGTCATACCTAGACCAGTAGAGCTACCATCTTTCAATGTTTGTGAAACAGAAACAGTCCAACCGTTATCCATTTCTCCAGATCCACTGAATGATAGAGATTTATTTAATCCCCATCTGTTACCATCGTGATTACCGCCTTCATCAGCTTCACCAGTATCTTCTAGACCACCGTTTGCAGTATATGTTATGTTAGCAGTACCACTAACTGAAACAGCACCAGCAAATGCAGAAGTCGCTACTAAAGAACCAGCAAGAGCTGTTAATCCAGCTTTTTTCCAGTTAATCATAGTTTTTCTCCTATTTGTTTGTTTATTAATTAATTAATAATTAAGTCTGTTAAATAATTAACAGACAGTGAGGAAATTATCAGAAAAGCCATATTTTATTAGGAAAATTAGTATAAATTGTAATATTTTCTTAAAGTGTTGCAAAAATACCACTAAAATATATCTTTTTTATGCCATTACTTTTATGATAATCAAACCTATAAAACATTATGAAAATCAACATTTTTAAAGCAAAATCATTAAATTATTTATTAATTATTATTTTGATTCCTTTTTTTTTGACATCATGCAATGCATTAAAACCAAAAAAAGTTGATCTAAGAAAAATTCCAGGAAATCCAGCCGACAAAAGACAAAAAAACATACAAGAAGGCAGAGGCTTTAGAGTAATGGGAGCGATCGAAGGAAGAAAAGGATCAGGAAACTTTCAGTTTGCATCATCAAATGAAATGTGGCGTGCATCCTTGGAGCTTTTGGAATTTACACCTTTATCAAATGTAGATTATTCAGGTGGAGTTATTATTACGGATTGGTTTAGTGAAAACTCTGACCAAGATCCAATCAAAATTACTGTTAGATTTTTATCTAATGAAATAAGAGCAGATGGTTTAAAAATAATTATTCATAAAAAAGTTTGTAAAACAACTCAAAAAGAAGATTGTAAAGTTATTCAAGATAACACAACTCTTGGGCAAGAAATTAAATTAGCAATATTAAAAAAAGCTGCAATAATAGAAAATGCTGAAAGAAGCAAAGATCCAGATTATAGTCCTACAGGGGCTGGTAGACCAGATGGTAAAGATTAATTTAACAAAATCACTTAAATAATTTTTTTTAAATACTTAAATATTAAAAAAATGGAAAGATATAATTTTAAAACGATTGAAAAAAAGTGGCAGAAATACTGGGAAGAAAATAATTTTAATAAAGTAAAATTAGATAAAAATAAAAAAAAATTTTATTGCTTAGAAATGTTTCCTTATCCATCAGGTAAAATTCATATGGGACATGTTAGAAATTATACAATAGGAGACGTTTTAGCCAGAATTAAATCTATGCAGGGTTACAATGTATTACATCCAATGGGTTGGGATTCTTTTGGATTACCTGCTGAAAATGCTGCAAGAGAAAATAATCTTCATCCAAAAGATTGGACTGAGTCCAATATTTTAACAATGAAAAATCAATTAAAAAAAATGGGACTTTCATTAGATTGGGATAGAGAAATATCTACTTGTTCTGAAGAATATTATAAGCATCAACAACTTTTTTTCATTGAATTGTACGAAAAAGGTTTAGTTTATAGGAAAGAAAATTATGTTAATTGGGATCCTGTCGAACAAACTGTATTAGCAAATGAGCAAGTAATAGATGGTAAAGGATGGAGATCAGGAGCTATAGTAGAAAGAAAAAAATTAAATCAGTGGTTTTTTAATATTTCAAAATTTTCTGAAGAACTTCTTAGTGGTCTAGATAAGCTGAATAATTGGCCACTTAAAGTCAAAACTATGCAAAAAAATTGGATAGGTAAATCCTTTGGGTGCGAAATTGATTTCAAAATAGAAGGAGACCTGCCTGTTAGTGAAATTAAATGTTTTACAACAAGACCTGATACTTTATTTGGTATGTCATTTTTAGCTGTTTCGGTTGATCATCCTATTTCTAAATATTTTCTCAAAAATCAAGAATTTATTAAATTCAGAGAAGAGTGTTCAAAAACAGGAACAACAGAAGAATCTATTGCTCTCGGTGAAAAAATTGGTTTTAAAACAAGCTTATTTGCAATAAATCCTCTAGACCAAAAACAAAAAGTGCCTGTATATTTCGCAAACTTTGTTTTAATGGATTATGGTTTTGGAGCAGTTTTTGGGTGCCCTGCACACGATCAAAGAGATTTAGATTTTGCAATCAAATACAGTTTAAACATAACAACTGTAGTGAGACCAGAAGATGAAGACGATAAATTTAAAATTAAAAAAGAAGCATACACTGGGCCTGGGATAATTATAAATTCAAATTATTTAAATGGTTTAAAAGTACCAGAAGAATCAATAATAAAAACAATAGAGATCCTGGAAAGTAAAAAATTAGGAAAAAAAAAAATAAATTTTAGATTGAAGGATTGGGGTGTTTCAAGACAAAGATACTGGGGGTGTCCTATACCAATGGCATATGATAGAGATGGAAATGTTTTTCCAATTCCAAAAAATAATCTACCAGTAAAATTACCTGATAATATAAATTTAAATTCTAAAGGTAATCCACTTGATGGAGAAACAGAGTGGAAAAAAATTAAAATTAATGGAAAAGATTTAATTAGAGAGACTGATACACTAGACACTTTTGTTGATTCATCTTGGTACTTCATTAGATTTTGTTCACCAAATAGCAAAGATTATGGTTTTGATTATGAAGAAATGAAGTATTGGATGCCAGTTGATCAATACATTGGTGGAGTGGAGCATGCTATATTACATTTACTTTATTCAAGATTTTTTACTATGGCCCTAAACTATAAAAACGATAAATTTGGTATAACAGAACCATTTCAAGGATTATTTACTCAAGGAATGGTTTGTCACGAGACATACAAAGATGAAAATAATAAATGGCTTAGTCCAGAAGAAATTGACACTAAAGATAATAAAAATTATTTTATCAAAAAAGATCCTTCAAAAAAGGTAATGGTTGGACCATCTGAATCAATGTCAAAATCAAAAAAAAATACGATTGACCCTGAAAAAATTATTGAAAATTATGGTGCAGATTCAGTTAGATTATTTATGTTGTCTGATAGTCCGCCAGAAAAAGATGTTCAATGGTCAGACCAAGGAATGGTAGCTTGTTATAAATTTATCCAAAAATTTTGGATATTAAATGAAAAAATAAAAAATAAATTAAAAAATAAGGAAAAATCAGATAAAAATTCTTTAGAGATTTTAAAATTTACCAACCAATTAATTAATAAAATTAATCTTAATTTAGAAAAATTCAATTATAATGTAATTATTGCAAATATTTACGAAACCTATAATTTTTTAAATAAGAAAATAGATCAGCCAATAAATAATGAGATTCTATTAGAAAACTATAAAAAGATCTTAGCTATTTTATTCCCAATAATTCCTCATTTTGCTTCGGAATGCTTAAAAGAACTTAATATTAATCATAGGGTTGAATGGCCTCCAGTAAATAAAAAATTTCTTATTGATGATGAATTAAATATTGTAATACAAATTAATGGAAAGAAAAGATCAATTGTTAATTGTAAAAAAGGAATTACAGAAGAAGATCTAATGAACATCCTAAAAGATGACTTAAAAATTAAGAAATTTATTGATAACAGCAAAAATATTAAACGTATTTTTATTAAGGATAAGCTGCTAAATTTAATTATTAAATAATGAATATAAAAAAAATTATTATAGTAATTAGTTTATTTTTTCTATTAAGTTGTGGTTATGAACCAATCTATTCGAAAAAAAAACTTGAAAATAAATATAATTTTTCAATAAGTAGTATCACTTTTTCTGGAGTTAATGATATTAACCAAAGTTTAAAAAATAATTTAATAAATTTTACAAACATTGATTCAAAAGAAACAATGTATGATTTAAGTATTAATTCTTCAAAAATAATAACAACTACTTCAAAAAATAAAAAGGGAAATCCTGAAGTATTTAATATGAAGATACTTATTAACCTTGAAATATTTAAAAATAAAAAAATAATAAATAAAAGAAATTTTGACCATAGTTTTGAGTATAAAAATAAATCAAGTAAATTTCAGTTAAAACAATATGAACAAAATATTAGAAAAAATATTGTTTCTAAATTATCTCAAGATATTATTGAACATCTATATTCTATAAAATGATACATAAAGTATTTGAAATCAATAAAATTAATTTAAAAAAATATAATTTATTTCTCTTTTATGGAGAAAATGAAGGATATAAAAACGAAATTATTAAAAATAATTTTGAAAAAAATTATCCAAATAAAATATACAGATATGATGAAAAAGAAATATTAGAAAAAAAGGATGATTTTTTTAATAGTATTCTATCTAAATCTTTTTTTGAAAATGAAAAACTTATAATTATCTCTAGAGCAAGTGATAAATTAAAAGATATTATTGAGGAAATATCTCTTAAAACAATAGAAGACATAAAAATAATTTGCTCAAGTAATATATTGGAGAAAAAATCTAAATTAAGAAATTTCTTTGAAAAAGATAAAAATGCTGTTTCTATGGCTTTTTATGCAGATAATTCGCAAACACTTAAATTTATAGCAGACAATTTTTTTAAAAAAAAAAAATTATTTATATCTCAGCAAACAATCAATTTATTAATTGAAAGATGCAGAGGTAATAGAGAAAATTTAAATAATGAACTTCAAAAAATAGAAATTTTTTCAAAAAATAAAGAAAAAGTTAATATAGAAGAAATCTTAGAACTTACAAATCTTGCTGAAAATTATAATGCTTCTGAACTATCAGATAGTTGCTTATCAAAGAATATAAAAAAAACTGTAAATATTTTAAATGAAAATAATTACTCAAATGACGATTGTATATTAATTATTAGAACACTTTTAATTAAAGCTAAAAGAATACTTAAACTTCAAGAAGAGATGAGATTAAAAAAAAATATTGATGAAGCAATCACATATTTTAAGCCTCCTATTTTTTGGAAAGATAAAGAAATAGTTAAAAAACAATTAGGTTATTGGTCTCTAGAAAAAATAAACAATATGATTACAGAAATAAGTGAGACTGAATTACTTATTAAAAAAAACTCATCTAATTCGTTAAATATTTTATCCAATTTTATAATAGACCAAACCAAAAATTAATAATTTAATTTTATAACTTGTATTATTCTATTAAGTTGATCTATATCTTTATATTCAAATGATATAGAGCCTGAATTATTTTTTTTATTTTTAATATGAACATTTATTCCAATCTTATCTTTTAAAGAATTTTCTAGATTATTTAAATTAGGATCATGTGTTTTAAATCTAGGAATTTTATTTTTTTTAAAAATTTTGACTAGTGCTTCTGCTTGTCTTACTGATAGTTTTTTATCTAATATTTTTTTAGCCAAAAAATGAGCATTTTCTAAGCCAACTAAAACTTTGGCGTGTCCTTGAGAAAGTTTATCATTTTCTAACAGTTCAATTACTTCTATAGGCAAAGTCAATAATCTTAGACAGTTAGAAATATGACTTCTGCTTTTGCCAATAAATTTTCCAACCTTTTCATGATCATAACCAAAATCATCTATTAATCTTTGATATCCACCTGCTTCTTCAATGCAATTTAAATCTTTTCTTTGAACGTTTTCAACTATTGCTAACTCTAAGGATTTTAGATTATCAGCTTCTACAACTACTACCGGAACATCATGTAATCCGGCATGCTGTGCTGCTTGCCATCTTCTTTCACCAGCAATAAGCTCATACTTACTACTTTGTTCATCTGATTTTCTTACTATTAAAGGCTGGATTATTCCTCTTTCCTTTATTGAATTTGAAAGTTCTTCTAAAGCTTGTTTTTCGAATTTTTTTCTTGGTTGATATTTATTTGGAAGTATTGAGCTAATTAAAATTTTATTACTACTTACTTTAACTTCAGTATCACCAATTAAAGAAGACAAACCTCTACCTAAACCTTTTTTTGATTTGAATGGATTAATCATGCCGCACTCTCAACTGGTTTATCTTGATTTAAAAATTCGTCCGCAAAACTGAAGTAGGCTTTACTGCCTGGACAAGTCTTATCATAAAGCAATACTGGAACTCCGTGAGATGGTGCTTCGGATAATCTGACGTTCCTCGGAACCACTGTAACATAAACTTTTTCTTTAAAATAATTTCTAGCCTCTTGTTCTACTTCACCAGAGAGCTTATTTCTCTTATCATACATTGTAAGAAGTATACCGCGAATATCTAAAGATGAATTTAAGTTTGATTTTATCCTCTGGATAGTCTTCATTAGCTGAGTTAAGCCTTCAAGAGCAAAAAATTCTGTTTGAAGGGGAACCACAAGTGCATCAGAGGCAACCAATGCCATAATTGTAAGAAGACTCAGAGATGGAGGGCAGTCTATAAGTATATAATCATAGGATGACCCAGAATCATGTAAAATAGAGGCTAATTCGTCCTTTAGTTTGAATGCTCTTCGGCTGTCACCCGCTGTCTCTACCTCTAAACCCGAAAGATCTACGTTAGAAGTGATTAAATTTAAATTTTGAAACTTAGTTGATTGAATTACTTCTGAGATTTTTTTATTTCCATTCAACACGCTATAAATTGTGTCATCTGAGTTTTCCGTATTGGACAAACCAAGTCCTGTTGTTGCATTACCTTGTGGATCAAGATCAATTACCAAAATTTTTTTTCCTTTCATTGATAATCCTGCTGCTAAATTAATAACAGTAGTCGTCTTCCCTACTCCACCTTTTTGATTTATCACTGAAATAATTTTTTTATCCATTTTTTTTTTGTAAGTTTGAAATCTTTATCACCAATGAGTCATTACTTGTTAAACTTTTCTTTTCTTCATAATCAAAACTCCATTTATTAGATGCTTCATTTAAAATCTTCTTTCCACCTTTTCCTAAAAATAAAATTATATATTTAAATTTTTTAAAATTTTTTAACGCTATATCAAAAACTATTGGTAAGGGTTTGAATGCTCTAGAAATTATAATATCTGTCTGTAAATTTTTTTGTTCAAAAATATTTTTTTGATAAATTTTTGTATTGAGCTGAAATTTTTTTGACATATCTTTTAAAAAATTGCTTTTGTGATAGCTCTTCTCATAAAAAATCACTTTAAATAAAGGTTTTTTTGATTTCATCAAAATAGCTAAGACTATTCCTGGGAGACCAGCTCCTGACCCTAGATCAGTACATATATTAATCTCATTTTTATCAATAAAATCAATTACTTGCGCACTATCCAAAATATGCCTTGTATTTATTGACTTTTCTGAATTTGAACTTATTAAATTTATCTCTTTATTTCTCTCTAAAATAGATAAGCTATATTTTTTTAGTAGATCCAATGTTTCACGTGAAACATTTTGAGTTCCAATTTTTGCGTTTTTTATAAAATTCGAATCAATCAAGCTATATGCTTAATAGACTTTCTTTTGACGTGAGACAACAAAATATATACAGCCGCTGGAGTAATTCCATCTATTCGCAAAGCTTGTCCCATTGTTTTAGGCTTTATTTTTTTAAATTTAGACTTAACTTCGTTAGAAAGACCAGAAAAACTATCATAATTTATATCTTTTGGTATGATAAGATTTTCATCTCGTTTAAAAGCTAATATATCAGCATTTTGCTTCTTTAAATAACCTCTATAATGAGAATTTATCTCTAATTGTTCATCTATTTCACGTGAAACATGCTTTAATTGAGGCCATATTTCCCTTATTTTATCCATATTAACTGATTTTTGGCTTAAAATTTCACTTGCACTGCGCATAACACCGTCTTTCGCTATATTTATAGAAAATTTAGAAACTTTTGTTGGGGTAATTTTCAATTTATCCATTTTATCTTGAATTTCCTTTAGTTTTGAATGTTTTTCCTTAAATATTACTTTTCTATCATTAAGTACTAGACCTATATTTATTCCTTTTTGAGTTAGTCTAATATCTGCATTATCAGATCTTAGGGAAAGTCTATATTCAGCTCGAGAAGTAAACATTCTATAAGGCTCAGCAACTCCTTTTGTTACCAAATCGTCAATCATTACTCCAATATAGGCCTCAGACCTATCCAAAATAAATGGTTCATTTTCTTTAAATGATAAAGCAGCATTTACTCCAGCTATGAGGCCCTGTGCAGCAGCTTCTTCATATCCTGTAGTTCCATTAATCTGACCAGCTAAATATAAATTTTTAATTTTTTTTGTCTCCAATGTTAAAAAGAGCTCTCTAGGATCAACAAAATCATACTCAATTGCATATCCTGGCATTAATATTTTTACATTCTCTAAACCATTGATTTTACTAAATATTTCTTGCTGCACGTCTGCAGGAAGTGAGGTAGATATCCCATTTGGATATATAGTATGATCATTTAAACCTTCTGGTTCTAAAAAAATTTGATGTCTTTTTTTATCAGCAAATTTCACAATCTTATCTTCTATTGAAGGGCAATATCTTGGGCCAACACCTTGAATGCTTCCCGAATACATTGCGCTTCGTTTTATATTTTTTGATATAATTTTATGTACAGACTCATTAGTATAAGTCATCCGACATGATATTTGATCATTAAGATTTTTTTTAGTTAGGAATGAAAAAAAATATGGATCGTCATCTGCAAGCTGCTCTTCCAAATTATCAAATTTAATTGTGCGAGAATCTAATCTAGGTGGCGTTCCAGTTTTTAATCTACCAATTTTAAAATTATATTTTTTTAGCTGTTCACTTAGTCCCATCGAAGGTTTTTCATTTATTCTTCCAGCAGGAATTTTTTTTTCCCCAACATGTATCAATCCGTTTAAAAAAGTCCCTGTTGTTAAAATTAATTTTTTGCAAACAACTTTCTTTCCCTGCTCTGTAATGAAACCATTTACGCTATTTTTATTAAATATAAAACCTATTACAGCATCAGAAAAAATGCTTAAATTACAATAGTTTACAAGTTTTTCTTGCATATATTTTTTATATAATGATCTATCAGATTGAGTCCTTGGTCCTCTGACAGCTGGGCCTCTACTTCTATTTAATAACCTAAATTGTATTCCAGATTTATCTGCTACTTCTCCCATTACTCCATCTAGCGCATCAATCTCTCTTACTAAATGCCCTTTACCTAAACCACCAATTGCGGGATTGCACGACATTTCACCAATTGTTTTCATGTCATGAGTGAACAAAGCTGTATTTACTCCTAATCTTGCAGATGCTGTAGCTGCCTCACATCCGGCATGGCCACCTCCTATAACAACAACATCAAAAAATAAATCTTTATTCATGCTTATAATTTATAATTGATATATTTTTTTACAAGATTTGAATTAAAAAAGCTAAAAAACCCTTTAAAATCAATGATTATTTGCCTATGCAAAAATCACTGAAAATTGACCCCAATATCTCTTCAACATCAACTTTGCCTACAATCATACCTAAATGTCTTGTAGCTAATCTCAAATCTTCTGCAGCTAAATCAAAATTATTTTCATCATTTTTTTGCTGAAATTTATCTAAGTGTAAAACACATTTTTCTAAATGATGTCGATGTCTTTCTCTAGTAATTAAAATATTTTCTGAGTTTATAAATTTATTCTTCAACTTATTTTTTATTTCATTAATAAGTTGCTCTATATTTTTTTCATTTTTTATCGAAATAAAAATTGGATTATATTTTGTAAATTCTGAAAGAATATTATTTATACCAAGATCTGATTTATTAACTACCAAAATTGATTTATCTGATATTAAATCCTTCAAAAATCCAGTAAAATAGGCACTTTTTGGCTCAATTACCACTATATTTAAATCAGCATTATCTGCTTTTTTTAAAGATAATTTTATACCTTTTTTTTCTATCTCATCTTTAGATTCTCTTATTCCAGCAGTATCCGATAAAATGACTGGCAAGCCATCTATTTTAAGATGCGTTTCTATTACATCTCTAGTAGTCCCAGCAGTTTCAGAAACTATAGCAACTTCTCTTTTAGACAAATAATTTAACAGACTAGATTTACCAGCATTGCTAGGACCGACAATTGCTATTTTAAAACCTTCTCTTATTCTTTCTCCTACTTTTTGATCATTAAGCGCATTTTTAATTTCTGTTTTAATTTTTTCTGATTCAGTTTTTATTCCATTTAAAATATCATTTGGTAAATCTTCATCAGGAAAATCGATCTTGGCCTCTATATTTGATAAAATTTTTAACAAATTTTTACGCCATGACGTATATATTTCTGAGTGCTTTCCAGACATGATTTTTATAGCCTGTCTTCTTTGAATTTCAGTTTCTGATGAAATCAAATCTGCTACACTTTCAGCTTTTAATAAATTTATTTTTCCATTCTGAAAAGCTATTTTGGTAAATTCACCTGGCTCTGCTAATCTGCAGTTTTCAATTTCTGAAATTGACTGATGAATAGCTTCAACTACACTTCTGCTTCCATGAACATGGAATTCAGCCATATCTTCACCAGTGTAGCTCTGAGGGCCAGGAAACCATATAATTATAGCCTCATCGATAAGCTCATTAGTGTTGATTTTATTGATTTTTTTAAGTGTTGCCACTCTGGGAGCTGGGAAAGCACCATTTGTTAACTTAGATATGATATTTTTTGTTTCTTTCCCAGAAACTCTAATTACACTTATTCCTGAAATACCAGGTCCAGATGAAAGGGCGTAAATTGTCATTAGATTTAGTATAACTAGAATTAATTTATAATATATATATTTTTATATGATCATTTGGTGTGCATCTTATCCTAAAAGTGGAAATACATGGATTAGAGCTATTATAACATCTTTAATAAATTCAAAAAGTGGAGAATTTAAATTTGATATGCTTAGGAAAGTAAGTTTATTTCCTAAAAGATTTCAATTTAAAAGTTTTACTAATGAATTTTCAGATTTAAAAAAAATAAGTCAATTTTGGATATCTGCTCAAGAAAAAATTAATAGCGATGGAAAAGTAAAAATACTTAAAACACATAATGGAAATTATAATTTTTTAGGAAAAGATTTCACAAATAAAAAAAATACAATTGGAGTAATTTATATAGTACGAGATCCTAGAAATATAATTTCATCTATAGCAAATCATTATCAATTAAATTTAGAAGAAAGTGTAAATTTTTTATTAGATGAAAAAAGATTCCTATTTAATAAAAATGATCCTGATGATTTTTCAGAAGAAAATATTATTACATTATTAGGATCTTGGAAAACACATTATAATTCTTGGAAGATTGCATCAAATTCTTTAATAATAAGGTATGAAGACTTAATATCTAATACTAGATTAGAAATAGAAAAATTATCTGAATTTATTAGTAAATTTATTAAGTTTGAAGTTAACGACCAAAAAATACAAACTATATTAAATATGACCTCCTTTAAAAAGCTTAAGCAAATGGAAGAAATTGAAGGCTTTGAAGAAGCTCCAAATGATAAAACTAAATTTTTTAATTTAGGTCCAAAAAATGATTGGAAAAACAATGTAAATAAAAAATTAATAGAACGTATAGAATCAAATTTCAGTGATGAAATGAAAGAACTAAAATATATTTAAATTTATGGAAATTATAGTTCTACAACACATAAATATTGAAGACCCTGGCTATATTAAAGATTTAATGCTTAAAGACCAAGTAAATATTACAACCATAGAGCTAGATGAAGGAGAAAAAATACCTAAAGATTTGAGTAAGTTTGATGCAATGTTTTGCATGGGTGGGCCAATGGATACATGGATGGAAAATGACTATCCTTGGTTAATTGAGGAAAAAGAAAAAATAAAAGAATTTGTTATAAATTTAAAAAAACCATATTTAGGTTTTTGTCTAGGATGTCAATTATTAGGAGAAGTAATTGGTGGAAAAGTAGTAAAGACTAACAATCCAGAAATTGGCATGCTTAATGTAAATTTTTTAGAAAATAAAAATAAGGATTTATTATTTTTTGATTTTCCAAAAAAAATTACTTCATTACAATGGCATTCTTACGAAGTCCAAGGCCTAGAACAAAATAAAGACGTAACTTTATTAGCTTCTTCAAATGAAACTAAATATCAAATATTTAAATTTCAAAATCATGCATATGGAATTCAATTTCATATAGAAATAAAAGATACAACTGTAAATGATTGGGGATGTGTTCCAGAATATAAGTCAGCTTTAGAAAAACAATTAGGATATGGAGCTTTAGAAAAATTTGAAAAAGAAGCTCAAGAAAATATGAATAAAATGAACGAATATTCTAAAATTTTATATTCTAACTTTAAAAAATTAACTTAGGCAGGTTTATTCATTGAACTAAAGAATTCATCATTGTTTTTTGTATTCTTTAGTTTAGACATTATAAATTCAATAGCATCCATTGTTCCCATAGGAGCTATAATTCTTCTTAATACATTCATTTTTTGTAAATCATCTTTGTCAAAGATTAATTCCTCTCTTCTTGTTCCAGATTTTGTAATATCAATAGCAGGATAAATCCTTTTTTCAGAAATTTTTCTATCAAGAATTGTTTCGCTGTTTCCAGTTCCTTTAAATTCTTCAAAAATTACTTCATCCATTCTGCTACCTGTATCAATTAAAGCAGTTGAAATAATTGTTAAAGATCCACCTTCCTCAATATTTCTAGCCGCTCCAAAAAATCTTTTAGGCCTTTGCAAAGCATTAGCATCTACACCACCTGTTAAAACTTTTCCAGAGCTAGGTACCACAGCATTATAAGCTCTTCCTAATCTTGTTATTGAGTCTAATAAAATTACAACATCTTTTTTATGCTCAGTCAATCTTTTTGCTTTTTCAATTACCATTTCAGCTACAGCAACATGTCTTTGTGCGGGTTCATCAAAAGTAGAGCTTATTACTTCTCCTTTTACTGTCCTTTGCATATCTGTTACTTCCTCTGGTCTCTCATCAATCAACAGCACCATTAAATAACACTCTGGATGATTAGCAGTTATAGAGTTAGCTATACTTTGCAATATCATTGTTTTACCTGCTTTAGGTGGAGAAATAATTAAAGATCTTTGTCCTTTACCAATCGGACTTACAAGATCAATTAATCTTGGAGTCAAATCAGGATGTTTTGTTACTTTATTGCTTTCAACTTCCATAGCTAATTGTTTATTTGGATATAGCGGTGTCAAGTTATCAAATGCAATTTTGTGTCTAGCCTTTTCTGGATCTTCAAAATTTATCTTACTAACTTGTAACAATGCGAAATATCTTTCACTTTCTTTTGGTGCTCTTATTGGTCCCTCTACAGTATCTCCAGTTCTCAAACCAAATCTTCTAATTTGACTTGGGCTAACATAAATATCATCAGGTCCAGGCAAATAGTTAGACTCCATTGCCCTTAAAAAACCAAAACCATCTTGTAACAATTGAAGAACTCCTCCACCGGTTATTTCCTCGCCTTTTTCAGCAAGTTTTTTTAATATGGCAAATAAAATCTCTTGTTTTCTTAATGTGCTTGCATTTTCAACGCCTAACTCTTCAGCCTGCGCAATAAGTGCTTCGGAACTCTTTTTTTTTAACTCTTGTATATTCATTTTTTGGGAATTTTTATTTAGATATTACTAATATATATACTCTTAATTTTTTTTCAAGGGTTACAAAGGTTTAAAAACTACAATAAAAACAATAATAATTAACAATATCGTCGGGACTTCATTGATAATTCTATAAAATTTTGAAGAATTTCCATTAATATTATTGGCAAAGCGTTTAACACAAAAACCTAAATAAAAGTGATAAATTGTTAAAAAAATAACAAATATAAATTTTATTTTAAACCATAATTGCCCTACTACCTCAAAGCCCAAAATAGAAATCAAAATAAGTCCAAATATCCAAGACAAAATCATAGATGGCATCATTATGTAATTATATAATTTTCTTTCCATGGTTTTAAATATGTTGGAACTATTATCATCTTTAAAATTTTCTGCATGATAAACAAATATTCTTGGCAAATATAAAAGACCAGCCATCCAGGAGATTATTGAAATTAAATGCAAAGCTTTTAAAGTTAGGTAAATATTCATTTATTAATAATATATTTATTTATTAAATTTTTTAGTAAATTAATATGATCTTCATTATCGTTGAGACATGGTATCAAATCAAAATTTTTACCACCTGAATTAATAAAACTTTCTTTACCCTGAATTAAAATTTCTTCTAAAGTTTCAACACAATCGGAAGCAAAACCTGGACATATAACTAAAATATTTTTTTTTTCTTCTTTAGGTAGGTTTTCCAATGTTTTATCGGTATAAGGTTGAAGCCATTCTTGTGGGCCGAATCTTGATTGAAATGTTGTTTTAATAGGAATTTTTTTAAATTTTTCACTCATTAGTCGTGAAGTTTTTTGACAATAACAATAATATGGGTCTCCTTTTTCAAAATATTTTTTAGGTATACCATGATATGAGGCTAATATTAAATCTGGTTTCCAATTTATTTCTGATAGCTTTTTGTTTATACTATTTACTAGAGCATCTATGTAAAGTGGTTCAGATTCATAGTGAGGTATTATTTGTAGCCCTGGTTGCCATCTCATATTCATTAATGTTCTATAAACCTCGTCACATACGGTAGCAGTAGTGGCCGCAGCATACTGAGGATATAAAGGTAATAGGATAATGTTTTCACATCCGCTATTTTGAAGTTTTTTCATAACACTTTTAATGCTTGGATTTCCATATCTCATTGCATAATCTATAATTATATTTTCTTGTTTGATTTCATTCTTTAGTTTTTCCGTTTGCATTATTGTAAAATATCTTAAAGGTGACATATTTTCATTTTTCATCCAAATTTCCCTATATGCTTTAGCAGTTTTAGAAGGTCTAAATGTAAGAATAAAAATATTTAATATAATTTTCCAAATAATGGGGTTAACTTCTATAACTCTATTATCAGATAAAAATTCTTTTAAATATTTTCTTATATCCCACCAGTTAGTTGAATCAGGTGTTCCCAAATTTACTAATAGAACACCTATCTTTCCATAATTTACCTTTGGATGACTCATTATTTAAAATCTTTAACTAATTTTACTAAGTAATCTAACATGTCAGGTTCGGTGTTTGGCATTATGCCGTGACCTAAATTGAATATATAAGAATGATTTTTAAATATTTCTAAATATTTTATTACTTCTTTTTTTAATTTGTCTTTATCTGATAGAAGAATTTTTGGATCTAGTCCTCCCTGGATTGGAATGTCAATTTCTTTTGCTATTACTACTGGATCTATTTCATAATCTATGCTGATTACATCAGGTTTAACTATTTTACAATATTCTTTATATTTTTTGGTTCCTCTAGGAAAACATATAATTGGTACACCTAACTTTTTTGCATAATCTACGAGTTCATATGTTGGTTTATATATATAATTATCCATGGCAAAATCACCGTTTACTAGACCTGCCCAACTATCAAAAATTTGAATTATCGTTGCACCATTATCTACTTGATTTTTAATGTGCATTTTTAAAAATTTTACTATAATTGAAATTAATATATCAATTTTATCTTTTTTAATTTTATTAAATAATAAATCGTTAATGTTTTTTACTTCCTTAGGTGATTTTTTGTAAACCATATAAACAAGAATAGTCCATGGAGCTCCAACAAAACCTATCATATCTTTATTTTTTAACATTTTATCTTTAGATACAATATTTATTGCTTCATAAACTGGTTTTAATTTATTATAAAATTCTTTTTCATTTATGTCTGACAATTTTTCTATCTCCAAATCACCTAGAATAGGACCAATTCCTTTTTTAAATTCAACTTTTTGGTTTAGTGCATATGGCAACATTAAAATATCCGAAAAAATTATAGCAGCATCAAGATCAAATCTTTTTAATGGCTGTAAAGTTATTTGAGGGGTTAAATTTTTATTTAGACAAAGTTCTATAAAATCTGGGTTTTCTTTTCTAATTTTTCTAAATTCTGGTAAATATCTTCCAGCTTGTCTCATTATCCAAATAGGAACATTAGTTGTATTTTTTTTTATTATGCAATTTTGAATTAGTGAACTCATATATAATAATTATAAATAAACTTTTAGTTTTAGTATTAGGTTATATGAATTATGAGAATTATTTTTTTTAAACATGTTATTAACTATTTATCCACAGTGATTTGACAGTAAAAATAATAGCAAAATCATATATAATTGTTATTAATTTTTAATAATTTAATACACTGTATATTAATTATTAACATGTGTAATATTGTTAATAAATGCTCCTTTTTGCACTAAAAAAAACAAGAAAATTAAATTTTATGTATATAGATACACATAGCTTAGAGTTATAAACAGATTATACATGAGTAATACATACGAAATTTATTTAGTTTCAGATTCTACAGGTGAAACTCTAGATAGAATTTTTTTAGCTCTAAAGGCACAATTTAATAAGATTGATTATAAAATTTATCAATATTCTTTTACAAGAACCGAAAATCAAATAGTTAAAATAATTGATATATGTAAAAAAAGAAAAAACTGTATTATTTTATATACCATAGTTGATACTAAACTTGCCAAAATTCTAAATATAAAAAGCCAAAAAGAAAAAATACCATGCTTTGGAGTATTGGGTGAATTAATTTTATCTTTTTCTAAATTATTGAATCAAAAAGCATCTCATATTCAGAGTGGACAACATGTTTTAGATGAAGATTATTATAATAGAATTGAGGCAATACAGTTTACGATGAGCCATGATGATGGAAATTTAATAGAAGGTGTAACAAAGTCAGATATAATTTTATTAGGTGTTAGCCGTACTAGCAAAACTCCAACCTCTATTTATTTAGCAAACAGAGGATATAAAACATCTAATATTCCGTTAGTAAATAAAAATTCTCTTCCTGAAATTTTAAAAAAAAAACCAAAACTAACATGTATTATAGGTCTTACTGCAGAACCACAAAGATTAGTAGATATAAGAAGAAATAGAATGACTTCAATTAAGGAAAAAGAAAACATTACATATACAGATTTTGAATTAATTTCTAAAGAAGTAGAAGATGCAAAAAAAATATTTAAAAAATATAATTGGCCAATTGTTGATGTTACTAGAAAATCTGTAGAAGAAACGGCTGCATCAGTTATAAAAATTTATGAAATACAAAAAAAAAAATAACGAAAGTATAATTTTAGCATCTAAAAGCAAAGTTAGAAAAACAATTTTAGAAAAGAATGGTATAAACTGTTTTGTTGAATTATCTAATATTGACGAAGAGCCTGTAAAAAGAAGTTTATTAAAAGAAGGAGCTTCTCCAGAAATAGTTTCTAAAAATTTAGCAGAACTAAAAGCAAATAAAGTGAGTATAAAAAAAAGTGAAGAATTAGTTTTAGGAGCTGATAGCGTGATAGATCTTGACGGTAAAATAATTTCAAAACCTAAAAATAGAAATGAAGCAATAGAAATACTTCAAAAATTAAATGGAAAAAAACATTACTTAATTAGTTCAGTTTGTATTTCAAAAAATGGTTCAATGATTTGGAATTATACTGACAAAGCAGCTTTAACTATGAAAAAAATGAATGAAGATGAATTAAATAAATACCTTTCAAAAATTGATGATAGTACATTATATGCTTATAATGTTTACCAAATAGAAGGAGAAGGAAGAAATTTATTTTCAAAAATAGAAGGCGACGAGGATACGATAATGGGCTTGCCTGTTAAAAAAATAAAGGAATATTTAAATAATTATGGAATGTAAAAAAAAATGAAAAAATATTTAGTTATTGGAAATCCAATTGAACACTCCTTATCACCTAAAATCCATAATTATTGGATAAAAAAAAATAATATAGAGGCAGAATATGAAAAGAAAAAAATAAACGAAGAGGATATAAAAAATATAATAGAAGAAGTAAAAAGAGGAGATATTTCTGGAATAAATGTAACGGTTCCTTTTAAAAATAAAGTTATACCTTTTTTAGAAGAATTGACCCCAGAAGCAAAAGAGTCTCAATCTGTTAATACTATTTATAAAGAGAATGGCAAAATAATTGGACACAATACTGATATAGCTGGTTTTGAACTTGCAATAAGACATTTAAAATACGATGCTAAAAATAAAAAAATATTTATTTTAGGAGCCGGAGGAGTTGTTCCATCAATAATTTTAGCATTAAAAAAAATTGGTACATCTAAAATAATTTTAAGCAATAGAACTAAAAAAAGAGCTGAGGATTTAAAAATATATTTCAAGGATCTAGAAATAGTAGATTGGGGAAAAATAACTGATTTTGATATGATAATAAATGCAACAAGTATTGGTTTAAAAATAAATGATGAAATTAAATTAGATTATGAGAAAATTGGACTAAATAAATTCTTTTTTGATATTATATATAATCCAACAGAAACAAATTTTTTAAAAAAAGCAAAAAAAATTGGAAATAGAATTGAGAATGGCAAAATGATGTTTATATATCAAGCTCATCAAGCATTTACTTTATGGCATAAAATAATGCCAAAGATAGACGACGAAACAATTAGTTTATTAGATTAATGATTAGAATCGCTATTATCGGAGATATTGGGTCTGGCAAAAGTTATATTTCTAAATTATTTGGATTTCCAGTTTTTAACGCTGATCTCGAAGTAAAAAAAATCTACAAAAACAATAAAAGATGTTTTTTAAAATTAAATAGAAAATTACCAAAATATATTTTGACATTTCCTATAAAGAAAGAAGAGCTTTTAAAAGCAATTATAAAAAATAAACAAAATATTTTTAAGATAAATAATATAGTGCACCCAGAAGTTCGTTTAAAATTAAAAAAATTTTTAAAAAAAAATAAATCTAAATTGGCAGTTATATTAGATATACCTCTATTATTAGAAAATAAAATAAATCACAAAAAAGATATTTTAATTTTTGTAGATTCTAAAAAGAAACAAGTTAATAAAAGGTTAAAAAAAAGGCCTAATTTTAATATGAGAATTTTAAAACAATTAAAAAGTTTACAACTACCTTTAGAAATTAAGAGAAAAAAGGCAAATTTTATTATTAAAAATAATTTTAAAAGATTTTCTATAATGAAAGATGTAAAATTAGTTAAAAAAATAATTTTAAAATAATGATAGAAATTATACTCGATACCGAAACAACAGGACTAGATGTTAAAGATGGACATAGAATAGTTGAAATTGGTTGTATAGAATTGGAGAACCAAATACCAACAACAAAAAAATTTCATACATATCTAAATCCAGAACGCAAAGTATCCCAAAAAGCATTTGAAGTTCACGGTTATAGTGATGAATTTTTATCTACTCAAAAAAAATTTAAAGAGGTATCAGAGGATTTTTTAAATTTTATAAAAAATAAAAAATTAATAATTCATAATTCCGAATTTGATATAGCACACTTAAATAATGAATTAGCATTAATTGGCAAAGAAAAAATAAATAAAGATAATGTCATAGACACTTTAGAAATAGCTAGAAATAAATATCCAGGTGCTCAAATTAGTTTAGATGCTTTATGTAAAAGGTTTAGAATTGATAATTCTAAAAGGGAAAAACATACAGCAATAATAGACTGTGAACTCTTATCAAAAGTATATATAAATTTAATAGATCAAAAAGAACCTACTTTAGATTTTAAAACACTCGAGAAAGAAAAAAATGAATTTTTCTATGGTAATTTAAGTTATTGTAAAAAAATTATTGTTCCAACAAGTGAGGAAATTAAAATACACAAAGCTTTTTTAAAATCAAAGATAGGAAAAAATTTCTTTAATTAAATCTTGAGTTATAAAGTTTATCAAAGTCTATATCTTTAACGGTTACTTTTTCGAAACCAGAATTATTAATTAAATCTGTAAATGCTTTCTCAATTTTTGGTTGGATTTCTTTTTGTACTTCACACAATATAATTTTTTCAATTTCTTTTTTTTCTTTAAGATCTTCATCAAGTTTTACTATAGCTATATAAACTAATTCAAAATAAGATTTTTTTGCATTGTCGTCTTTGTCAGCAAATTTTAAAGT
Source organism: uncultured Pelagibacteraceae bacterium (assembly GCA_902634485.1). Taxonomy (GTDB): domain Bacteria; phylum Pseudomonadota; class Alphaproteobacteria; order Pelagibacterales; family Pelagibacteraceae; genus Pelagibacter. Next base: position 9,645 of record CACPKA010000004.1, on the reverse strand, counting down.
TGTTGTAATTTCAACTAATTTATTTTTTGTTGGCTGAGAAGTTATATCTATAGTTAATTGATATTTTGAAATATATTCTCTTACAAATAAGTAAGTTTGAACATCTTTTGTTTCACTTGATGCATCTTTAACAAATTGAGTTAGTACTTTAAATTTTTTCATTTTTTATCTTCATCTATATCTTCAAATTCACCATTAATAAAATCATGTTTTTTAATATTGTTTTTTGAGTATTTATTTTTTACATTTCTAAATAATAATTTTCTCGTCGGAGGAAAAATTAGAAGGAAACCAATTAAATCTGTTGCAAAACCAGGTAAGATTAAAAGTAATGCTGCAAAAGCTAGGACGGCTCCAGATATAATTTCGTAAATTGGCATTTGATTTTTTATTAACTGCGACATACCAGACTTTAAGGTGTTAAATCCCTCATATCTTGCATATATAACTCCAATTATAGCTGTAATTAATATTAACGAAATTGTATTAAATGCTCCAATATAAGATCCTATTTTTATAAAAAGATAAATTTCTGTTAATGGAATAAATATTAGTAAAATTAAAATCAAATTCATTTATCTTTAGTGTAATTTGCCGGTTGAAATTAAGCAATATACTAATTACATTCAGATATATGAATTATAGTTTCGAGTACATTGATATTATTCTGTTGGCTATGATAGCAGGGTTTATTTTCTTAAGATTAAGAGGAATTTTAGGGAAAAGAACTGGCCATGAAGAGAATTTGGAATCAAGTTTTGCACATGATTTTCCAAATGAAAAAACGCTAAAAAGCAAATTAGACCAATTAGAATTTAATGAAAAAGCTAAAGAAGATTTTTTAAAAGGTGCAAAAATAGCTTATGAAACAATAATTACAAATTTTGCTTCAGGCAATTTAAAAAATATTAAATATTTATTAGACAAAAAGGTTTTTGAACAATTTAATGAAGCTTTAAATGAAAGAAAAAAAAGTGGGAATATATCTGAGACTACTTTTATAGGTATTGATTCAGCTCATATAAAGGAACATAAAAAAATTAATAATATTTTAGAAGTGACTGTTGATTTTGTAAGTGAAATTATTTCTTGCGTGAAAGATAAAAATAATAAAATTTTAACAGGTGATCCAGAAAAAGTTAAAAAAGTTTTTGATACATGGAAATTTTCAAAAGATTCAAAATCAAATAATCCAAATTGGTTGTTAATAGATACTCAAATATAATTGAAAAAAAAAATTTCAGAAAAAGATAAAAAAGATTGGCAAGATTTTATTTCAAAAAAAGAAAAATTGCTTGATAAAGAAACAAAAATTAATATTAAAAAAAAAATTATAAAAAAAATTGATCTTCATGGATTTTCTTTGAAAGATGCAAATAAAGCTATTGAAGAATTAATTATAAATAGTTTTGAAAGTGGAGTAGAAAAGATTTTGGTAATTACTGGTAAGGGTTTAAGATCTAAAAATAAGGAAAATCCATATGTTTCTGAAGATTTAAGTATTTTAAAGTACTCTGTGCCAGAATATATAAAATCAAAAGAGAACTTGTCTAAAATTATTAATAAGATAACAGGGGCTAATGTAGAAGATGGGGGAGATGGTGCTTTCTATATTTTTTTAAAGAATAAATTTTGATAAATCAGTATCTTTAACTAAATTACCTAAATTTTTCTTAACAAAATCAGAATTAATTATTATTTTTTCACCAGATCTATCTGTAGCAGTAAAACTAACGTCATCTAAAACTTTTTCTATAATTGTATGTAATCTTCTTGCGCCAATATTTTCTACACTAGCGTTTACTTCTGTTGCAAGGTTAGCAATAGTATCAATACCATCATCAGTAAAATCTAATTCCACATTTTCTGTTTCTAATAATGCTTTATATTGTTTTATTAAACTGTTATCCGGTTCTTTAAGAATTCTCTTAAAGTCATCACTTGTTAACGCGTCCAGTTCTACTCTTATTGGAAGTCTTCCTTGGAGTTCAGGAAGTAAATCAGAAGGTTTTGCAAGTTGAAATGCACCAGAAGCAATAAATAATATATGATCTGTTTTTATTGGGCCATATTTTGTGCTTACTGTAGTACCCTCGATTAATGGAAGTAAATCTCGTTGAACTCCTTCTCTAGAAACATCGCCACCGACACGGTCATTTCTTGCAGAAATTTTATCAATTTCATCTAAAAAAACAATTCCATTATTTTCCGTAGAATTTTTTGCAGATTTAATTATTTTATCTTCTTCAATAAGTTTATCCGATTCTTCGTTTATTAATATTTCATGAGATTCTTTTACAGTCATTCTTTTCTTTTTTGCTTTATTACCCATAGATTTACCAAGCATATCACTGAGATTAATCATGCCAACATTTGCTCCAGGCATGCCTGGTATCTCAAAAGATGGCATATTGTTACTTTCACTGACAGCTATTTCTATTTCATTGTCATCTAGATCGCCATTTCTTAATCTTTTCCGAAAACTTTCTCTTGTTGCTACACTTGCTTTATTACCAACTAAAGCATCAAGAACTCTATCTTCTGCTAATTTTTGTGCTTTAGTATGAACTTCTTTTCTTTTCTTTACTTTTTCCATTGCTATTGCAATCTCAAGTAAATCTCTTACAATTTGTTCAACATCTCTTCCAACATATCCAACCTCTGTAAAGCGAGTAGCTTCAACTTTAACAAAAGGTGCTTCTGCTAATTTTGATAAACGTCTTGATATTTCTGTTTTTCCTACTCCAGTAGGGCCTATCATTAAAATATTTTTTGGTAAAACTTCATCTTTCATGTCATCTTTTAAAGCTTGTCGTCTCCATCTATTTCTTAAAGCTATAGCAACAGCTCTTTTAGCTTTATTTTGCCCTACAACATATCTATCAAGTTCGGATACTATTTCTCTTGGAGATAAGGAACTTATAAAAGAATCCTTTTCATTTTTTTTATTACCTTTTGGTATTAAAGACGTTACGTTAGATTTTTCCATTAAATTTTTTCTATATTTAAATTATTATTTGTAAAAACACATATATCAGAGGCAACTTTGATTGCTTTTTTTGCCACTTCTTCAGCAGATAATTCTGTTTCCATTAAAACTTTTGCTGCTGCAAGTGCATAATTCCCTCCAGATCCAATACCTATTATATCACCTTCGGGTTCCAGAACATCTCCAGTTCCTGAAATAATAAAACTTTTTTCTTTATCTCCAACTGCCATAAGAGCTTCTAGTCTTCTCAAATATTTATCAGTTCGCCAATCTTTCGCTAATTCTACAGCAGCTCTAGATAAATTACCTGCATGCTTTTCTAATTTTGATTCAAGTCTTTCAAATAAAGTTAGAGCATCCGCAGTTGAACCTGCAAATCCAGCAATTACATTTCTTTTCTCAATTTTTCTAACTTTCTTAGCTGTGCTTTTAATAACTGTATTTGCCATACTAACTTGACCATCTCCAGCAACCACAACTTCATTTTTTTTTCTTATTAATACAATTGTTGTCATGTCTATTAGATGGATATTAATTCTTATAGTTCAAGGGCTAGATACTAATATTGATATAAGCAGATAATGTATATATACCTATTAAAATTATGAAACGAAAAGCAAAAATATTAAGAAAAACCAAAGAGACATCAATAAGTGTAGATTTAAATATAGATGGTAAAGGAAAATATGTAATTAAAAGCGGGATAGGTTTTTTAGATCATATGTTAGAACAATTAAGCAAACATTCTTCTATAGATTTAAAACTTAAAGCAAAAGGTGATACTCATATTGATCTTCATCATACTACTGAAGATACAGGAATTGCAATTGGAGAATGTCTTAAAAAAGCATCTAAAAAATTTGTAGGTATAAAAAGATATGCTCATGCATTAATTCCTATGGATGAAACATTAACTAGAGTTGCATTGGACGTTTCAAATAGACCTTATTTAATTTGGAATGTAAAATTGAAAGTTGAAAAATTAGGTGAAATGGATACTGAATTATTCAAAGAGTGGTTCCAAGCTTTTTCTCAAGCCGCAGGTATCACTTTACATGTTGAAAATATTTATGGTGATAATAGTCATCATATAATTGAATCATGTTTTAAAGGATTGGCGAGATCATTGCGTGTAGCATTAGAAATGGATCCTAGAAATAAAAAAACTATACCTTCAACAAAAGGTTCTTTATAAATTTAATGAACGTCACAATTGTTGACTATAACTCAGGTAATATTAGCTCTGTAATAAACTCCTTTAACCAAGTTGCTAAGGATAAAGTAAATATAGAGGTAACTTCAGATTTAAATAAGATTAAATCTAGCGATAAAGTAGTTTTGCCTGGGCAGGGTTCGTTTAAAAGTTGTATAGATGCTTTAAATAATATTAATGGTTTGGTCGATACACTTAATGAGTTTGCAATTAAAAATAAAAAACCACTTTTAGGGATTTGTGTTGGATTACAAATGTTTGCAGATATTGGTTATGAGGAAACAGAAACAAAGGGTCTTGGTTGGATTTCAGGAATAGTATCAAAAATTGATAATCAAAATGGAAAATATAAACTTCCTCACATTGGTTGGAATCAAATAAATATTGTTAAAGAAAGTAAGATTTTTAAAAATATAGAAAATAACTCTCACATGTATTTTGTGCACAGCTATGAATTTATACCAAATCATAAAAATGTAATTTCAGCAACAACAGACTATTCATCAAATATTGTTTGTTCTGTTGAAAAAGAAAATTTATTTGGGACACAATTTCATCCAGAAAAGAGTGACAAAATTGGATTAAAAATAATTGATAATTTTATAAATTTATAAATGAAAATATTTCCCGCGATAGATATAAAAAATGGAAAGTGTGTGAGGCTTGTGAAGGGTGATTTTAAGAAAAGTACTACTTATGAAAAAACCCCTTTAGATCAGGCTAAAGAATTTTCAAATCAAGGATTTTGTGATCTTCATATAGTTGATTTAGATGGAGCTCTCAGTGGAGAGCCAGTTAATGGAAAATTGATAGAGAAAATATGCAATCAGACTAAGGTTAATACTACTAATGTACAAATGAGAGTCCAAGTAGGTGGTGGGATAAGAACAATTGACCATATAGCGAAATTAATTGATGTGGGAGTAGACAGAGTTGTTTTAGGAACTATTGCTGTTAGGGATCAAAAATTTCTTGAAAATGTTTGTAACAAATTTAAAAACAAAATAGCAGTAGGTCTCGACGTACGTGAAGGATATATAGCTCTTAAAGGATGGAAAGATCAAACAAATATCCTTGCAACAGATTATTTAATGCAAATTAAAGATATTGGAGTTTCCAGAATAATTTATACTGATATTGAACGAGATGGAACTTTAACAAGACCCAATTTCGAAGAAACTATAAAAATCGTTAAACTTCTTGAAAATAAAATTCCAGTTGTAGTCTCAGGAGGGGTAGGATCTATAAATGATATAGTTACAGTAAAACAACACCCAGAATACTTTGAAGGTGTAATAGTTGGCAAAGCAATATATGATGGACGTTTGTCGGTGTCAGGAAACATAGTTAACTTATTAAGCTAATTTTAAATGCTGAAAAATAGAATAATACCCTGTTTAGATGTTAAGAATGGTCGTGTTGTTAAAGGTATTAACTTTGTTGATTTGAAGGATGCAGGAGACCCAGTTGAACAAGCCAAAATTTATAGTGATGGTGGAGCTGATGAGATTTGTTTTTTAGATATTACTGCTTCAAATGAAAATCGAGATATCATTTATGATGTTGTTAAAGACACTTCAAAGAAATGTTTTGTACCATTAACAGTTGGAGGAGGTGTTAGAAGTGTTAATGATATAAGTAAATTATTAAATTGTGGAGCTGATAAAGTTTCGATAAATACTGCCGCTGTTCAAAATTCAGAAGTTGTTATTGATAGTTCTAAAAAATTTGGATCTCAATGTATTGTTGTTGCAATAGATGCTAAAAAAAATGGAGAAAAATGGGAAGTTTTCACTCATGGTGGAAGAAAAAATACAGGAATTGATGCAATAGAATTTGCTAAAAAGATGGAAGAAAGTGGAGCGGGCGAATTGTTGGTTACTTCTATGGATAGAGATGGAACTCAAGTTGGATTTGATATTGATTTAACATCTAAAATATCTTCTAAAGTAAATATTCCAGTTATTGCGTCTGGTGGAGTAGGCAATTTAGATCACTTAGTAGATGGAATTAAATTAGGAAATGCTAGTGCTGTTTTAGCTGCATCTATATTTCACTATGGAAAATATTCTGTCAAAGAGGCTAAAGAATATTTGAACTCAAAAGGAATACCAGTTAGGATTTAGAATGTTAAATACTTTAGAAAGCCTATTTAAACTTGCAAGAGATAGAAAAAATAATCCTGTTCAAGATTCATATACAAATAAACTTTTAAGTGACAAATCTTTTAGCAAAGAAAAAGTTTTAGAGGAAATTAATGAATTAATTGAAGCTGTAGATAAAAATAATAATATAATTCATGAAGCTGCTGACGTTTTTTATCATCTTATAATGTATCTAGAGGCAAATGATGTTAAAATTGAAAATGTAATGGAAGAATTAAATAAAAGAAAAAAATGAGTTACGACGATAATAATATATTTGCAAAAATATTAAGAGGAGAAATTCCTTGTAAAAAGATTTATGAGGATGATTTTGTATTATCTTTTTATGATATAAATCCACAAAAAAAAATTCATGCGTTAGTTATTCCAAAAGGAAAATATGTTGATCTTGATGATTTCAGTCAGAAGGCTTCATCTGAAGAAATGGTTGGATTATTAAAAGGAATAAATACTGTTGCTAAAAAACTTGGAATTTCAGTTGATACGGGTAAAGGCTATAGAGCATTGGCCAATGTAAGTGAAGATGGTGGACAAGAAGTTCCACATTTACATTTTCATTTATTTGGAGGTGAAAAAGTAGGAAAAATGGTTCAGTAATGGAAAATATTAACAGAAATTATTTAGAAATAAAATCACTGAACGAACTTATATATAAAGAAAAACCAAGCAACAATTTCAATGTCGAAAAAGTTTGTAAGAGTGATTTTCAATTAAATAAATTTTTTTATAAGCAAATTGGTAAAAATCATGAATGGAATGATAGACTAATTTGGGATGATAAAAAATGGATGGATTATGTTTCTAATCCAAATGTGTCTACGTTTATTTTAAAAAAAGATAATGATATATGCGGTTTTTTTGAACTTATTTACCATAAAGAAAAATCAGAAATTGAAATAGCATATCTTGGGTTATTAAAAGAATATCTAGAAAAAAAATTGGGAGGATATTTGTTAACTGAAGCAATTAAAATATCATTTTCTTACAAAGTAAAACGAGTTTGGGTACACACATGTTCACTAGATCATAAAAATGCTTTGAATAATTATTTATGTAGAGGTATGAAGATTTATAATAAAGAATTAATAAATTTTAAATCTGTTTAATTTCTCTTAGGTAGTTTAAATATTTTTTTATCAATCATTTGGTTGTAACGAATTTTATAAATATATGTAATTACTAAGTTTTGATAAATATCTTCTGTTTGCCATCCTAATAAATTTAAATTTTTTTTGTCAAAAAAAATATTTATTTCATTATTATTTTTAACTATTTTAAAATTAATATATTTATTATCTATAATTCTACTTTTTGAATTTTTTATTTCTTGAATTAAAAATTTTTTATCAAGAAGTAATTCTAGAGGTGTTTTTTTTAGTGAATATAGATAATATTGATTGCTAGCTTGATTTTTAATTGCTAGTGATTTTCCATTAGAAACTATTATTTTTTTATTTCTATTATCATACAAACAATAGATCTTTTTTGGGTATTCTATAGTACAATTTCCTTTTTCAGTTTTTTCATCTATTGTTTGTTTAAAATTAAAAGTTAAATTATCTATTTCATCTAAATAATTTATAATATTTTGTTTTTCAGAACTTTCTGAGGATTTAAAATAAATTAATAAAAAAAAAATAGTCAATAATAATCTTTTAAACATCAAAGAACTTCTCTTTTACCAACATGGTTAGCCTTGCTGACTATTCCTTCAGCTTCCATTGTGTCAATAATTCTTGCTGCACGATTGTATCCAATTTGTAATTTTCTTTGTAGAAATGAGGTTGAAGCCTTTCCTTCTGTTTTTATTATTTCTACTGCTTGGTTATACAGTTCATCTTTATTTTCATTGCTTAAATAACTTTCTCCCATTTCTTTTTCATCTGCAAAATTCAAAATTTCATCTATATAGTCTGGTTCAGCTTGTAATCTTAAAAAATTATTTATTTTTTCAATTTCACTTTCTGAAACATAAGGAGCATGAATTCTTACTATTCTATTAGCTGAAGACATATATAACATATCACCTTTTCCTAAAAGTTGCTCAGCTCCTTGTTCTCCGATTATTGTTCTACTATCTATTTTAGAAGTGACTTGAAAAGAAATTCTGGTTGGAAAATTTGCTTTTATTGTGCCGGTTATTACATCAACACTAGGTCTTTGAGTTGCCATAATTAAGTGAATACCTGCAGCTCTTGCCATTTGAGATAGTTTCTGAACATAATTTTCTATTTCTTTGCCAGCCACCAACATCAAATCAGACATTTCGTCGACAATAACAACAATGTAGGGCATAGGTAATTTATGTTTACTATTGTAACCATCTATATTTCTAACTCCTTCTTTTGTCATTAATCTATATCTATTTTCCATTTCTTTAACGACCCATCCAAGAACTGAAGCAGCTTTTTTAGCTTCAGTAATTACAGGACATAATAAATGAGGAATTCCTTCATAGGTCGATAGTTCTAGCATTTTAGGATCAATTAAAATAAATTTACATTTATCAGGTGTATGTCTGTATAATAAAGAAAGTATAATTGTATTTATACAGATTGATTTACCTGAGCCAGTAGTTCCTGCAATTAATAAATGTGGCATAGAAGATAAATCACCAGTAATTGGCAAACCTGAAATATCTTTCCCTAGTGCAATTGGTAACTTTATGTCTTTATTTTTAAAATTATTTTCAGAAATAATTTCGCTTAAATATACATATTCTCGTTTCGATTTAGGTAGCTCTATTCCAATAGTATTTTTTCCAGGAATAGTGGAAATTCTCGCAGACTCTGAACTAGTATTTCTGGCTATGTCATCTGATAAATTAATTATTTTAGAAACTTTAACGCCAGGCGCAGGTTCAAATTCATTTAAACTTACAACAGGACCATGACTTATTTTTTTTATTTGCCCTTCTACACCAAAATCTAAAAGAATTTTTTCTAAAAAATCTTTATCAACAGCGTTATCTGATAAATTTTCTTTTCTTTCAGTTTTTGAAGGAAACTTTAAAAAGTCAATTATAGGCAACTTGAATTTTACTTGTTTGAAATTATTTTCATCCTTAATTTTTGTAAAAGGTAAGTCTTCTTGTATCGGTTTTTCATAAGCAATGGATGTTTCACTAATTTCGTTAACATTATTTTCGTCTCTATCCAAATTATTTTTAAATAATTTTTTGGAAAAAATCATTTTTATAAAATTATAAAACCAATAGATATTTAAATTTATACTTATAAAAAAAATGATTATAATTATTAAAGATAAAAAATAATAAG
>CACPKA010000003.1 GCA_902634485.1 uncultured Pelagibacteraceae bacterium | reverse complement strand
CTAATGAATGAACCTCAAAAATTTGCACTAATCAAGCTAGATAAAATTAGGGGGAATGCTTGTGTTTCAAGAAGACAAATAATTTCAACAAATAAAAAAGAAGATAAGGCAAAAATAATTGAAAAGTATAAAGTTGGTGATGTAATTAAAAATGCAATAGTAAAAGGATACTCTAGTTTTGGATGTTTCTTTGATGTTAATTCAGAACTAGACGTGCTAGTTCATTTACAGGAAATTAGCTACTCAAGAATTAATCATCCCGATGAAATATTTAACATAGGTGAAAAGCACGATTTATTAGTTATAAATGTTGATAAAGAAAAATTACAAGTTGGTTGTAGTATAAAACAACTTTCTCCAGATCCTTTCGCACATATTTCTAATTACGAACTAAAAAAACCATACAAAGTAAAAGTTATTAAACTTATGGATTTTGGAGCATTCTGTGAGTTAGAACCAGGTCTATCAACATTGCTACATTCAAGCGAGCTAAGTTGGACAAAAAAGAATCCTTCGGCGAAGAAAATGTTAAAAGTGGGAGATGAAATTGAATGTGTAATAACTGAAATCGATAAAGAAAAAAGAAGAGTCTCAATATCCCATAGATTAACCAAAGAAAATCCTTATGAAGAAATGGAAAAAAAATATCCTGTAGGAAGTGATGTTAAAGGTATAGTAAGCTCAATAAGTGAATACGCATTATATATAAAAATCGAAGATCTAGAAATTGATGGTTTTCTTCACTGTAATGATCTTACGTATGCAAAAGATCCAGAGTCTGAACTTCAGAAGTATAAAAAGGGTGACAAAATTGAGAAAGTAAGAGTATTAGAAATAAAAAAAGATCAACAAAAAATTCGAGTAGGATTGCGTCAAACTAAACCAGATCCATTTGACTGGTTTAAAAATAAAAAAGTGAATGATACGGTGACAGTAAAAGTTGTTAGCTCTGATAATAAAGGATTAATGGTAAAACCAGAAGGATGCGAACTGGAGTTTTTAATTAAAAAAACAGCAATAGCAATAAACTCAGCAGATGCTCGTCCATCAAGATTTGTAGGATCTGAAAGAATTGACGCAGCAATTGCTGAAATAGATATGAATAAAAGAAAAGTTTCATTAAGCATAAAACTGTTGGAAGAACTTAAAAATAAAGAGGCTGTTTCAAAATTTAGCTCTCCACTATCAGGAAAAAATTTACCTTTCTCATCACTGTCTGAAGATTTAGAAAAAAAACAAAAAAAAGATAAGAAACAAGATTAAATTGGCTATTGTAAAATCAAAGCTCTTAAAAAAATTAACAGACAATTATCCTAATTTTTTAAAAAAAGACTTAGAAAAAGCCTTAAATATTTTTCTTTCTGAAATAAAGCTTGCCTTAAATAAAGGGGAAAATGTTGAAATAAGAGATTTTGGAACATGGTCAGTCCATATTCAAAAAGCCAGGATTTCAAGAAACCCTAAAACTGGTGAAAAAATAGAAACACCTGAAAGAAAAAAAATTCACTTTAAAAGTAGTAAAAAACTTTTTAATAGAATAAATGCCAATGAGTAAAAAAATTTTTATAGCTTGTGATACTAATAACTTAAATAAAGTAAAAAAAATAATAAAAGATACACAAACAAAAAAATTAAAAATTGGTTATAAATTTGGATTAGAATTTTTTAATTCGAAAAATGGAAGATCATTTATTTCAAAGTTAAAAAAAAAAATTATTTTTGCTGATCTAAAATTAAATGATATCCCAAATACTTGTATTTCAGCTGTAAAGGCTGTTAAAGATTTAAAAGTCAATTATTTAACAATCCATATAAGCTCTGGTCTTGAAGCACTAAGAGGTGTAAAAAAAGTTTCTGGTAAAACCAAAATTGTTGGAGTGACAACTCTTACATCATTAAATAATGAAAATTTAAAACAAATTGGACATACTCGATCAGTAAAAAGTTTGGTTATTCAACAAGCTACATTGGCATCAAAAGCAAAATTAGATGCTATTGTTTGTAGCCCGCACGAGTCTCCTTATGTCAAAAAAATATTTAAAAAAGAAATTATTACTCCAGGTATTAGATTGTTAGGAGATAAAGCAAAAGATCAAAAACGTATCACTACTCCAAAAAAAGCTTTTAAAAATGGTGCTACTTCAATAGTCGTAGGAAGAAGCATTACAAAAGGTAATATTAAAAAAAATATACAAAAGTTAATTAATTCATTAAATTAAATTAATGGAAGTAAAAATATGTGGTCTTTCAAATACCGAAAGTGTGGAAAGATGTGTTGAGCTTGGTGCCGATTATTGTGGTTTTATTTTAAATTATCCAAAAAGCCATAGGTTTATTCAATTAGATAAAGCTAAAGAATTAACAAATATAGAAAAAAAAAATACAAAATACGTTGGGGTGTTAGTCAATCCAAAAATTGAGGAATTAGAAAAATTTTCAAAGTTAAATATAGATTACTTTCAAATTTATGGAAAATTCAATGAAGAATTTTATTATAATATTAAAAAAAGATTTAACAAAAAATTAATTTTAGCAATTCAAGTCAAAAATGAAAAGGATGTTTTTAATTACAAACAACTTGAAAAAGTTGCAGATATTATTTTATGGGATAGTTCCGGTTTTGAATTAAGTCTTAAATGGAATTTTGATTGGATAAAACCAATTCAAAGCAATGCTGCCAAAATGATAGCTGGAGATATTAACGTAGATACACTTAAAAAAATTTTTAATTATGCAGATATAGTTGATGTTTCTGGTGCTTTAGAAACAAATAAAGTAAAAGATATATCAAAAATTAAAAATTTTATTAGTAGTTTAAAAAAATTAAATAATGAAAATTAAAAAAAACATACCTTTGATCGACCAGCATGATAAAAATGGTTTTTGGGGAAAATTTGGTGGAAACTTTATACCTGAAACATTAAAGAAACCTGTAGAAGATCTTACTATTTTATTTGAAAAATTAAGAAAAGATAAAAAATTTATTCAAGAAAGAGACCATTATTTTAAAAATTGGCTTGGCTCTCCAACTCGTTTTACAAAACTAGAGAATTTAACAGAACATTTAGGTGGTGCTCAAATATGGACAAAGGTTGTTTCTGATTTAAATGGTGGTGCACACAAATCGCTAAATGCCACTGTACATTGTCTTATAGCTAAAAGAGCAGGAAAAAAATACATAGTTGGAGATACTGGAGCTGGTTATGCTGGAAAAATGTTAAGTATGGCTGCTAAAAAATTCGGTTTGAAATGTAAAATATTTATGGGAGCAAAAGATATTAAAAGACAAAAACCAAATTGTGATGCAATGCGTGCAAATGATGCCGAAATAGTTCCAGTTTATACAGGAAGTCAAACGCTCGTTGATGCTGTTAGTGAGTGTATGAGGTATTGGGTATCTAACTGCGATACTACAGCCATGTGTGTAGGATCAACGGTTGGGCCTAATATCTTTGTAAAAATTTGTGGATGGAGCACATCACAAATTTCTAAAGAACTCCTAATACAAATTAAGGACGAGTTTGGAGAAATTCCAAAAAAATTGAAATTAATAAATTGTGTAGGTGGAGGTTCATCAAGTTTTGGATTTTGGAATGAATTTATGCATTATGACAAAAAACAAGTTGAGTTTATTGGTGTCGAGGCTGGTGGTCCAAAAAATAGTAAAAAGCATGCAGCGCCTTTAACTTATGGATCAAAAATTGGAGTACTCCATGGGGCGATGCAATATGTAAATCAAGATATGGAAGGTCAAATAGAAGAAACTGAATCTATTAGTGCTGGCCTAGATTATCCAGGAGTTTCACCACTTCATTGTTTTTTAAAAGATACAAAAAGAGCAAGGTATACAGCAGCCACTGATGAAGAGGCTTTAAATGCCTATAAGATAGTTACTAAATTTGAAAGTTTAAATCCAAGTTTAGAGCCTAGCCATGCATTTGCGGAAGCAATAAAAATAGCTCCAAAATTGAGCAAAGATACTATTGTTTGTGTAAATAGTTGTGGAGATGCACTAAAAGATAGAGATATTTTAAAAAAAAGATTGGGTAAATAAAAAATGACTATATCTCCAATTAATTTAGCATTTAAAAAAACTAAAAAAGAGGAAAGGCCAGCTTTGCTAACTTATACAGTTGCTGGAGACAATACTAAAAAAAAATCTTTGGAAATATTAAATTCTATTTCAAAATATGTAGACATATGTGAATTAGGTCTTGCACATAATACACCTATAGGAGATGGTGGACAAATTCAAACAGCTTCATATCGAGCAATTAAAAATGGAATTAAAATGAAAGATATTTTTCAAATTGTTAATAAATTTAAAAATAGTAAAAATTCAAAACCTGTAATTTTAATGGGTTATTATAATATGATATACAGATATGGCGAAAATAAATTTTTAAAAAAATGTAAACAAGTTGGAGTAAATGGTTTAATTGTCGTTGATTTGCCTTGGCCTGATAACAAAAATTTTGCAAAAAAATGCAAAAAAAAATCTATTACGTTTGTACAACTTTTGTCCCCGACTACATCAAAAAAAAGAATCAAAAAAATTATTAATGACTCTCATGATATGATTTATTATATAAGCATGTTATCTACTACTGGGGGAAAGCTTAAAATATCTCCAAAAAAAATATTAGAAAATTATAATTCAATAAAAAAAATTAATAGTTCTAAAAATATTGTCATTGGATTTGGAATAACTAAAAAAACTATATCCTCGCTTAAAAAAGCTGATGGTTTAGTAGTAGGAAGTGAAATATGTAAAGAAATATCAAAATCATTAAAAAAAAGTCAAAATCCTGTCACAAATGTTGCTAGGATGGTATCATTATTAAAAAATAAAATATCATGAATTGGATAAAACGAGTTCTTAAAATTAGTGAAAAAATAAAAAAGGTATTAAAAAAAAGACCTACAAAAGAAGAAATTGAAAATAGTGATTGGACATCATGTTGTAAGGGACCAATATTAAAAAAAGATCTTGAAAAAAATCTTTGGGTTTGTGACTCTTGTAACAAACATCACAGAATTAATTGTCGACAAAGGTTTGATATTTTCTTTGGAAAAAATAATTATGAAATTCTAAAAACTCCTGTGCCAAAAGATGATCCTTTAGGTTGGACAGATTCGAAGAAATATACTGACAGACTAAAAGAGGCTAGAAAAAAAACTAATCAAGAATGTGCTGTAATGATTGCAAGAGGAAAAATAAATGGAATTAATATTACGGCTGGTGCAAATAATTTTGATTTTATGGGTGGTAGTGTTGCAGCTGCCGAAGGTGAAGCAATCATAACTGGAATTCAACATGCTATAGACAATAAAAATCCTTTTGTCTTTTTTCCATGTGGTGGGGGACAGCGTATGCATGAATCTGCAATATCACTTTCACAAATGACAAGAACAACTTTAGCTGTTAACGAATTAAAAAAAAATAATCTTCCATATATAGTTTGTTTTACTGATCCAACAGCCGGAGGAATAACAGCTTCTTTTGCAATGTTAGGAGATGTTCATTTTTCAGAAGTAGGAGCTTTGATTGCATTTGCAGGAAAAAAAGTTGTTCAAGCTACAGTAAAAGAAGAACTGCCAGAACATTTTCAAAAAGCAGAATATGTTCAAGAATGTGGTTTTGTTGATATAATTGTTGAAAGGAAAGATTTACAAGAAAAAATAAGCTCTCTTTTATCAATATTGTTAAAGAAAAATTCTGATATAAATGCTGAGTTATCAGATGGAACTTCAGAAACTAATATCGAAACTACAGCAAAAGCATCCTAAAAAGATAGACTTAACTCTAAATAGAACATTTAGTCTTCTTAAAAAACTTGGTAATCCACAAAATAGTTTAAAAAATATTATATCTGTTGTAGGAACTAATTCTAAATATAGTATTTGTCAAAGTTTAAAATCAATTTTAAATCAATCTGGTTACAAATGTAATTTATATCTTTCTCCCCATCTTCAGTCTTATACTGAAAGATTTGTTTATAACGATAAAGAAATATCTGAAGAAATCTTAATTAATTTACTTAAAGAAATAGAAAAAATTTTGAAAGATGATCAAGCTACACTATTTGAGATATTAACTTGTGCATATCTAAAATATTGTGAAGAGTTTAAGGAAAATATTACTTTAGTTGAAGCCGGTCTATTTCATAGATTTGATAGTACAAATGTGTTTAAAAAAAATTTAGCCTCTATATTAGGATCTGTTGGAATAGATCATTTGCAGTGGATTGAAAATAAAACTGTTGATGGAATAATTTATGAAAAAACTAAAAGCTTACTTAACTCTAACATTTTTATTAATAGACAAGAAAATGCTGAAATAAGATCTAAAATAGAAAATGCTATAGAAAAAAATAAATCAAAAAAATTTTTTTACGGAAAAGACTTTTGTATATTAAGAGCAGAAAATTCTTTTATACAACATGAAGATAACTTTGGATCATTATTATTGCCTGAGCCAAATATACTAGGAGATCATCAGCTATCAAATATAAGTACATCAATTGTAGCAGCAAGAAATTTATTTAATATAAAAGATAAAGATATTAAAAACGGAATAAAAAAAATATATCTTAAAGGAAGGCTTCAGGAAATTAAATTTGGTAAGCTTAAAAAGCTTTTAGGATCAAGCAGGTTAGTTTGTGATGGTGGTCACAATATAAATTCTGCAAAAGCTATTGCAAAGTGGCTAAAACAGCAAAATCAAGATGTTCATTTAATTGTAGGAATGATGAAAGACAAAGATCATCAAGGTTTTATTGAATGTTTTAATAATAATATAAAATCTATAACAATAATTGATATTCCCAATCAAACTGGCGCTATTAAAAAAGAGGAATTTAAAAAAAAAATAGATAAATTTCAAAAAAAAATTTATTTAAGCAATGGTATTGTGGAAAGTATCAAATCAATTAACAAACACAAAAATAGTATTTGTTTAATTACTGGAAGTTTATATTTAATTGGCGAGGTTTTAAATTTGAATTAAATATTTTGTTCAATCCAACTCTTTAAATCTGATTTAGTAGTCAATCCTACTTTAGTAGCCTTATGTTCTGAATCCACATGAAGAGTCATTGTTGGGATTCCTCTGACTGAAAATTTAACTGGTAAATTTGGCTCTTCATCAATATTATGTTTTGCAATCACAATTCCTTTATCCTTTAATTCATCTGAAAGCTGTTCTAAAATTGGCGCTAAAGTAACGCATGGTCCACACCATGATGCCCAAAAGTCTGTTAAAACAATTTTATGCTCTTTAACTATATTGTCAAAAGTTTCATCTGTAGATTTAATTGTAGCCATAGATTTTATATATAATCTAATTTGAATAATTCAACACCAAAAAAATATTTTTTATCTTTATCCACATTAAAGATTTTCATATTTTTTTTGTATTGACATGACAAATTCATTTAATTGATCTAAAAATTTTAATTTTTCATGGTCGTTATCATTTGTATATTTTTCTCTTAAATTGTCACATTCATAATAGAATTCCTTACAAGTCCACCACTTTTCTTTTTTTTCACTTAATATTCTTTTTGCTATTTGCCTCTGTATACTTTTTAAAATATCTTTTGGAAGGGTTTCTGGAGACTCTTGATATATAATTTTTTTTCCGAACCCAATTAATCTATCATCTTCAAATCTATCTAACATTTTCAATTTGTCACTCCAGGATGCAGAATGCCATGCCGGAAACAGACTAGTATCTTTATTTGAAGTAAATTTTGAATAAATGCTTTCTTCTGCCAAAATATCCTCTTGTGATTTTGATTGTTCTTTCTCCTCAGCTATTTCTCTAAGTGATGTTAAAATATTTTGGGAAAATTTTTCATTACTTCTTATAATTTCAGCTCTTTTTTTAATTAAATTTGGATCTATTTTGTTATATGGATCAACTTTCATACCATAACTTTCTTCAATAATTATTGGAGCTTTGTTTGATCTAATTGTTCTTAAAAATTTTGGAGTTTTTTTCATTTCCTTTTTTAGATCGTTGATAGAAAGATTTAATAAAGGTTCAATATCAATTCTTAAATCAACCGCTTGACCCCATTGATATATTGGGTGTACGCAATATTTTGGATGTAGAGGAGCACATAAATATAATCTAGATTTTCCATAAAAATATTCATTCAAAGTAAATATTTTTTTAGTTTTGAAAATTGTTTCTGTATCTAATTTATTTGAAGTTTTTAAAAATTCTTGCCAAGCCTTTGGTTTTTTTGTTTTAATTAATCTTAAAATATTCACTGTAAGCTCTGCATCAAACAAAGCTGAGTGTGCTCCGGAAGACTCAAATCCATTCATCCTTGCTAAAGATTCTAGCTTCATTACTGCATTTCCTTTTTCATTTATTTCTGTTTTTAGTACTTTAGAATCAATTGCGTATGCCCCTCTTGCTATATTAAGGCCATCATGTCTTTTGTTTGGAGAAGAGTTAGTAATATATGGGTATCTTATTCCTTTAAAAAACTCTTTCCTAATCATTTCATCATCAAAACCGATATTTGACCAACCTAAAAAAATTGCTGGGCTCCATTTTTTAAAAATTTTTTCTACTTCACCAAGCAATTGATAGTGGCTTAGGTTTACTTTTGTTAAGAGGTCTACGCTTGTCTTATTCACAATCAATGCCATACATTGTGGAATTTCACCCTCGGGTAATCTACATCTTAAGTTAAAGCGATCTTTTTCATTGAAGTTTTCGTCAACTAGAATACCTCCTATTTCTATTATGCTTCCAAAATCTGTGTTGGCATTTGAAGACTCAATATCCCAGATAGCTAAATTCAATTAAACTCCTTTTTATTTTAATGCTAAATGTGAGAATTTTTAGATTTGCATCTGAACAAGTAGCAAAGTAATTTTTATTATATTAATTTTACTTAAAGTCAAACTCTATTTTTTATTTTACTATAAAATTCTTCAACTCTACTAAGAAATTTATTTTGATAACTTGTTAGTTGACTACCTTCAATTTTAAAATCTTGAAATAATCCATCAACAGTACAAAGAAGAATTACAACCTGTGTAATTCTTGAGTTATAAACTTCGTTATGCGCAAGTGAATAGGCACTTCCTTGCAAAAAATAATCTGAAATGAATTCTTCTTTCTTTGGTTTGTTGCTCTGTTTAAAATCTAAAATACTTTCTTTTCCCTCATAAATTCCTATACAGTCCGCTGTTCCTGCATATTTACCAGGATAATAAACTATTGCCTCTGCACCCCAAATTTCGGAAAGTTTATTTTTTAATCCGTTATCAATAATCTCTGAAGCCATTTTTTTTGACTTATTGTCATCCTCCAGCAAATCTAAATTAAATTTACCCAATAAAAATTGTTCAATATATGAATGCATGGAACTTCCCCTAATTGAAGCTTCTTTTTTAATTCTTTCTGCTTCTTTGTAACCCACTCTTTCTTTCCAGGCTGCTAAACCTGCTTTATCTTCTTCGCTTTGAGTTGATTTTAGTATAGTTGTGACACTTGGTAAATTTAGACCATCTAAAGAATAATGTCTTGAACCGTTAATTATAGAACGTATTGACTTAGGATATGTAAATTTATTATTCCATTCCATATAGTTATTTATAAAGCTATTTTAATTGAAATTAAAATTAATTTTTTAGTTGTTTTGAGTGGTCACCAAATTTTTCAATATTTTCTGTTTTAGCAGCTATTTCGACTTGCTCAGGATCTTTTATATTTTCTAAGGTTCTTTTAATTGATCTTGCATCTTTTCCAAAACTATCAACCACACCCATAGCTTCTTCGAGTTTTTTTCTAAGAGTAAGAACATTGTCAAAATGTTTAGAAAATCTTGTACTTATTGTTTTTAAATGATCATAAATCTCCGTTGCATGTTTTTGAACTTTAAGAGTTTGAAAGCCCATGTGTAAAGATTGTAAGTAAGCTGAAAGAGTATTGGGTCCTAAGACTACGACCTTATATTTTGTCATTAATTCTTGAGTTAATAATTCTTTTGTAGTTGGATCTTGATATGAACTTAGCTCTGAAAATAAGCTTTCAGTTGGAGCATATACAATTGCAAAATCAGTAGTTTTAGGAGGAACAATATATTTCTCATTAACGCTTTTAGCTTTATCTTTAAAAGCTCTAGCTAATTTTGTTCTTGCATCTGCAGCAGATTTTTTATCATCCGCTTGGTAAGCATCATCAATAGCTTTGAATTTTTCTACTGGAAAATGACTGTCCACTGGAACTAGAACTCCATCTTGAAGTTTGATTGCAAATTCCACATTTTCAGATGTATCTTCTTTCATCTTGGCATTTGAGATAAATTGAGATGCTGGTAATAAATCTTTTAATAAAGAAGCCAAACTAAATTCTGCCAATGTTCCATATTTTTTAACTCCAGCTAAAATCTTATTTATCCCCTCTTGACTTTTATTTAAATTTTCTACTTGTTCATTAAAAACAGAAACTTTTTCATTAACTGAAGTTAAAGTTTGCGTCATATCTCTAGTTACATCTTTAGATAGACTGTTAAATGAGGCTGACATAGTATTAAAAGAATTATTAATGCTTTCTTTTAAGTTGTTAAATTCTTCAGAATTATCTTTTGGTTCTTCTTTGTTTCTCCGCTGAGTAACTAATAGATAAAGTACCGCCACTATTAAAATCAAAATTATATATGATAACGAATCTTGCATTAATATAGAGATCTTAAAATAAATTACCTTCTAAGCAAGTTTATAATTTTTTTTATTCCAGATTTTTTTATAGAAAGTTTTGATATCATTAAACATGCCTGTGACTTCAAAATTTCACCATCTTTTAAAATTCTTAAATTATTAGCTTTTAATGTTGCCCCTGTGCTTGTTATATCTGATATCACTTCTGCTGTACCAGTAAATGGTGCTATCTCGGTACTTCCTAAACTTTTAACTAATTGAAATTGTGTAATACCTTTTGAATATAAAAATTGTCTAGTTAAATTTGGATATTTTGTTGCTACTCTTAAAAGTCTTTTTTTATTTTTTTTAAATTCATCTGCAACTTCATCTAAATCTAAAAGAGTCTGTACATCTATCCATAGGTCAGGAATGGCTAAAACTAAATTTGCATTCCCATAATTATACTTTTTATTAATTAAAATTTTATTCTGAACATTGATTTCACTCTCTTTAAATAAATCATAGCCTGAAAAACCAACATCAATATTACCTAATGAAATTTGTTCAACTACCTCCCTAGCATGCAAGTAAATTATTTTAATATTTGAAAATTTTTTAATATAACCAAATAAATCTCTTTCTCCTCTTTCAGAATAAATATTCAACTTATTTTTTTTGAATACTTTAATTGTATCATGTTTTAATCTTCCTTTAGATGGAAGTCCGATTTTAATAATATTTTTAGTCATATAAATTCATATTTACAGCAGCTCCTACCGCAGGAATTTTTCTAAATCCTAAATTGCTAGTTAATTGATCGTATCTTCCACCTGAAATGAAATTCCTAAATTTTGATTGTATTTTAACTTCAATAGAAAAGATCATTGAACTATATAATTCAACTTCCCTACCATTGGATGCTGTGAATTCTATTTTTAAATTTTTATTATTATTTTTATTTAAAGGAAAAAAGTCTTTGCCAACAATTATATTAATATTTTTTTTTTTAAAAAAAGAATTTAAAATTTTCGGCGCTTTTTCTAAGGGGCATTTTATTTTCAAAAATTGCTTTATTATATTTGTATTTTTTTTTCCAGTTGAAGGCTTTCTTGGATCTGTTATCTTCATATTAAATCTATTTAACACTTCTTTATAAGTTCTACCGGCGATAATTTTATTTTGATCTTCTTTTTTCATTTTTTTATATTTTGATTTATCTGTTTCAACAAATACAGGGTCTATATCTGAATTAGTTTCCAATCTTTTTAATAGTTCATTAAAATAATTTTCATTCCAATAATTTCTTATAAGTCTATTTTTCCATCTTATTGGAATATCTAGTTTTTTTATTAATAAATTAAATAATTCAATATTACCTATTTTTAAAATCGATTTTTTAAAAATACTATTTTTTAAAATTTTTAAAGCAGTATCTATAATCTCTTTGTCATCTTTTTGATTATTTTTCGATGCTAAAATTTCAAATCCAATTTGATTTTTTATAATACTGTCTTTTTTTTGATAAGTTTTTCTAAATGCTTCTCCGCTGTAAAAAACCTTTTCTCTATTGTCTTTTTTGTTTTGAACAAATCTTATTGCTGAAGATATTGTTAGATCTGGCCTTAAACAAAGTTCTTTTCCATTAAGATCATAAAATGAAAATAAAAATTT
This sequence comes from uncultured Pelagibacteraceae bacterium, assembly GCA_902634485.1. GTDB lineage: Bacteria > Pseudomonadota > Alphaproteobacteria > Pelagibacterales > Pelagibacteraceae > Pelagibacter. Next base: position 66,861 of record CACPKA010000003.1, on the reverse strand, counting down.
TTTAAAATTTTCACCAGATCTTTGAAGTATATACTTAGTTTCAAGAACCGGATCTAATGTAATGTTCTTAAATCCTCTAGACTTAATTGAACTAAGGATCTTTTCAGATAAGTTTTTTGATTTCATTGGTCAAATTTTCAATTTTTATGGATGACTCATCTCCAGTTTTAAGATTTCGTAATTTTACTTCACCTTTTTTAATTTCATCTTCGCCATAGAAAATTACTCCTGGGGATTCTATCTTATTTGCATATTCCATTTGTTTTTTTAATTTTCCTTCTCCTGGATAAATTTCTGAACTGATATTTGCTTTTCGTAATTTATTTAATATTTCTATATATTGATTGGTATTATTTTTATTAAATACACATATCATTATTGGTCTTACAGTTTTTAAGCTAAAATCTTTTTTTTGCATTAAAGCAAATACAAGCCTATCAAGACCAATAGATATCCCTGTTGCTGGATAATCAAGATTTCCAAAGTTACTTACAAGATTATCATACCTTCCGCCGCCGCCAATTGAACCAAATTGAATAGCCTTTCCTTTTGAATTTTTTACTTCAAAATTTAAATTAACCTCAAAAATAGGGCCTGTATAATATTCTAAACCTCTTATAACTGATGGATCAAATTTAAAATTTTTAAAATTATAAGCATTAAATATTTTTATTATTTCTAATACATCGTCGTTTTCAGGTGTTTCGTTTTTTAAAGCATTTTCAATTATTTTAATTTGTTCTATATTTAAATTTGCACCTTTAGTATAGTCCCCAGATTTGTCTTTTCTACCTTTTCCAAGGAGTTTTTGCACCTCATCCCAACCAAGTCTTTCAATTTTATCAAGAGCGCGGAGAATAGTTAATACTTGATCTTTTGATTTAATATTTAATTTTTCAAATAATTTTTCTGTAAATTTTCTAGAAGAAATTTTCAAAGTATAATCATCTTTATCTAGTCCACATTTTTCTAATATTTCAGATATCAAAATACAAAGTTCGGCGTCAGCTTGTAGGTTTTTAGTTCCAACATAATCTGCATCAAACTGTAAAAACTCTCTATATCTTCCAGGTCCAGGTTTTTCATTTCTCCAAACAGTCCCTAGCTGATATCGTTTAAATGGTTTTGGAATTTTGTTAAAATTTTTCGCAACGTATCTTGCCAATGGTGCTGTTAGATCATAACGAAGTGATAACCATTTATTTTCATCCTTAAATGAAAAAACTCCTTCACCTGGTCTATCTTTATCTGGTAAAAATTTTCCAATACTTTCTGTATACTCAAAACTTGGTGTTTCTAAATACTGAAACCCATAGTTAATCATGATTTCTTTAATATTTGAAATTACAAAATCTCTGATTAAAAGTTCTTTTTCCTGTCTATCTTCAAAACCCGCTGGTAATTCCTTTGTAGGTTTAATTTTTTTTTCTTTTTCCATTTTTTGGTACACGGGGACAGATTCGAACTGTCGACCTTCGGTTCCACAAACCGCTGCTCTAACCAACTGAGCTACCCGTGCTCCTTCCTATATTTTATACTAATTGTGGTTAATTTTAAATTTATAAAGTGATTAAATTGCTAGCTTGCAGCCAGCATGAAAATGATGTCTGTGAGAGTTTATTGATAATTTAATTTTTTTAATCATTGCGAGTTAAATAACACTTATTTTTACAAATGCAAGTAGGTTTTGTATAGGGAACTTCTGCTATTTTACTAGCATCTATTACCCTATACAAATCTTTGTGAATTAGAATTTAAGAGGTTTTTTGCAATTTTACTGCGGAAGGACCTTTATCTCCATCTTCAACTTCAAAAGTTAATTCATCACCTTCATTTAAATACTTTAAACCAGCATCTCTTACTGCAGAAGCATGAACGAATACATCTTTTTCTTTATCTTCTCGTTCAATGAAACCGTATCCTTTTTTACCATTGAACCATTTTACTTTGCCTTTTAGACTCATTTTTACTCTTTCTTTTATTGTTTTACTTTAGCTAAACTTTAGCTTGTGACTAATTAGTAGATTTTAATATTTATTGCAAGTTAAATGAAAAGTTTTTTTTGGCTATTTTATTAGCTGATGGTGGCTTCGGTTGGAATCGCACCAACGACACATACCTTTTCAGGGTACTGCTCTACTACTGAGCTACGAAGCCTAATTTAGAATCTAAAGATAATTCTTCCTTTAGTTAAATCGTAGGGGGTCACTTCTACAGTAACATTATCACCCTGTAAAACCCGAATTCTATTTTTTCTTAATTTACCTGCTGTATGAGCTGTTATTATATGATTATTTTCCAGCTTAACTCTAAACATTGCGTTTGGAAGTAATTCTATTACCTTGCCCTTGAACTCAAGTAAATCTTGTTTTGACAATATTATTTTCTCCCTAATCTAAATTTTATTGATCTAGCATGTCCATCTAAACCTTCGTATTTTGCTAAAGTTATAACCGAAGGACCAAGAGTTTCAATACCCTTTTTTGATAAATTTATATATGAAATTCTTTTATAAAAATCATAAACACTTAATCCACTAGAAAATTTAGCTGAAGAATTAGTTGGTAAAATATGATTAGTTCCTGCATTATAATCAGTAATAGCCATCGCAGAATAAGCACCTAGACAAATAGAACCAGCATTTTTTATTTTGCTTAAAATATTTTTATAATTTTTAATAGATATTTCTAAATGTTCAGGGGCAATTAAATTAACAATTTCTATTATTTGTTTTGTAGAATAAGCTTTTATTAAAATTCCATTTAAATTTAAACTTTTACCAGCAATTTTCTTTCTTGGTAGATATTTTAACTGATTGAAAATTGAATTTTTAACATTATCTAAAAAGTTTTTTTCTTTAGCTATTAATATGCACTGAGAATTTACATCATGTTCAGCTTGAGCAATTAAATCAGCAGCTACCCAATCAGAATTTGATGAGCTATCAGCTAATACTGTAATTTCAGATGGTCCTGCAACCATATCAATCCCAACGTCTCCGAAAACTTCTTTTTTTGCAGTTGAAACAAAAATATTTCCTGGACCTACTATTTTATCTACTTTTTTTATCTTTTTTGTTCCATAAGCAAGTGCAGCAATAGCTTGGGCACCACCTATTGAGTAAATTTCTTTTATACCTATTTTTTTAGCAGCATACAAAACACCTGGACTCAATCTATTTTTAAGTTTTGGGTTAACCATTACTATTCTTTTTACTCCAGCAATTTTTGCTGGTATTGCATTCATTAAAACAGTTGATGGGAAGCTAGCATTGCCACCAGGTACATAAATAGCAACCGACTCGATTGGCTTATGTTTGTAATAAAATTTATTATTTAAACTATCTTTATAATAAATATTATTAATTTTTTGTTTTGAGTGAAATGTGTAAATTCTTTTAAAAGATAAATCTATAGCTTTTCTAACCTTAATATCTAAATATTTTAATTTTTTTGAATATTTTTTTTTTTTAACTATAATTTCACTATTTTTATTAAATTTTTTTTCGTATCTAAGCAAAGCTTCATCTCCTCTTTGCATTAATATCTTTATTTACTTTTTTCTTTAATAAACTATTTATTTTGGAAATATATTTTTTGTTATTACAATCTAATATTTTAATCATTTATTTTATTTTGATCCTCCAGAGTAACTTCAACAATTTCGGTAGAAAGAGTTATAATAGAATTATTATTAAAAATTAAACTTATTTCAAATCTATCTTTATTTTTGATCAAATTTATCGCAAAAAGCTCCAGATTCCTATCTATATGACTTTGATCAATATTTTTTGATTTTACCGACTCTACAAATTCAAACTTGCAAACACTATTTATTTTTTCTTGATCTTTTTGGTTCTCTCTATTGTATCTTTCTAATAGAACTAAAAAAATTTGACTTTTTTTTAAATATTTAAGTTCGTTTACCTTTACATTGGCTTTGAAACAACAAGCAGATATTAATTTTAAACCTTGTATATCTTTTGCAATAATTTTTGCTAAATATTTTTTATTCATCTACTAAGAAATTCTTTTAATTCTAGCTCCAACTTTTCTCAATTTTTTTTCTATATTTTCATAACCTCTATCTAAGTGGTAAATTCTATTAATAATAGATTTACCTTTTGCAGTTAAAGCAGCCAGTATTAAAGAAACCGAGGCCCTTAAGTCAGTTGCCATTAGCTCTGCTCCTTTAAAGTCAACATTTCCTTCTATAATTGATCTATTTCCTAAAATTTTTATTTTTGCGCCCATTCTATTTAGCTCAGAAGCATGCATAAATCTATTTTCAAAAATCTTTTCTGTTATTTCCGATCTACCATTAGCTTTACATAAAAGTACCATTAGCTGTGCCTGAAGATCAGTTGGAAAACCCGGGTAAGGCGAAGTTATTAATTTTATATTTTTATTTTTTCTTATTCCTAAAATTCTTAGTTCATTTTTTTTAGTTTTTATAATAGCCCCAACTTTTTTTAAAATATCTATTTCAGTTTTTATTATTTTTGGTTGAATATTAGTAATTTTTATATCTCCTTCTGTTAAAGCTGAAGCAATCATATATGTCCCTGCTTCTATTCTATCAAACATTACTTTATAATTTAATTCTTTTAAATTTTTAACTCCCATGATCATTGCAGTTCTTTTTCCTGTCCATCTAATGTTGCAGCCCATTTTTCTCAAAAAATTTACTAAATCATTAATTTCAGGTTCTATAGCGCAATTTTTTAAAATTGTTTTTCCTTTTGCTAGACATGCTGCAATAATTAAATTTTCTGTAGCTCCCACAGATATTTTTGGAAATTTTATTATATTGCCATTAAGACCCTTGGGTGCTTTTGCATAAATATATCCTTGAGTTATCTTATAAGTAACACCTAGCTTCGATAATGCTTTTAAATGAATATCAACAGGTCTTGCACCAATTGCGCAGCCTCCTGGAAGAGAAACTTTTGCTTTATTAAACCTCGCTAACAGTGGTCCTAAAACAAGTATTCCTGCTCTCATCGTCTTAACTAAATTATATGAGGCAAAAGTTTTTAAATTCTTTTTATTATTTATTTCTAATGATTTTGTTTTTGTATTAAATTTAATATTCGATCCTAAGGAACGTAATAATAAAATCATAGTTTCAATATCTTTAACCTCTGGTAAATTTGATATTTTAACTTTATTTTTTGATAAAAGTGTTGCTGCTAAAATTGGAAGTGATGAATTTTTTGATCCTGAAATTTTAATTGTGCCTTTGAGTTTTTTTGGTCCAATGACCTCCAACTTTTTCATTTTATATTTTATATTTTTGGTAGAGTAACTCCAACCTGACCCATATACTTACCTTTTCTATCTGAATAAGTAACTTCTGGCTGCTCATTACCTTTAAGAAAAACAAATTGAGCAACCCCTTCATTTGCATATATTTTTGCAGGTAAAGGAGTTGTGTTAGAAAATTCTAATGTTACATGGCCTCTCCACCCAGGCTCTAAAGGAGTAACATTTACTATTATACCACACCTTGCATATGTTGATTTTCCTAAACAGATAACCAGTACATCTTTTGGTATTTTAAAATATTCTACAGTACTTGCTAAAACAAAAGAATTAGGTGGAATTATACATTCAGATACTTTTTTAGTAACAAAATTACTTGCTTTAAAATTTTTTGGATCAACTATTTCTGAATTTACATTTGTAAAAATTTTAAATTCATTAGAAACTCTTGCATCATAACCAAATGAAGATAATCCGTAAGAAATTTTACCTTTCCTAATTTGTTTTTTTTCAAATGGAGAAATCATTCCATTCAATGCCATTTTTTTAATCCATTTATCAGAAAGTACTGACATTTATTTATTTTTCTTTTTTAATTTTTTTTGGAAAATTTTACGTTTTTTTAGATTTTTCTTTAACGCAGTTTCTAATTTGATGTTTTTATTTTTATTACTCATTTATCTTTATTTGGGTTTGTAATAAAATCTAAAGTTATTGGCTCTTGAATATTAAGCTTATTAACATTTTCATCTTTTTTTTTGCCTTCCTTGGCTTCTCTCTTAGCTTTTTTTTCAGCAAGCCTTTTTTCTCTTTTGGCTGCTTTTTCCATAGCTTTCATTCCTCTAGTAGATTTATAATCGTAATGAATTCCCATTTTATTTCCTAAAAATAATTTATGTTATAGATATAATTCATTATACTAAAAAAATTAAGGCAATAATTTGAATAAATTTGTTTTATATATTAGGTTTTTTATAATTATTATCTAAAGCCCATATAGCTCAGACGGTAGAGCAATTCCATGGTAAGGAATAGGTCATCAGTTCGATTCTGGTTATGGGCACCAAAATTAATTCTTAAAAAATAAACTTTTTATCAAAAAAACTATAGCTAATAAAAATACAAATCCTAAAATTGGGGCATAAATTTCAAAGGAAGTTATCATTTGAAATAAGGATGGTGATTCAATATTTTTTTCAATCTGATTTTCTAACCCAGCTCCTAAAGACGCCATAATAAACCCCTGAGGTATAATTCCAAAGAAAGTCCCTAAAAAAAAATTTCTTACACTAATTGAAAACATACATGGAATTAAATTAGAAATCTGAAAAGGTATACCTCCAATAAACCGATAAACAAGCATATAAAATAATTCTTTTTTTTTAAATCTTTGTTCTAAGTTTATAAATCTTTTGAGAAATTTTTCTTTTATAAGATCCCTAAAATAAAAATTTGCAAAAATATATATAATCGTTGCACCAATAGATAAAGAAAGTACTGAAATCAGAGTTCCATAATATGATCCAAATAAAAAACCTGAAACTAAAAGGAGTGGTGAGCCAAACCCTTGTAGTAGTACCCATAAAATACCAAAAATTATAAAAAATACTGAAATTAAAACTAGGTTGTTTTTTCTAATATTAATTAAGTATTCGCTGTTACTTTTAATGAAATTGTAGGTAGTAATTTCTTGAAAACTAAATTTTGAAAATAAAAAATATAAAAAAAGGGATAGTATTATTAAATAAGCCAGCCCTATAAGAATTTTAATATTTTTCATACTTTGCATAATTCAAGTTTATACACTATAAATACCAAAAATTTTAACAATACTAACATTACAGATATATGAAAAGAACTTGGAATCCTAAAAAAAAACGTAGAGCGCGTAAGCATGGTTTTAGAAAAAGAATGTCAACTTTAAAAGGTAGAAAGATTTTAGCCAAAAGAAGAAAAAAAGCTCGAAAAAAATTAACAGTTTCTATCTAATTAATGAAAACAAAAATTGTTGCTCTAAAAAAAAAAGAAGATTTTAAAAATTTATTAAAGGGACGCAAATCATCAAATAAGTATTTTGTAATGTTTTATAAAAAATTATTAAATAAAAATCCGAACCATTTTAATATAAGTATAGTTGCAAAAAAAAAGTTAGGTAATGCGGTACAGCGAAATTTTTGTAAAAGAAGGTTTAGAAATATTTGTAAAGAACTAATTAAAAAAATTTCACCGAATTTTGATTATTGTTATTTACTATTAGCAAAAAATGATGCTTTAAAAAAAAATATATTTAATGATTTAAAAAAAACTTTGTTTTTAGAATTTGAAAAAATAAGATAATGAAAATTATAACTTTTACAATCATTGGATTTATAAAATTATATAGAATATTTATAAGACCAATATTTCCTAATAGTTGCAGATTTGAACCAACATGCAGTCAATATTGTATAGATTCTTTAAAAACTTTTGGTTTAATTAAAGGTGCAAAAAAATCATTAATTAGAATTTTGAAATGTAATCCTTGGTTTGATAATGGAGGATACGATCCAGTAGAAGAAAAGAAAGAGGCAAAATAATTATGGATACTAAAAATGTTATAGCTGCTATATCGTTATCAGCCGCTGTTATAATACTTTATTCTCTTTTTTTTGTAGAACCTCCTGATCCAAGTAATATAAAAAAAGATCAAATTGAAAAAACAAAAAATTTAGAAAGTTCAGATACTCCTAGCATAGAAAAAAATGAAAACTTTACGAAGCTAAATAGGAAAGATGCTTTATTGGAAAATGATAGAGTTTATTTTGAAAATGATAATGTGATTGGATCTATTTCTTTAAGAGGTGCATCAATTGATGATTTAACTTTTAAAGGATACAATATTGAACTTAACGGCAATAAAAAAGTAACTTTATTAAACCCAAGAAAAGTTGAAGATGGCTATTTAATAGAAAGTGGTTTTGTAACTACAAACAAAAATATTGATGTGCCAGATTCATCTACAATTTGGGAAATTTCTGGAAATAAAAAACTAACAAATAATAATCCTATAAAATTAATATGGATTAATCCACAAGGTATCAAATTTGAAAAAAATATAAGTTTAGATGATCAATTTTTATTCACAGTTAAAGAAAAAGTAATTAATTCATCAAATAAAACTTATAATTTTTATTCTTATGGGCAGATAATTAGAAATAAGATTCCTGAAATATCTGGATTTTATATCCTACATGAGGGATTTTTATCTGTGCTTGATGATCAGTTAATTGAAGAAGATTACGATGATATTCAAGAAAAAAAATTTACTCAAACAGCTAGACAAGGTTTTTTTGGTTATTCTGACAAATTCTGGCTTACTTCAATTGTTCCCCCTAGGAATAAAGAATTTAAAACAACCTTTGATTATAAAAATAAATTTAGAGCAAATTATATATCTTCTGAAGGTATAGAAGTTGGACCGAATGATATTATAGAAGAAGAAATACAAATTATTGTTGCAGCTAAAAGAGTTGAAACAATTGATGGATACGCGGAAAGCCTAAAAATTAACAAACTTGATTTGGTAATAGATTGGGGTGTGCTGTACTTCCTAACTAAGCCATTGTTCTTTGCAATTGATTATTTCTTCAAATTACTTGGCAATTATGGTTTAGCGATCATTGCTGTTACTATTTGTATTAGATTGGTATTTTTTCCTCTAGCTAATTTTAGTTTTCGAAGTATGGCCAAAATGAAGATGCTTCAACCAGAAATGAAAAGACTAAAAGAACTTCATAAAGAAGACAAAATGAAATTACAGCAAGAGATGATGGCACTTTATAAGAAAGAAAAAGTAAATCCTATGAGCGGGTGTCTGCCCATACTAGTCCAGATACCAGTATTTTTTGCTTTATACAAAGTATTATTTGTAACTATAGAAATGAGACATCAACCTTTCTTCGGATGGATAAAAGATTTATCTGACAAAGATCCAACTTCTATATTTAACCTTTTTGGTTTAATTCCTTGGGATCCCCCTTCCTTTTTAATTATTGGTGTTTGGCCAATAGCAATGGGAGTGAGTATGTGGATACAGCAAAAGTTAAATCCTGCGCCACCCGATCCGATTCAAGCTAAAATATTTATGTTTTTCCCAATTTTTTTAACAATTATACTTGCCCCTTTTCCTTCTGGATTGGTTGTTTATTGGACAATTAACAATATTCTAACTATGGCGCAGCAAGTCGTAATTATGAAAAGAACAAGCGTTAAAACAACATAAATGAATAAAACTGAAGAAGTAAAAATTAAATCAATTTTACCATCAAATGGACCAACAGCGGACGAAGTTACAAAATATATTGGAAAATATATTGATGAAAAAATAGTAATAAAATGTGGTGGAAGTGTTTTAATTAATCCCAATCTTTTCAATTTATTTATATCTGAAATAGCTATTATTAAAAAATTAGGGTTAACTCCGATAATTGTACATGGCGGAGGAAAAAGAATAAATAATAAATTAAAGGAATTAAATATTCAAAGCACCTTTTTAGAGGGTTTAAGAGTTACAAATCAAGATACTATAAAAGTAGTTGAGGATGTTTTAATAAAATTTAATAAAGAAATTGTTGATGCTTTAAAAACAAAGTCTTGTGATGCAAAATCAATTACAACAAAAGAAAATAATATAATTTTAGTTGAATCTGAAAAAGAAGAGCTTGGATATGTTGGAAAGCCCACTGAAATCAAAACAAATTTTTTAAATGAAATAATTAATGCTAGTCAGATTCCAGTAATTGCACCTATAGGTCTAAAAGATAATCAAACATTTAATATTAATGCTGATATTGCTGCAGGAGCTATTGCCAAAAAACTAAAATCAAGAAGACTTTTACTAATGACAGATATAGAAGGTGTAATGAATAATAATGAGTTAATTTCAGAAATAACCCCTGATCTTGCAGAAAAAATGGTTGATCAAGAAGTTATCAAGGGTGGGATGATACCAAAAATAAATACTTGCATAGATGCAGTTAATAATGGAGTAAGAGGAGTTGTAATAATTGACGGAAGAAAACCTCATTCAATTTTATTTGAATTATTTTCTGATAAAGGTGCTGGAACTTTAATCAGAAAATGAAAGATCTGAAAAAAGTAAAGTATTTAATTTTAGATATGGATGGCTGCGTTTATCATCCAAAATATTTAAAAACTTTATTTGGCCAAGTATCAGCCAGAATGACAGAATTTATATCAATTAAACTTGATATAGACAAAATTAAAGCAAAAGAAATTCAAGCAGATTATTTTTATAAGTTCGATACTTCTTTAAATGGATTAATGAAAAATTATCCAGATTTGATAAATGGCAAAGAGTTCCTTAAATATGTACACAATATAAATTATGACTGTCTTAAAAAGGATATAGAGTTAAGAGAAGAACTGTTAAAATTAAATGTGAAAACATATTGTGCAACCAATGGAAGTAAGGAGCATGCAATTAATTGTATGAAAAAAATAGGTATTGATGATTTGTTTGAAGGAAAAATCATGGATATTGTAGATTTTCAATTTAAACCAAAACCTAACCCAGAATCACTTAAATTAATGTGCGACAAGTTTCAGATTCCTGCTAGTGAAGAAACTGTTTATATAGAAGATATTGCTAAAAACCTCTCATCTGATACAGCAAAAAACATGACAAAAGTTTGGTTTATTAATGATCAACCAATTAATGACATAGAAAAATATAAAGATGTGATTGATTATAAAATTGATAATCTTGCTTTATTTTTAAAAAAAATAAGGTTATTAAAAGAGGAATAATATTATGAGTGATATTGAAAAAATTATAAACGAAGCTTGGGAAAATAAAGATCAAGTAAATCAGAATTCAGATCAATCACTAAAAGATGCCATTAATAGGGTTATCAGTGATTTAGATAGTGGTAAGTCACGTGTTGCAGAAAAAATTAATGGTGAGTGGATAACTCATCAACATCTAAAAAAAGCTATAATGTTAAGTTTTAGAATTTATCCAATGGAAAATTTGAGCGGGCCATATAGTAGTTGGTATGATAAAGCACACTTATTAAAAGGTAAAACTGCCAACTGGACAAAAGAACAACATGAGGCCGCTGGTTTCCGTATGACTCCCAATAGTCCAGTACGACCGGGCTCTTTCATTGGAAAGAATGCTGTTCTTATGCCGTGCTATGTTAATATAGGTGCATACATTGATGAAGGTACTATGCTTGATACATTTTCACGTGCAGGAAGTTGTTGTCAAATAGGTAAGAACTGCCATATATCAGCTGGATCTGGAATTGGGGGTGTCTTGGAACCCGCTCAAGCATTACCAACTATTATTGAAGATAATGTTTTTGTAGGCGCCATGTCCGAAGTGGTTGAAGGTGTAATAGTTGGAGAAGGATCGGTTTTAAGTATGGGAATGTATATTGGTCAATCAACAAAAATTGTTAATAGAAAAACAGGTGAAATAACTTACGGAAAAATACCTCCATATTCAGTAGTTGTGCCTGGATCTTTACCAGATAAAAATAATCACAGCGCACCATCTTTATATTGTGCAGTTATAATTAAACAAGTTGATGAAAAAACTAGATCTAAAACTTCTATAAACGATCTTTTAAGAGAATAGACTAATGAAAACTTACAATGAATTACAATTAGCTCAAGAGCTAATAAGATTTCCAACAGTTAAAACTGAAGATAAAGGTATAATGAAATTTTTATCCAAAAAATTATCCTCAATTGGTTTTAGATGTAAAATTATTAAATCTAAAGGAGCCGATTCAAAGCCTGCCTTAAATTTGTATGCTAAATTTGGTAAATCAAAACCTCATATAAATTTTTTAGGACATACTGATGTAGTGGCAAACCTTAATAATTGGAAAATTCCACCATTTAAAGGTGTCATAAGAAAAGGATATTTAAACGGCAGAGGATCTCAAGATATGAAAGGTGGAATAGCTTGTTTTATAAGTGCAATTAGTACCTTTGTTAAAAATAAAAAATTTAAAGGATCTATTTCAATTATTATTGCTGCAGATGAGGAGACAACGGGGCTAGGAACGCCTGAGGTTATTAAATATCTTAAAAAAAGAAGAGAAAAAATTGATTTTTCAATTGTTGCAGAGCCATCTTCAAATAGATCAGTTGGAGATGAAATTAGAATTGGGAGACGCGGTTCTATGAATGGGATAATTAATGTATATGGTAAAAGTGGTCACTCAGCATTTTATGGATCATATATTAATCCATGTACAGCTCTAGCTAAAATAATCACAAAACTAAAAAGTATATCTCTGGACAAAGGTACAAAATTCATGCCTCCATCAAATCTAGAGTTTACAAAAATGAATGTAGAAAACTTTTCAGAAAACGTAGTACCACAATCTGCAAGTGCAAAATTTAATGTAAGGTTTAACTCAAAACATAAATCGTTTTCATTAAAGAAAAAATTTAATAAAATAATTAATACAGTTGCAAAAAAAGAAAAATGTAAAACTAGAATAGAGTATAGAGTTAGTGGCGAGGCTTTTTATACTCAGCCTAATAAAGAAATTTACATGGTTAAAAAAATTATAAAAAAAATCACAGGAAACGTAGCAAAATTAAATTGTAAAGGTGGAACAAGTGATAGCCGATTTTTAGGGTCAATTCCAAGATTAGAATTAGGATTAAGAAATGACAGCATTCATATGATTAATGAAAAAACATCTATTTCAGATTTGAAAAAATTGACTAAAATATATCATAAAATTTTAGAAAATTATTTTTAAATGAAAACTGGTTTAATAACTTCCGACACCTACCAGGGTCATGATACCGGACCTGGGCATCCTGAACAAGTAGCAAGAGTATCTGTAGTTATTGAAAACTTTAAAAAATTTAATAATAAAAATATTTTGTGGAAAAAACCAACAATCATTACTGATAAAATTTTAAAAAATACTCATGATAAAGATTATATTGAATTAGTAAAAAATTCCTTTCCAACAAAAGGTTTTTCGTCATTAGATGGTGATACTATTATTTCGCCTGGGAGTAAAAAAGCAACATTCGATGCAGTGGGTTCAATTATTACAGCAATAGATGGTGTTGAAAATAAAGAATTCAAAAATGCTTTTTGCTGTGTCCGTCCTCCAGGACATCATTCATCGCAAAATAAAGGAGCTGGTTTCTGTATATTCAATAATGTTTCAATCGGTGGTCAATATTTACTAAATAAATATAAATATAAAAAAATTGCTATAGTTGATTTTGATGTTCATCATGGGAACGGCACACAAGACATATTTTATGATAATGAAAATGTTTTATTCATCTCAACTCATCAATATCCTTTTTACCCTGGTACAGGTTCTGAAAAAGAAAAAGGTAAATTTAATAATATTTGTAATATACCATTGCCAGCTGGTACAAATTCAGAAGAATATTTAAATGCTTTTGAATTTGCTTTAAAAAGATTAGAACAATTTAAACCAGAATTTGTTTTAATAAGTGCTGGATTTGATAGTGATTTAAGGGACCCCTTAGCTTCTTTTAAACTTGGAACCGAAGATTTTTATCATATTACAAAAAGAATACTAGAAACCACAAAGAAATTTTGTAATGGCAAAGTTATTTCAATCTTAGAAGGTGGATATGACTTACAAGCGCTCCAGGATGATACTAAGAGACACGTTGATGCATTAGTAGAATTTAATTGAAAATAAAAAATTTTTGATTAAAGAAATCTAAATGAAACCTTATAAAATTAAAAAATCAAATATTGACAGAAATGGTCGGGGTCTTTATGCAACAAAAAATATTAAAGAAGGAACCAAAATTATAGATTATATAGGTCATGTAATTACAAGAAAACAAAGTGACGAAAATCCCAAATTTGACAATAACAAACCAATCTATCTTTTTAATTTAAACAATAGATATGATTTAGATGGTGACGTTTCTTGGAACACTGCGCGCTTAATTAATCATAGCTGCAATAATAACGCTGATTACGAAGGAAAAGGATTAAAAATTTGGATTACAGCAATAAAAGATATTAAAAAAGGTGAAGAGATAACTTGTGATTATGGATTCGGTTATGACTCAGACTATAAACAATTTCCTTGTAAATGTAGATCAAAAAATTGCTGCGGTTATATTGTTAGGACAGAAAGCCGCTGGAGAATTAATAAAAAATTTAAAAAAAATTTAAGAATTAATAGATAATTTTTTCTAAAAAAAGCCCATGAGCGGGTGCTGGGGGAGCGCAATTTTCTCTTTTTTTCGATTTAAAAACATTTTCAAACTTATTAATATCCCACTTCTTTTCTGCTAAATATTTTAAACATCCAACCATTGACCTAACTTGGTTTCTTAAAAAAGATTTTGATCTAAATTGAATTTCAATTTTTTTATTAGTATTTTTTATAGTTATTCTGTTAATTTTTTTTATAGGACTTTTGGCATAACAATTTTTTGCTCTCATGGTACTAAAGTCATGAGTTCCAACTAATTTTTTAGCCCCTTCTTTTAACAATTTAATATTTAATTTTTTTCTTATATGCCAAGCTCTTTCATATTCTAAGATTGGGCTAGCTAGACGATTTATAATAAAATATTTATAAACTCTTTCTTTCGCAGAATATCTTGCATGAAATTTTTTATTTTTTTTGTAAATATTAATTATGGAAATTTTTTTTGGATTTAAAAAAAAATTCAAAGATTTAATAAATTTATTAATTTCTTTAATTTTTAATTTAGTATCAAAATGAGCAGATTGACCAAGTGCAGCAACACTTTTATCTGTACGACCGGCTGCATAAATTATAGTTTTTTGTTTTAATAATTTTGTAAGTATTTTTTCAATTTCTTTTTGGATACTTTTACCTTTCGATTGTTTTTGCCAACCTACAAACTTTGGTAATGAGGCATATTCAACTAAAATTTGATATCTATACATTGTTCAAATCTGAACCTTTTTCAATTTTTGTACCTAACAAAAATTCATTTATTTTTTGTGCTTTTTTGCCTTCTCTTTGAATTTCCAAAATTTTTAGAGAATTGTTTCCACACGTTATTTCAAGATTTTTATTCAATACATGCCCTGGTTTACCGCTTGAACCTGAAAGCAAAGCTTTTAAAATTCTATATCTAACACCCTTATATATGAAGTAACAATAAGGAAATAAGCCATTAATTTTATCTACTATTCTTTTTGCATCATCATTCCAATTGATCTTATTCTCAGATTTTTCAATTTTTTTTGCATAAGTAGCATTTTCGTGATTTTGCTCCTTGTAGATTGTTGTTCCATCAAAAATATTATCAATAACATCTGAAATCTTATCTGCAGCTAACATTGAAAGTCTTTCATTTAAACTTTGAGCATTTTCATTTTCTAAAATATTTACTCTAAATATATTTGAAATATCACCTGCATCTAATTTTTCATTTATTTTCATTACGCTTATTCCTGTTTCCTTATCTCCATTCATTATCGTTCTTTGAATGGGTCCTGCTCCTCTCCACCGAGGTAATATTGAAGCGTGTATATTTATAAATCCATTTTTACTTAAACTTAAAATATCGTTTGTTAAGATTTGCCCAAAAGCCACAATCACGCCTAAGCTTACATTAATTTTTTTTAGATATTCATATTCATCTTTGTTGTCTTTAATTTTTTCTGGCGTCCTAACTTCTAAATTTAAAGTTTCAGCTAATATGTGGATCGGAGATTTCGTTATTCTTTGAGCTCTGTCTGACTTTTTTGGTGGCTGTGTATAAACTGCTGCTATTTCAAATCCATTCTGATAAATTTTTTTTAAAATTGGAACAGCAAAATTTGGTGTTCCCATAAAAACTATCTTTTTACTCATAAACTAAAGAACAACTCTGTCTTCTTTACTTTTTAACTTAGATAGTTTTTTTATAAGCATTGATTTTTTTAATTTTGAAAGATAGTCAATCATTAAGACTCCATTTAAGTGGTCCATTTCATGCTGAATGCAGGTTGCTAATAAGTCATCACATTTTAAATTTTGTTTTTTTCCGAAATAATCTAAATATTCAACTTCACAAAAACTTGGCCTCTCAACTTCTACAAATACTGACTTCAAGCTTAAACATCCTTCTTCATATCTAGACATATCTTTACTTTGATTTTTAATAACAGGATTTACGAAATAAATTGGATCTCTTTTATTTTCCTCTTTTGGTATATCTATAACTATAATTCTTTTTGGTACACCAATCTGTATAGCTGCTAATCCAATACCCTTTTCAGCTATCATTGTTTCGTACATATTATTCATTAGCTCTTGTTCATCTAAAGTAACTTTATCAACTGTTTTAGATATTTGTCTCAAAATTGGATTTGGTTCTTGTAGTATTTTTTTGATAGCCATAAATTAATTCTAATATAATTTTCAAACTTTTAAAGGAAGAACTTTTAATAATAAAACATTTCTTAACCTATCTAAGTTTAGCTGATTTAAGACACTTATGATAAAATAGAAAGTCTCTGGATCTATATCCTCTATTTTATCTTCTCCGATAATTTGAACTAATCTTAATAAAGCAAGACCGATCTCATCTTTATTTATCAAAATTTGTATATCATACGGTATATTTGGATCTATAGGTTCATAAAGTTTCTCGTATTTCTTTTTAAATATATACCCATCAGATTTTAAGGACTCTAATAAAATGATGTCTTTAATTGAAAAAAAATATTTTTTATCTTTTTTTATTTTTTTTAATAAACTTTCTAAATCCTTTTCGATATCTTTTACACTCAAATCATTTTTAAAATAATTTAAAATTTTTGATTGATGAATAATCTTATTATTAAATTTTATTTTATTATCATTAGGTTTATCAGTTTTTTTGTAAGTTTTATAAAAATTTGTATAATTTGAAGGAATTTCCTCTTCGCTGATCTGTTTTAAAAATTCTTCTAGTTTTAAATCAAAAGCATTTGTAATCTCATCGCTTTGAAAAGAATCTTTTAACATTTTAATTAACTTTATTTTTTCGGGTGTGTCTTTAGTAATTAAAATTCCTTGATAAATTAAAGCTCTAGATTCAGAACGAGATAGAAGCTTATGTGATTCTTCTACAGTTAAAAGTTGATTTATATTAAATTTATAACGTTCATAAAGACCATATAATTCTTCCTCTTCATAATTTTTTTCATGAGTTGCCATCTCTATAGTATCCAATTTTTCTTGATCTTCTAGATCGACTAGATCAATATTTTCTAATAAATTAGAATAAGATAAATACTTCCAAATTAATTTATTTGTGTCTATTTTTGGTTCAAAAACAAAATTTTGATTTGTTCTATGTGATAAATGAAAATCTAATAATGTTTCTTCAGAAATTTCTACGTTAGGTTCTTCTTCATAACCAATTAAGTTAAAGAATTTTTTTTCAAAAAAATTATCTTCAAAACCTTCCTCTTTAAATAAATCTAAATATAACTGTGCTTCTTCATTCTTGTTTGAGTTAATCAAACAATAAATTTTAAATTTTATTAAATAATTATTATCAAGCTTCATATTAAGATTATTAAAAATATCACATGATTTTTTGAGATCTGATCTAGATAAGTAATAATTTACATAATATTTAATTAAATCAGAATTATTTTTAAGATTTTTATTTTTTATTAAATAAATTTCAATTAAATCTAAATTTTTTTGTTTTAAAAGCCAATCTGATTTAATTTTTAAAAATTCTTCATTGGTTATATTTTTCTCTGGAATATATGAATTTGTTAGAAGAGAAATATTTAAAATATTAGAAGCATCTTTTGACAAATTTAATTTTTCAAGTTTACTAATTATTTCTAAAATCTTTTCTCCATTTGAATTTGTCCACATATCAATAGAAAGATCATTTTCTGATGGATCATATATACCTACAATATCAATTTTTTTTGAAAGTAATTCTTCTTCTTGATTAACTTGATTTTCATCATTTGAATTGCTGATGATTTCATAAACAGATTGATCTAGCGAGTTATCACTCTCAATATCATCATTACTAGAAATATTATTTTGTTCATTTTTTTGATCTTCAATTTTCCATATGTCTACAGGTTCAGTAGAAAAGGATTCTTGAAAAAAAAAAATACTTATAATTAAGATTAGAAAATTTTTTTTATTTAACAACTTTAAAATTTTCATTAGAAATAATTTTTTCAATTTTTTTATTTGGATGAGGAAAATTGATCTTATCAACCAATATTACTAAAAGTAAAATTATAATTAAAAAAAAAGCAACCTTAATTGACAACTTTATTAAGTTTCCAAATCTTCCTATACTTGTTTTTTTTTGAAATTGCATATCGTCTAATAATAAATTAAATTAAGACAAATTTGTGATTTTTCAATATATAAACTTATGAAATTAAAAAAAAACCTAATATTGGTAGGAATGATGGCCTCTGGAAAATCAACAATAGGTCGACTTTTGGCTAAAAGATTAAATTTAAGATTTTATGATACTGATTTCATAATAGAAAAGAAATTAAAAATGAAAATTTCTGAAATATTTATAAAAAAAGGTGAGCCAACTTTTAGAAAATTAGAAAAAAAAATCACTTTAAAGATTATGACTAAAAAAAATTATATACTATCTTTAGGAGGTGGAGCTTTTTTAAACAATAAAATAAGACAATTTGCTCAAAAAAAAGGAGAAACATTTTATTTGAATTGGGATTCAAAAACTTTAATAAATAGAATAAAAAAAAATAATAAAAGACCATTAGCTTCAAATTTAAGTAATAATGAATTAAAAGAATTAATAATAAACAGATCTAAGATTTATTTAGAAGCAAAACATATAATAAATTGTGAAAATATGAAAAAAACAGAAATAATAAATAAAATTATAAAAAATTTAAAAATATGAATCTTTCAAAATTAAAAGTAAAAACAAAAAATGGATCTTACAATGTAATTATAGGTAATAATATATTAAGAAATTTTTTAAATATTTTAAAAAAAAATTCACTTAGTTTTAATAAATGCCTTATAGTAATTGACGATAAAGTTCCCAAAAAAATTTTAAAAAAAATTATATCAATTAAAAAGAAAAAAATTATTTATTATTTTAATTCAAGTGAAAAAAATAAAAATCAAAAAACTATTAACAAATTATTGGAAATTCTTTTAAAAAATAATTTTCACAGAAGTGACTGTATAATTTCAGTAGGAGGCGGAATTACCGGAGATGTTTCTGCATTTGCAGCAAGTATTTTTAAAAGAGGTTTAAAGTTTATTAATTTTCCTACTACTTTATTAGCACAAGTTGACTCATCTATTGGTGGCAAAACTGGGATAAATTCTAAATATGGAAAAAATTTAATTGGAAGTTTCTACCAGCCAAATTTGGTAATTTCAGATACAACTTTCCTTAAATCTTTAAGTAAAAGAGAAATAATATGTGGTTATGCAGAAATATTAAAACACTCATTAATTTTAGATAAAAAATTTTTTGATTATCTAAATAAAAATGCTGAAGCTATTTTAAAAATAAAAAAACCTCATTTAGAAAAAGCTATATATCAAAGTTGTCTAATTAAAAAAAGAATTATAGAAAATGATGAACATGAAGTAGGTGTTAGGCAAATATTAAATTTGGGACATACCTTTGCACATGCCTTCGAGGCAACAAAAAAATATTCAAAAAATCTTAATCATGGTGAAGCAGTTTTACTTGGAATAATTTGTGCTACAAAATTTTCTTATCAAAAAAATAAAATTAAACAAAAAAATTTATTAAAAATTTTAAATCACTTTAAGAAAATAGATTTACCAATGCAAGTCGGAAAATATTTTTCAAAAAAAGACATAAATAAAATTTTATCTTTTATGAAAAAAGATAAAAAAAATATTGATGAAAAAATTAACCTTGTATTATTAAAACAATTAGGCAATGCAAATTATAACTTTCCCTATAAAAGTTCTACAATAAAAAATTTTCTGTTAAAAGAACTATCTAATTAAAATTTGTATTGAGTGTATATATTTTTTTAATTCAAAATCTAAAATTTTATATATTTTTTTCGTTGCCTTAATTTTATTTTCTTTAGAAAGTTCCTTCGATATGATTGTTAATTCTAAATGAAATTTTCCTTGTTTATGTGAGGAATGTTTGAGATGTAAAAAAGTTTTATCTTTTATAATTATATCTTCAGTTAATATATTTTCTTTAATTTTTTTTTTAACTATTGAAATTAATTCATTTACTTCCATAAATATTATTTGTTATTATATACTATGAAAAATATTTGTGATTGGAATAATTGTTTTGAAATAGGCCAATATAAAGCTCCAATTGAAAAAGATAATAGTAAGGAATACAGGCTTCTTTGTTTAAATCATGTAAAAGAATTTAACAAGAATTGGAATTATTTTTCAGGAATGTCAGATAGTCAAATCTACGAATGGTTAAAAAGTGATATGGTGTGGCATAAACCCACACAAAGCTTTAGTTCTTCAGATAATTTTTTTAAAGTATTATGGAACAATGCCTTAAAAGATGAATTTGATAAAGCAAATTTCAAAAGTCAATTAAACAATATGAATAAGTTTAACTTCAATGGTAATGATATTAAAGCTTTTGGAATACTCGGAGTATCTGTAGGTTTAAAATGGAGCAAGATACAGGAAAAATTCAAAAAGCTTGTCAAAAAATTTCACCCTGATATGAATGCAGGAAATAAGAAATACGAAGATAAACTAAAAGTAATTACTTTAGCTTATACTCAACTAAAAAACGCTTATAGAAAAAATGACACCTAATTTAGAAATTAAACCAGACATAAAGTTATCTGTTAAACAAACTTTTGGTATCGATAGTGAAATGGAAATCGAAGCATTTTCTAAAAAGAATGAATTTGTTCCTGAAATAGATAAAGATTATAAATTTGATAGAGATACTACTTTAGCAATTCTTGCGGGATTTAAATATAATAAGAGAGTCATAGTACATGGTTACCATGGAACTGGAAAAAGTACACATATAACAAATGTTGCAGCTAGATTAAATTGGCCATGCATGAGAGTAAATTTGGACTCCCATATAAGTAGAATAGATTTAATTGGAAAAGATGCAATAGTAATTAAGAATGGGAAACAAGTTACTGAGTTTCAAGAAGGAGTATTGCCCTGGTCCATACAAAACCCTGTTGCACTTATATTTGACGAGTATGATGCTATGAGACCTGATGTTGCTTTTCTAATGACTAAAGTTCTTGAAGCTGAAGGTGGCTTAACATTACTAGAAAAAAATAAAGTTATAAAACCAAATAATTATTTTAGATTGTTTGCTACGGCTAATACAATTGGACTAGGTGATACTACTGGTCTCTATACTGGAACACAACAGATTAACCAAGCCCAACTAGATAGATGGAATATAACAACTACATTAAATTATCTAGAGTTAGAAAAGGAAATGGAAATTGTATTATCAAAAAATAAAAATCTAAATAATCCGAAAGGAAAAGAAAAAGTGGCAAATATGATTAAGGTAGCCTCTCTAACTAGAAAAGGTTTTATTGCAGGTGATATCTCTACTGTTATGTCACCTCGTACCATAATCCACTGGGCTGAAAATAGCTCTATTTTTAATGATACAGGATATGCATTTAGAGTAACTTTTTTAAATAAGTGTGACGAAGTAGAAAAAAATATAATTGCTGAATATTATCAAAGATGTTTTGGAGAAGATCTTCCTGAATCATTAATCAATATTCAAGTGTAAATGAATAAAGAAGACAACTTAAAAGAAAAATTTAAACAAGCTTTAGTTTCTACTATTAAAGTAATATCTGAAGATTATAAATTAAAAAATGATAAAAAAAATTTAAGTTCAACAAACATAAATTTTTTTGAACTTGATAATTTAAATAATAAACAAGATTTTATTCGTTTTAGAGCAGAAGCAGATTCTGAAGCATTAAAAAAAAAATTTTCTGATAAAGAAATTTATCAAAAAAACTTACCACAAAAATCTTCTTATAAATCTTTGTATGATATATCAGAAAAGACTAGATACGAATTACTTGGAGCAAAAATGCTAAAAGGAATTTCAAAAAATCTTATTGATAATTATAAACAACAAATAAGCTTGAAACGTAAAGACCAATTAAAAAGTAAAGAAGATGTTAATGTAACTGAAGCTTTTGAATTATTTATGTTAAAAAATTTTTTTAATATAGAGCTTAATGATCTTTCGTTAAAAATTTTAAGTTTTTGGGAAAAAGAATTTAATTCACATTTAAAAAAACACATAAAATTTTTAAATAAAAATATAGAAAATCAATCTTTATATAATTCAAAATTTTCTGAAATATTTGATGAAATGGGAATTTTTGACACTGAAAATGAAAACGAAAAAAATGAAGACAATGAAAGTAATGAAAATAATGAAAACAATAATAATAATCAACAAGACGGACAAGAAGAAAAAAGTAAAGAAGAAGAAAGTGAAACTGGAATAGATGGAGATTATGATTTTGATAATTATTCAATTAATGAACAGCTAGTTGATACTAATTCTGAAGAACAAAGTTCAGAAAATGTAGTTCAAAGAATGAACTTAGATTCCATAAATAAAAATTATAATATTTATACAGCTAAATTTGATGAAATTGAAAAAGCTGAAAAATTAGAAACAGAAGAAGAGATAGCAAAACTAAGAAATAATTTAGATCAACAGCTTGTTAGTTTTCAAGATTTAATAACTAAACTTGCTAATAAACTTCAAAGACAACTGCTAGCTAAACAAAACAGATCATGGGAATTTGATTTGGAAGAAGGATTGCTAGACAGCTCTAAACTTCCAAGAATAGTAATGGATCCTTATCATTCTTTATCTTTTAAAAAAGAAAAAGATTTAGATTTTAAAGATACTGTTGTTACATTGTTAATAGATAATTCAGGATCAATGAGAGGAAGACCAATTACAATTGCTGCAATATGTGCAGATATTCTTTCAAGAACTTTGGAAAGATGTTCTGTTAAAGTGGAAATACTTGGTTTTACTACAAAAAATTGGAAAGGAGGGAAGAGTCGAGAACTTTGGAATAATAATAATAAACCTAAAAATCCTGGTCGTTTAAATGACTTAAGACATATTATTTATAAAAATGCAGATACACAATGGCGAAGATCAAAAAAAAATTTAGGACTTATGCTAAAGGAGGGCCTGCTTAAAGAGAATATTGATGGAGAAGCTATACTATGGGCATTTAACAGGTTAAAAAAAAGAGAAGAAGAAAGAAAAATATTAATGGTAATTTCAGATGGTGCCCCAGTTGATGATTCTACTTTATCAGTAAATTCTGGGGACTTTCTTGAAAAGCATCTGAAAAAAATTGTTAAGTTTATAGAAAATAAAACAGATGTAGAAATATTAGCTATTGGAATAGGTCATGACGTTTCAAGATATTATAGTAAGGCAATAAAAATTGCAGATGTACAAGAACTTGGCGATGTAATGATAGGCGAGCTAAATGGATTATTTGACGACAAAAAAAAACTTAATTAAATTTTAGATAAATCAGTATTTTTCCATATTATTTTTACTTCTGCTCCACTAACACTTTTTCTATTTTTAAAACTGATATTAGCAAAATTTTTTTCTAATAAAGTTTTCCCAATAAAAGTACCTAATCCTAGACCATATTTAGAAATATTAGCTTGGTCAGCTGTTCTAATATAAGGTTCTCCTAATCTATGTTTGTCTATTAAATCTTTAGGAAAACCAGGGCCATCATCTTTGATGATTATTTCTGTGTTTTTATTGTCGCTAGTTATTATTATTTCAATTTTATTTTTGCTAAATTTATTTGCATTTCCTATAAAGTTTCTAAGACCATATATTATTTCTGAAGATTTCACACTTTTGAAAGAATTTTTATGTAAATCAGAATTTATTGTAAATTCTTTATTACTAATTTCTTTAAAAGATCTTACAATTTCATTTAAATAATCAAGTAAAGAAAAATTAGATCCAATGAAATCATCTTCAATATTTGGATTTAAAGATAATTTTTTTAAAATTTTTCTACATCTATCACTTTGACTGACTAATAAATCAATATCTTTTTTAATTTTATAATTATCTTTAAATTCTTTTTGGAGTTCTTTTGCAATTAATAAAATAGTAGAAAGTGGTGTTCCTAATGAATGTGCAGCTGCTGCTGCTTGACCACCAAGGGAAAGAAGTTCATTTTCTTTTGCTATAAGTTCTTGAAGTTTATCGTAAGCCTTTTTTTTAATTCTACTTTCTTCTCCAAACTTACTAGCAAAATAAACTAAAAAAGTTAAACCTATAATTGTTGAAAGTGGAATAGCATACAAATAATAATTAGGCGCATGAAAGTGAAGGGTTTCGGGGTGCGGTAAATCATAATAAAAAAAAGTTAATATTATTAGTAATATAATTGTAAATATTACCAAAATAATTGAGCTCCATATATTAAGATATATCGAAGAAAAAACTGCAGGTATTATAATTAAAAATATGAATGGATTTGTTATTCCTCCTGTAAAATATAATAATAAACCAACTTGCAATATGTCATATCCTAAAAAGAGGCTAGATTTTAAATTATTAAGTTGTTTTTTTTTAATATAAAAATGTAAATATAAATTAGTTAAAATACTTAAAAAAATTATTGTAATACAATAATAATAATTAAAATTAAATTCTAAAAGAAATTTAACAGCTAGAACTGTTATAAGTTGTCCTATATAAGCAATCCATCTTAAGTTAACATATGTTGATTTGTCTAAATAATAAAGATTTGAAGTTTCGGAAAACTTCATTTTTAAATATCTAAATTAGATACGTTAATTGCATTTGAAACAATAAAGTCTTTTCTTGAACTAACGTCATTACCCATTAATGTATGAATAATTTCTTGATCTTTTTTTAAATTTTTTGAATATTGAACTTGAAGAAGATTTCTGGTTTCTGGATTTAAAGTTGTATTCCACAACTCATCTGGATTCATTTCTCCCAAACCTTTGAACCTTTGAATACTTAAATTTGATTTTTCTTCATTGTAAACCTTTTTAAAATCTTTTGAACCCTTGGTATATTTTTTTAAAATATTAGAATTTTTTAAAATATATTTTTCAAGTTCTTTTTCATCCTTTATATAAAAAGCTTTTGACCCTTTATTAATTTTAAAAAGAGGAGGCTGTGCTAAATAAATATGGCCTTTTTCTATAAGCTTATTAAATGGCTGATTATTAAAAAAAGTTAATAAAAGTGCTCTTATGTGAGAACCATCAACATCAGCATCTGTCATGATTATAATTTTTCCATATCTCAAATCTTTTATATCTATCTCCTCATCTTTGGGATCAAGACCAAGAGCATTTATTAAAGTGAGTATTTCACTTGATGAAATCATTTTTGATAAAGTCTTCGTTTTTATATCTGAACTGTTGCCATTTTTTTTTGAACCATTGCTATCTACATACGTATTTAATATTTTTCCCCTTAAAGGTAACACAGCTTGATTTTCCCTATTCCTTCCTTGTTTTGCTGATCCACCTGCAGAATCTCCTTCGACAATAAAAAGCTCTGTACCTTCTTGTTTTGATATTTGACAATCAGCAAGTTTGCCAGGTAGCCCTGTTAACTCTAATGCTCCTTTTCTTCTAACATTTTCTCTTGCTTTTCTTGCTACATCTCTTGCGAGAGCAGCTTGAATAATTTTTTGTAAAATTATTCTAGTTATAGAAGGATTTTGATCAAACCATATTGATAATCTTTCGTTTATTATTGCCTCTACAATAGGTCTAACTTCAGAGGACACCAGCTTATCTTTTGTTTGTGATGAAAATTTTGGGTCAGGAATTTTTATTGACAAAACACATGTTAACCCTTCTTTAATATCATCGCCTGAAATTGCAATTTTATTTTTTTTTAAGATATTATTTTCAGTTGCATATTTATTTATTACTCTTGTTAAAGCGCTTCTAAAACCTAATAAATGGGTTCCACCATCTTTTTGAAATATATTATTTGTGTATGAGTTTACATCTTCTCCATATCCAGCATTCCATTTCAGCGAACATTCGACTAATACATCATTTTTTTTTCCTTCAATAAACATTGGTTTCTTAAATAAATCATTACTATTTTTATTTTGAAGCTTTTC
Source organism: uncultured Pelagibacteraceae bacterium (assembly GCA_902634485.1). Classification (GTDB taxonomy): domain Bacteria; phylum Pseudomonadota; class Alphaproteobacteria; order Pelagibacterales; family Pelagibacteraceae; genus Pelagibacter. The sequence goes on along the minus strand of CACPKA010000003.1, from coordinate 40,407 downwards.
TCTTTTTTCATCTAAATAATTTACAAATTCAATTATTCCTCCTTCAAATTTAAAAGTGATATTTTTTTCTTTTTTTTGAGTGTAATCATTAACTGAAATTTTTATACCTTTGTTAAGAAATGCAAGCTCTCTCATTCTTTTTTGAATTATGTTAGAACTAAATTTTGTTGAAGAAAAAATTTCTTTTGATGGTAAAAAATTTATCTTTGTTCCTGTATTTTTAGATTTTCCAATAACTTTAAGTGATGACTTTGCTTTTCCATCTATAAATTCTATAAAATATTTTTTTCCATCTCTATCAATTTCTAATTTTAGTTTTTCAGATAATGCATTAACTACTGATACTCCTACACCATGTAATCCACCTGATACTTTATATGAATCATGATCAAATTTACCTCCCGCATGTAATTGTGTCATTATAACTTCTGCAGCAGATTTTTTTTCTCCTTTATGCATATCAACTGGTATACCTCTTCCATCATCTTTTACAGTTACAGTATCATCAGGATTAATATCAATTTCAATATTTTTACAGTGACCCGCCAATGCTTCATCGATTGAATTATCAACTACTTCATAAACCATATGATGTAAGCCTGTTCCATCATCTGTATCCCCGATGTACATTCCTGGTCTTTTTCTAACGGCCTCTAATCCTTTAAGAACCTTGATTGAGTCTGCTTGATATGAAGAATTGTTTGTTTTTCTTGTCATTTTTAATTTTTTGGAAAAATAAATTGTATCATTTTTACCTAATTAAATAAAATTGACTTAACCTAGAATCTTAAAAAACTGTTGGTAATAAACAGTTATAAGACAATTTTAAAATTATTTTTCTATAATTGGTTTTTTATGAAAAAACATCATTTTTTAACTGACAAAATCGTAAATTTGTAAAAAATCGAATAATGAAAAAATGCTTAGTAATTATTGCCGCTAGGGGACTAGGTGATTTAATATATCATTTACCTTTGCTGAGATCACTTCATGAAAGCTATAAAGAAAAATTAATTATTATTTCAAATAAAGTTAACCATTCTAAAGATGTGTTCCAAAATGAAACATTTCATGAAGAGATAGTATACTTTGACAATACAAGACTTTCATTCTTTAAAACAATTAAAAATATTATAAAAATAAAAAATTTAATTAACAAATTTAATGTGGAAAATCTAATTATGACTGGCAGTCCAAGAAGATTAATGATTCCTGTATACTTATCTAATGCAAAAAAAAAAATCATTTTTGGGAGTGGAAAATTTTTTTTAAATAAAGATAATAAATATAGTCATTTAACATATTCTGAAAAAATTTTTTATTACACAGAAAATTTAAATTTGCCAATTAAAAAAAAAGACTATTTTTTAAAAATTTCAGAAAACAATAAAAAAGAAAAGTCTGATTCTAAATATAAAATTTTTATAAGTTTAGATTCTCACCATGATCAAAATAATTGGCATATAAAAAATTATATTAAAATAATTGAAAAATTATTAATTAATAATTCTAAAATATTTATAAATTTTGCCCCTAAAAAGAAATATTTTTTAGATTTTTTTTCAAGCGAAATTAAAAAATCTAAACAAGTTTCTTTTACTTATCATAAAAATATTTCAGAAATTATAGAAATTATAAATTCGTGTAATTATGTAGTTGGAAATGAATCGGGCCCCGTTTGCCTGGGTGCAGCTTTAAAAAAAGAAGTTCACTCCATTTATATACCTTTGCATACACCACCTGAAAGTAAAATAATAAGTAATAAAATATATTATTATAATACAGATAAAGAAGATGATGAGTCTATAATAAATAAAATTATTGGAAGAATTCTTGTCAAAAATTAATTTTTAGTTTATGTGATTAGTCAAAATTTACTATTTAGAGAAATAGATTTATTTTAAATATAAGACTAATAATATCTTTTACCTTTAAATATTAAAATAATTATATGTAAATAAAATGTCTTTTTTTGAATTAGTAATAATATCTGCCTTTTGTTTTTTTCAATCTTTATTTGGTATTGGTTTACTTTTGTTAGGGACGCCCACTTTTTTACTTATCGGATATAATTATTTTGAGGTATTAAATATATTGTTGCCTTACTCAATTATAATCAGTTTTCTTCAAATAATTTCATATGAAAATAAAAATTTAGATTTTGGAAAAAAAATTTTAAGATTAAGTGTTCCTTTTTTAATTTTAGGATTAATTGCTATAAAATATATTGAAAATTCAATCAATTTTATTTTTTTTATTTCAATCGTTTTAATTATTTTTTCAATAGCTAATTTAATTAATTTAAATAAAAAAAAATTCAAAATTAAAAACATGAATATTGCTTTAGCTGCTTTAGGAGTTATTCATGGATTAACTAATCTCGGTGGGACTTTATTGTCTATTATAGCATCAAATACTAACAAAAATAAAAAAATTATACGTCACAATATTGCAAGTGGATATTTGATATTTGCCTTATTTCAAATATTTTTTATAAATATTTTTTATCAAAAAATTAATTTTATATATTTAAAATTTATTTGGATACCAATTATTATTTTTTTTATTTCACAAGTCATTTTTAAAAAAATTGATAATATTGTTTTTTATAAATTGCTAAATTTATTTACTCTCATTTATGGTTTTTACATATTTATAAATTCTGTTATATAAAAATTTTTTATAAATTTATATGGCGGAGAGAGTGGGATTCGAACCCACGGTACCTGTGAGGGTACACACACTTTCCAAGCGTGCGCCTTAAACCACTCGGCCATCTCTCCACATTTTTAAATATTATTAAAATAGCACAATGAAGTATTTTCTATATGAAAAATATTTTTATCCTTAGCAATCTTGTTTAAATATTTAACTATATCTTTATCCGAAGTTTTTCCAGGAACATAATCGTGCCAAAGTATAATTCCACCTTTTTTTATCATTTTAAAAGCTTTATAAGAATCATTTTCAACTATACTGTATGTATGACCGCCATCAATAAATATCAGATCAAATTTATTTTGATATTTATTGGCGTCTAATTCACGAGAGTCCATGAAAAGGACTGAAATTTTTTTTTCAAGTTCTTGATCAGAAAAAAGAAATTTTTCATAGTTACTTTCATTTATTATATTTCTAATAGAGACTTTATTGTCTGTGTTATCTAAAATAAGATTTTTTGCTTGATCAGAATTTAATGTTAAAGTTATGATTTTTGCTTCTGAAGGAGAATTTAATGCCATTAAAGTTGTCGTTTTTCCACTACAGGTACCAAATTCAAAAATATTTTTACTAATTTTGCTTAAGCTCGAGAGAATCCAAGCTTCATATTCTGAAGTTTTTCCTACTATGTCTTTTTGTCCTGAGGGAGTGCAAAAACTTTTTATTATTACGTCTTCTTTTGGTCCATAAAGATTATCTGATATTTTTTTAGACTCAAAAATTTTATTTACTTTTTCTATATTTACCGATTTTATTGATGAAGTTGAAAAATATTTTTTAATTTTTTTTCTATTAAGAAAATAAATTAAAAAAAAATTTGATATAATTAAAATTAATATTAATATACTAGTCATTCTTATTTATTTTCAAAACACCAATAAAAGCCTCTTGGGGTATTTCTACTCTTCCAAATTGCTTAGATCTAGCTTTTCCCTTTTTTTGCTTTTCTAAAAGTTTTCTTTTTCTATCTGTTGCACCACCACCATGAATTTTTGTTAAAACATCTTTTTTAAAACCTTTAATAGTTTCTCTTGCTATTATTTTGCCACCAATTGCTGCTTGCACTGGTATCATAAAATTATGTCTTGGGATTAGATCTTTTAATTTTTCACAGACTTCTCTTCCTGTCCTTTGAGCAAAATCTTTATGAATCATCATTGCTAAGGCATCTACTGGTTCTCCATTAACCAATATTCCAAGCTTAACTAAATTACCTTCTCTATGTTCAATTATTTCATAATCAAAACTTGCATAGCCACTGGTCATAGATTTTATTCTGTCATTAAAGTCAAAAACTACCTCATTCAAGGGCAATTCATAACTTAAAACTGCTCTGTTTCCTGAATAGCTTAGGTTAGTTTGTATACCTCTTTTATCCTGACACATTTTAATTATTGACCCTAAATACTCATCAGGGGTTATTACTGTTGCTTTAATCCATGGCTCTTCAATAAATTTTATTAATGTTGGATCAGGTAAACTTGATGGATTTTGTAAATCAATTATCTTTCCATTATTTAAATGAACCTTATAGACAACGCCAGGAGTTGTTGTTAACAAATTAACATCAAATTCTCTCTCTAATCTTTCTGTAATTATTTCAAGATGAAGTAATCCTAAGAATCCACATCTAAAACCCAATCCCAATGCAGAAGATGACTCTGCTTCAAATGAAAAGCTTGCATCATTCAACTGTAGCTTAGCTAAACCATCTTTTAATTTTTGATATTCAGAGCTATCAACAGGAAAAAGTCCACAAAAAACAACTGGCTTACTTGGTTTAAAACCTGGTAAAGGATCTATTTTTGTTTTTGTTGCATCGCAAATTGTATCTCCTACTTTAGTTTCAGATAAAACTTTTATACCAGTGGTTATAAAACCAATCTCACCAGTGCTTAATTCATTTATATCTTTTGCTTTCGGAGTAAAAACTCCAACCTTTTCAACTATATAATCTTGATCCGTTGAAAGCATTTTAATCTTCATATTTTTAGTTATTTTGCCATTAATTACTCTAACTAAAATAACTACTCCTAAGTAAGTATCATACCAACTATCAACTAATAAGCATTTTAGATCATCATCAGGGTTTCCCTGTGGTCCAGGTAATTGTTCAATAATTTGTTCTAATATCTCATCTATACCTTCACCAGTTTTTCCAGAACATGGAACTGCATTTTCAGTATCTATACCAATCACATCTTCAATTTGTTTAGTTGTCTTTTCTAAATCTGAGGCGGGTAAGTCTATTTTATTTAGTACTGGAATTATTTCGTGATTAATATCTAGTGCTTGATACACATTCGCTAATGTTTGAGCTTCAACTCCTTGAGTACTATCAACAATCAATATCGATCCTTCACAAGCATAAAGTGATCTACTTACTTCATAACTAAAATCAACATGTCCTGGCGTATCTATTATATTTAAAATATAATTTTTTCCATTTTTGGCTTTATAATTTAGCTTAACAGTTTGTGCTTTAATAGTTATTCCCCTCTCTCTTTCAATATCCATGGAGTCTAAAACTTGATCTTTCATCTCTCTTTCTGATAATCCTCCACATTTATGAATGATTCTATCTGCTATTGTAGATTTACCATGATCAATATGAGCTATAATTGCAAAATTTCTAATATGATCGATTTCACTCATTAAGATCTTAGTTTTGCACTAGCTTTATTTTCAACATTCAAAATAATTTTCTGAGAAATATCATTTAAGTCTTTTTCATTCAAAGTTTTATGATCTGACTGAATTGTAACTTTTAAAGCTATTGATTTTTTATCTGATGGTATGTTTTCTCCCTGATATACATCAAAAATTTTGACATCTTTAATTAAATGGTTATCAACATTTTTTATAATATCTATCAAATCTTGTGCTAGATAGTCTTTTTTTACTACAAAAGCAAAATCTCTTTCAGATTTTTGATAATCTGAAAATATTATACTTGGTTTAATTTTTTTATTTTGCCTTTTATAATTCACCAAATTATCTAAAAAAATCTCAAAACCATATGTATTTTCAATTATTTTTGGATGAATTTCTCCAAAATAAGCTAATAACTTCTGACTATTTTTTGTTACTATCGAACCAGATCTTCCTGGATGATAATAGCTTGGGGTTGCAATATTTATTTTAGTTTCATTTTTATCTATTCCTAATTCGACTAAAGTTTGCACAAGATCTTTTTTTATTCCGTAAACATCTAATAAGTTGTCTTTTCGAACGCCACAAACAAGCGTAATTTGTTCTCCAGGTTTTTTACCAATAAAAGATGGTCCAATTTCAAATAGTGACTGATTTTCAAATCCTCTATCAATATTTTTTTTCAAGAAATAAATTAAATTTGGATACAATGAACTTCTTAAAACACTCAAATCTGAGCTTATCGGATTAATAATTTTAATTTCTTGTAAGTTTTCTCTAAAGCGATTATTTGATTTTTCGTCTGTAAAAGACCAAGTTATTGTCTCAAAATATCCTTTTGAGGCAACAGATCTCTGAGCTAAATGAAAATGTCTTTGAAAAAAATCTAGAGTTGGTTTTAATCTTTTTTTTTCAGGTTCTATAGATTTAATTTTGTTAAATCCTTTAATTCTTATTACTTCTTCAACTAAATCTATTTGACCATATATATCTGGTCTCCAACTAGGAACTTCGACATTTAGAATTTTACCTTTTTTTTTAATTTTAAACCCTAAGTCTTGCAAAATTTTTATTATCTCATTAGTTTGTATTTGTATTCCTATTATTTTGGATACAATATTTGGATCAAATAATATTTTTTTAACCTCAAATTTTTTAGTTGATTGAATATCTAATTTTGATACTTCTCCTCCACAAATTTTAACTATCATTGCAGAAGCTTTTTCTAATCCTTCCACAATTGAATTTGGATCAATACCTCTTTCAAATCTAAACTTAGCATCGCTATTTAATTCTAATTTTTTTGCTGTTTTTCTAGTAATCTCTGGATCAAAATAAGCAGATTCTAGTAAAATATTTTTAGTAGAAAGTTCTGTTCCTGACCTTGTTCCGCCTATTACTCCTCCTAATCCTAAAACTCCTTCATTATCTGATATAACACACATTTGATCATCTAAATTATACTCTTTATTGTCTAAAGCTTTAAATTTTTCTCCTTTTTTTGAATTTCGTACAATTATACCTTTATTTATTTTGTCTAAGTCATAGGCATGAAGAGGCCTGTTTAGATCAAACATTACATAATTTGTTATATCAACAACTGCAGAAATTGGTCTTAATCCTATTGCAATTATTCTTTTTTTTAACCATTCTGGACTTTCTTGATTTTTTATATTTTTAATAAGACAACTACCAAATATCGTACAAGCTTGGCTTTTACTTTTTTCTATCTTTACTTTTAGTGTTTGTTTGCCTTTTTTTTTTATTTTTTTAAAATTACTATTATCTATTAATTTTCCAAATCCACTAGCAGCAAGATCTCTTGCTATACCTCTAATACCCAAACAATCAGGCCTGTTTGGAGTTATTGACAGTTCTATTACGTTTTCAGAACTACTTTTAAAATAGCTTTTTCCTATTTTTGTTTGATTACTTTTTTTTAATTCAATAATTCCCTCACTTTCCTTTGATAAATTAAGTTCTGACTCAGAACAAAGCATTCCATAAGAAGTTTCTCCTCTTATTTTCGAAACTTCTAATTTCATGTTGTTTTTTGGAATTATTGATCCTGGTGGAGCATATATAGTTACTAAGTTATCTTTTGCATTTGGCGCACCACAGACGACTTTTACTAATTCATTTTTACCAATATCTACATTACATAGTTTTAATCGATCGGCATTGGGATGCTTTTCTGCTTTAACTATTTTTGCTATAACAAAATCACTTAACTCATTTTTCACAGGCTCAACCTTTTCAACTTCTAGACCTGTACTATTTAATTTTTCAATAATTTGTGACTCATTTTTGTTTGTTTTTAAGTGATCAGAAAGCCAATTTTTTATAAATTTCATTTACTGAGACCTCTGTAATTTGTTGGCACATCTAAAGGATCAAAACCATAATAATTTAACCATCTATAGTCACATTCAAAAAAAGATCTTAAATCGTTAATTCCATATTTTAACATTGCTAACCTATCAATGCCTATGCCAAATGCAAAACCTTGATACTTATTTGGATCAACTTTTGAATTTTTAAGAACATTAGGATGAACCATTCCACATCCAAGTATTTCTAGCCATTTATCTCCTTCGCCAATTATAATTTTATTATTTTCAATTCGGTAACCTATATCAACTTCAGCAGAAGGTTCAGTAAATGGAAAATGACTTGGTCTAAATCTCATTTTAATTTTATTTATTTCAAAAAACTCTTTTATAAAATAATTTAGGCAGCCTTTTAAATGACCCATGGTTATATTTTTATCTATATGAAGTCCTTCTAATTGATGAAACATAGGAGTATGTGTTTGATCACTATCACTTCTGTAAGTCCTTCCTGGTGCTATAATTTTGAATGGAGGTTTTCCTTTTAACATCGTTCTTACTTGTACTGGGGAAGTATGGGTCCTTAATAGTGTCTTCATATTTTCTTCAATATAAAAAGTATCGTGCATATCTTTTGCAGGATGATTTTCTGGTGTATTAAGAGCAGTAAAATTATAATATTCACTTTCAACGTCTGGACCTTCCTCAACACTAAATCCGATTTCAGAAAATATAGATGAAATTTCATCAATTACTTGAGATACCGGATGAATTTTTCCAATACTAAAATCTTTTTCTGGAAGCGTTACATCGTCTTTTTCTTTCTTAAGCTGTTCATCGATTTCTGTATCTTGTAAACCTGTGGATTTTTGATTAAATAATTTTGTCAGCTCTTGTTTTGCATTGTTTATTTCTGAAGCTATTTTTTTTTTATCGTCTGGGGATAATGATCCAAGTTTTTTAAATTCAGTATTGATTAAACCGCTTTTACCAAAAATCTCTGATCTTATTTTATCTAGCTCTAAAGAATTGTGAGCGTTGTTGATTTTATCCTTAAATCTATTTATTAATTTTTCAAAATCTGACATTTTTACAGATTATTTCTTAACAGAAGAAAAACAATAGTGAAGATTAACCAAGTGCAGCTTGAGCTTTTTTAACTATATTTTTAAAAGCTTCGGGATTATTATAAGCTATCTCAGCTAGAATTTTTCTATCTAACTTAATACCTGATTTATTTAAGCCGCTAATAAATTTTGAATATGTTAATCCCTCGGCTCTAACTCCAGCATTAATTCTTTGTATCCATAATGATCTAAAATTTCTTTTTTTTGCTCTACGATCTCTGTATGCATACTGCATAGCCTTTTCCATTGCCTGTCTTGCAACTCTTATTGTATTTTTTCGCCTACCCCACTGGCCCTTTACAGCTTTGAAAACCTTTTTATGTTTAGCTTTGCTTGTTACGCCTCTTTTTACTCTTGCCATTTTAACCTCTTAAACTGTAAGGCATATACGACTTTACAATTTTTCCATCTTGTTTTGACATAACTGTAGTGCCTCTTTGATTTCTAATTTGTCTATTTGTTCTCTTAATCATGCCATGTCTTTTTCCCGCTTGAGACATGATGACTTTACCTTTTGCAGTAATTTTAAATCTTTTTTTTGCTGAACTTTTAGTTTTTAATTTTGGCATAATTCGATGAGTTTATACAAATATTGGATAAAATTTACAACTAATATTATAACTTATAAAGGCTGAATTACCATTATCATTTGCTTACCATCAAACTTTGGGCTCATTTCGACTTTTCCAAGTGATTTAATATCTTCTTGTATTCTTTTCATTAAATCATTGCCAAGATTTGAATGCATTAATTCTCTTCCTTTAAAGCGAATTGTAAATTTAACTTTATCACCTTTTGAAAGAAATCTTAGAGCATTTTTTAACTTGAAATTATAATCATGAACTTCAGTGACTGGTCTTAATTTTATTTCTTTTAGCTCAATTTTTTTTTGTCTTTTTTTTGCTTTATTTGCTTTTTTTTGTGCTTCATATTTAAATTTTCCCATATCAATAATTTTACAAACTGGAGGAGAAGCATTTGGTGCTATCTCAATTAAATCTAAACCCTCTTCCTTTGCAATTGAAATAGCTTTTGTAGTATTCATTATACCTAAATTTTCGCCTGAGCTTGCAATTACTTGAACTTCGGGCGAATTAATTCTGTGATTAGCTCGCGGTCCCTTATGCCTTGTTTTTCTTTGAAAGTAATTTTGTTTAAATTCTGCCACTTAAAATGAAGGTGCTTTGTTTTTAGCAGAAAATGTTTTTAGAAAATTATTTATTTCCATAGTTTCTTGTTTTTCAGAGTCCGATCTTCTAATAGTTATGGTATTAGAGTCAACTTCTTTTTTTCCACAAATTAACAGTAAAGGAATTCTTGACATCAAATGTTCTCTAATTTTATAATTTAAGTTGTGATTTTTTAGGTCAATTTCACAATTAATGCCAACTTCACTAATTTTATCACAAATTTTTTTCGCATATGTATCAAATTCTTCAGATACTGGAATAACCATTGCTTGCAAAGGTGTTATCCAAAAAGGTAATTTTCCAGCATAGTTTTCTATTAATATGCCTATAAATCTCTCTAAAGAACCAAATAATGCTCTATGAAGCATAACTGGAACTTTTTTGGTGCCATCTTTGTCTACAAATGTTGCTCCTAATCTGCTTGGTAAATTTAAATCAACTTGTAAAGTTCCGCACTGCCAATCTCTTCCTATGGCATCTCTTAGAACAAATTCAATTTTGGGTCCATAGAAAGCACCTTCGCCTTTATTAATACTATATTCAAGTTTCGATGCCTTTACTGCTTTTAATAACGCTTCTTCAGATTTATCCCAAACTTTATCTTCTCCAACTCTTATTGATGGTCTATCCGAATATTTTAAAATAACATTTTCGAAACCAAGATCTTTATAAATCTCAAGTATTAAATTTGTAACTGACAGACATTCTTCTGTGATTTGATCTTCTGTACAAAATATATGTGCATCGTCTTGTGTAAATGCTCTTACTCTTAATAGTCCATGAAGAGCACCAGATGGCTCGTATCTATGAACTTTGCCAAATTCAGACATTTTTAAAGGTAAATCTCTATAACTTTTTAAACCTTGATTAAAAACTTGTACACACCCAGGACAATTCATAGGTTTAATTGCAAAAACTTTTTCATCTGGCGTTTTTGAAGTATACATATGTTGGCCAAATTTTTCCCAGTGGCCAGATTTTTCCCAAAGAGATCTGTCTAAAATTTCTGGTGTATTAATTTCTTTATATCCAGCTTTTTTTTGCTTAGCTCTCATATAATTAATAAGTTTTTGAAATAAATTCCAACCTTTTTCGTGCCAAAAAACAGATCCTGGACTTTCTTCCCTAAAATGAAAAAGATCCATTTCTTTTCCCAATTTTCTATGATCTCTTTTTTCAGCTTCCTCAATTCTCTTTAAATAATCATCAAGTTCTTTTTGAGATGGCCAAGAAGTTCCATAAATTCTTTGCAGCATTTCATTATTAGAGTCTCCTCTCCAGTAGGCACCAGAAACTTTTGTAAGTTTGAAATATTTTCCAATTTTTCCAGTAGACATCAAATGAGGTCCTCTGCATAAATCATGCCATTTTCCATGAAAGTAAACTGAAACTTCTTCTTCTTTAGGAATATCTTTTATTATCTCAGCCTTATAAATTTCTCCTACTTTTTTAAAGTGCTCAATGGCTTTGTCACGCTTCCATACTTCCCTATGAGTAGACTCATCTCTATCTACAATCTCTAACATTTTTTTTTCTATTTTTCTTAAATCTTCTTCGGTGAATGGTTTTTTTCTTGCAAAGTCATAGTAAAATCCATTATCAATTACTGGCCCTATAGTTACTTGTGTGCCAGGAAAAAGTTCTTGTACAGCCATTGCTAATACATGCGCTGTATCATGTCTTATTGTTTCTAATCCTTCTTTATCTTTTGATGTATAAATTTTTACTGAACAATCTTTGTCTATTTCATAATTTAAATCTTTTAAATTTCCATCAACACTAATTACTAAAGCTTGTTTAGAAAGTGATTTACTTATCTTTTCAGCAATTTGTAAACCATTTACCTTGTTTTCAAAATTTAAACTATTTCCATCAGGCAGCTTTATATTAGGCATTTATAATATTAACTTTTTATATTCTGAATAAGTTGAAAAACACATTTTTTCGATATTAAATTTTTTTACAACATTTTTTCTACCTTCTATTCCAATAAATTTCAATGTGCTTTCATCTAAATTTAAGACATGAATCAATTTTTCACTTAAAGCTTCAGGTTTTCCGGCCTCGAATAAAAAACCTGTTTTGTCATTGATTATTGTCTCTTTTGATCCTCCGATATTACTTGCTATTATTGGTTTTTCCATAGACTGAGCTTCCACCGAAACTCTCCCAAAAGCTTCGGGTTTTATAGAAGTTGACACAACAATATCTGAAACCTTATAGGCTAAAGGCATTAGTTCACAATTATCTATAAATTTAACATAATTACTCAATCTATATTGTTCAACAAGCCTTACTAATTTTTTTTTATAAACTTTTCTTCCTTGGTCAGAGCCTAATATAACTGCTATAAATTCCTTTTCTGGAAATTCTTTATTTAGTTTATGCAGAGCCTCTATAAACACTTCTTGACCTTTCCAACTTGTCAAACGACCTGGGAGAAGAATTAAAGGAATATTCTTAAGGTCAACATACTTATTAATATCCCATTGTTTCAAAATTTTTTTTTCATCACTTTGCACAATTTTATTAGGATTAAAATATTCTGTATTTATTCCTCTAAATATTACTAAAAATTTATTTTTTATATTTAAATATTTGAAATAATTTTCATTTATATGGGAAAAAATAAAATTTGATCCGGCTATAATAAGATTAGATTTTAACATTATTGAATTATAAAATTTTTTAAAACTATTTGTAAAATTATATGTTCCATGAAATGTGGTAACAAATTTTCTTCTAGTAATTTTTGTTGCAAAAAAACATGACCATGCTGGAGCCCTGCTTCTTGCATGGACAATAGATATATTAAAAATTAAAATTAGAACTATTAAAATTAAAGTATTAATAAACATTAATATTGGATTTTTACTTTGGACAGGTAATCTTATTAACTTAACTTTTTTTTTATTTATAAATTTAGTTAATTCTCCTCCGCTTGTAACAATGTATGAAGAACAACCATTTTCTGCAAGATAATGTGCAAGATCAAAACATCCAGTTTCTGCACCCCCATAGCCTAACTTTGGTATAACTTGCAAAATTTTTAATTTAGAACTCATCAATTTTATCTTATATATTAACTCTTATGCGTTATAAACGATTTAAATATTTCTATATTTCAAAAACAAAAAAAATAAGATTTTTATCTATAAATTCACGCTCTGATTTATGTTTAATTTTTTTACATGGGTTTATGTCAGATATAGAAGGAGAAAAACCAGCTCATTTTGCTAAATATAGTATTAAAAACAAAATTAATTTTTTAACATTTGAATACTCAGGACATGGAAAATCATATGGAAAATTTACTAATGGCAACATTACTAAATGGACCAATGATGCTAAAAAAATAATAAAAGCAAAATGTAAAAGAAAAAAATATATTTTTATAGGTTCAAGTATGGGATCATGGATTGCTTTAAATTTATTAAAAGTTTTTAATAATCAAGTTAAAGGATTTATTGGGATTGGATCAGCGCCTGAATTTTTAGATAAATTAATGTGGACAAAATTTAGTAGGAAAATTAAAGAAATAATTAAAAAAAAAGGAATTTATTATTTAAAACATGGAGAATATACTTATCCATTAACTAGACAACTTTTTATAAATGGTAAGAAAAATAAAGTTCTAAATATGAGATCAAGTTTAAAAATCCCTGTTACTATGTTCCATGGATCTAAAGATGATGTGGTTCCTATAAATTTTTCAAAAAAAGTCCTAAAAATTTTTAAAAAAGCAAAAAAAAATAAAATAATAATTAAAAATGGAGATCACAGCCTATCGAAAAAAAATAATTTAAATAAAATTTCAAAAGAATTAGATAAAATAATTAAAAATTCTTTTTAAAATATTCAACTCACTTCCTTAAAATTTAATTTTTTAGTTAATGGATTTTTTAATTTATTTATCATTTCTTTTGGACAAATTTGAATAAAATTATTAATTTCTTCATTAAAATTATTTATTATTTTTTCAGCAATTTTTGAATTTGTTTCCGTATAATGTTCTATTATTAAATTTTTTAGATAATTTATCCAATGTTCAGTTTCTGGTTTTTGCCAAACTACCGTTTCTGAATTGACTTTTTTTTCAAATTGTTGATTTAAATTATAAACAAAAGCCATACCTCCTGTCATTCCTGCTGCAAAATTATCTCCTACATCTCCAAGTATTACAATATTTCCTCCTGTCATATATTCGCATCCATTAGAGTCACATCCTTCAATCACAGAAATTGCCCCAGAGTTTCTTACTGCAAACCTTTCACCTGCTTGTCCTGCTGCAAATAGTTTTCCTGAAGTTGCACCATAAAGAACTGTATTTCCTATAATTGTATTTTCATTAGATATCAAATTACTGTCTTCTGCTATTTTGATTGATATAGAGGCCCCTGATAAACCTTTTGCAACATAATCATTGGCATCTCCTTTGAGTAAAAGTTTTAAACCTTTAGTTCCAAAAGCACCAAAAGACTGTCCAGCCGAACCCTTAAATTTCAAAGTTAAAAAACCATCTTCTAATTTATTATATCCATATTTTTTTAATAAATAATAAGAAATTCTAGTTCCAACTGCCCTATGAGTATTTTTTATATTAAATTCTTTTTCAATTATTTTTTTATTTAAAATTTTAGAATCAATTTCTGCTAATATTGTTTGATCTAAAGTGTCTGGAACCTCATTAATTTTTTTAAATTCACAATACCTTTTATTTTTACCAGGATCTGGTAACACAAACAATGGGTGTAAATCTAAATCATCCAAATTTGATGATCCTGTACTAACTTGTTTTAGCAAATCCGTTCTTCCTACAATTTCATTAATTGATTTAAAACCTAAACTAGCTAATATTTCTCTTACCTCGCTAGCAATAAATGTAAATAAATTTACTACTTTTTCAGGTGTTCCTTTGAATTTTTCTCTCAATTTTTCATCTTGAGTACATACTCCCACGGGGCAAGTGTTTGAATGACATTGCCTAACCATAATACAACCCATTGCTACAAGAGCGGTGGTGGCTACTCCATATTCTTCTGCACCCATCATTGCAGCAATAACAACATCTCTTCCAGTTTTTATTCCGCCATCTGTTCTAAGTGTAATATTGTGTCTTAAATTATTTAAAGTTAAAACCTGATTTACTTCTGTCAAACCCATTTCCCAAGGGATACCAACATATTTAACACTCGTTTGAGGAGTTGCTCCTGTTCCACCATTATGTCCAGATATCAATATTATATCTGCTTTAGCCTTAGCAACTCCTGCTGCTATGGTTCCAATCCCAGATGAAGCAACTAATTTTACACACACTCTAGCTTTTGGATTAACTTGTTTTAAATCATAAATTAACTGAGCTAAGTCTTCTATAGAATAAATATCGTGATGAGGGGGAGGTGAAATCAAAGTAACTCCGGGTGTTGAATGTCTTAATCTTGCAATTTCCTCTGTAACCTTAAAACCAGGTAATTGGCCACCTTCTCCTGGTTTTGCTCCTTGTGCTATCTTTATTTCAATTTCATTACAATTATTTAAATAATTAATTGTTACTCCAAATCTTGCTGAAGCTATTTGTTTAACTCTTGAATTTGCGCTATCATTATTTTCCATTAAATTAAATCTTTTTTCATCTTCTCCACCTTCTCCACTGCATGAGGCACCTTTTATTCTATTCATGCCTATTGCTAGAGTTTCGTGAGCTTCTTTAGACAAAGCTCCATGTGACATACTTCCGCTTCCAAATCTTTTTAGTATTTCTGATATTGGTTCTACCTCTGAAATATCAATTGAAGTTTTTAAATATCTTTTTCTAAAATCTATTAAATCCCTCAAATGAATTGGCGGGAGATTATAAATTCCTTTTAGATATTTTTTATACATATCGTAAGAATTGCTTGATACAGCAGACTGAAGTAGGTGAATCAATCTACCTTGATATTGATGTATTTCTCCATTTTTCCTATATCTATAAATGCCCCCGATTGGTAATACTGAGTCTATACTTTCAAATGCTTCCTGATGAATTTTTCTGATTTTTTTTTCTATGCCTTTCAATCCAATGCCAGATATTTTTGAAGTCACTCCTTGAAAATATTCAGAAACTATTGTTCTGCTTAATCCTAAAGATTCAAAGTTACAGCCTCCGCGATATGAACTTAGAACAGATATTCCCATTTTAGACATTATTTTTAAAAGCCCAGAATTTACTGATTTTATATATCTTCCAACACATTCTAAATAATTTAGATTTCCAAAAAGTTTCTTTTGAAATCTTTGATACAAGCTATCTAATGATAAGTATGGATTTATTGTCGTTGCACCAACTCCTATAAGCGTGGCAAATGAATGGGTATCGAGAGCTTCTCCAGTTTGAACATTTAACGAGACATACCCTCTCAACTTATTTTTAATTAAATTTTTATTTATTGCTCCCACACTTAAAAGCATAGGAATAGCAAGCTTTTTCTCAGATACATTTTTATCAGATAAAACAAGTTGCGTTATTCCTTTTCTAACTGCAATTTCAGATTCTTTCAAAATTCTATCTAGAGAACATTTCAAGTTATCATTATGTTCAAAAGTACAATCAATAATTTGATAATTTTTACCGAAAAAATTCAAAAACTTTTCAAATTGAGAGTTTGACAAAATAGGACTCTCTAAAACATAAATATTATCTTTTGTTAACTTATCAAAATTTAATATATTTCCTAAATTTCCAAATCTAGTTTTTAAACTCATTACCTTATTTTCTCTTAATGAATCAATTGGAGGATTTGTTACTTGGCTAAAATTTTGCCTAAAAAAATGATATAAAGGTCTGTATTTATCTGACAATACCGCTAAAGGCGTATCATCTCCCATTGAGCCGACAGCTTCTTTAGCATCTTCTACCATTGGATGAAGAATAAGTTCTAGATCTTCTATGCTTATTCCAAACGAGTGCTGTCTTTTTCTCAATTCAGATCCTTCAAAAAAAAATTTTTCTTTATTATTTATAATTTTTTTATCAAGATCTATTATTTGATTGTTGAAGTGTTTAAATTCTTTAGATAAATAATTTTTTATATCTATATTATTAAAAACCTTGCCTTTATTTATTCTTACTCCGATAATTTCACCTGGTCCAAGTCTTCCTTTAGAAATTATTTTTTTTTCATCTAATTCTATCATGCCAGTCTCTGAACCAGCAAATAACAATTTATCTTCTGTTATTGTGTATCTTAAAGGACGCAATCCATTTCTATCATTAGCAACTATTGCCCATTCATTATCTGTCGCCGCAATAGCAGCTGGTCCATCCCAAGGTTCCATTGTGCTATTTAAAAAATTAAAAAGTCTTTGATGATCTCTTGGTAAAATCTTACTTTTTTTCGACCATGCGTCAGGAATTAACATTAATTTTGCTAAGGGCGCTGTTTTGCCTGAAATATTTAATAATTCAAATACATTATCTAGTGCTGCAGAATCAGAAGCTCCTGGTTGAATAACTGGTTTTAAATTTTCTATATCTTCAAATAATGGACTTTCCATTTCATCTTCGTGAACTTTCATCCAGTTACAGTTTCCCTTATAAGTATTTATTTCTCCATTATGTGCAATTGCTCTAAATGGTTGAGCTAAATCCCAACTTGGAAATGTATTTGTTGAAAATCTTTGATGAAAAATTGCATATCGTGAAATAAATCTTTCATCTTTCAAATCTATATAAAATTCTGATAATGCTTCAGCTAAAAACATTCCTTTATAAATTATTGATTTAGAACTTAGCGAACAAATATAAAAACCATCTAAATTATTTTTAATTACCTGGTTTTCAATTTTTCTCCTAGTTTCGTAAAGTTTTCTCTCTAATTTCTTATCAAATAAATTTTGATCATTATGTTTGAATAAGATTTGAGTAATTTCAGGTCTATTACTATTGGCTTTTTGACCTAAAACCTTAGTATTTATTGGAACTTGTCGCCATCCATAAATTTTAAAATTAGATTTAGTTAATTCTTTTTCAACAATTGTCTTACAATCTTCTTGAGTATTAAAGTTCTCTCTAGGTAAAAAAATCATCCCAACACAAATAGTCGAATCATCGTGTTTATGTCCCTTTGTTTCAATTTTATCGGCAAAAAAATCGTGAGGAATTTCTATATGTATACCAGCTCCATCTCCCGTTTTTCCATCTGCATCTACGGCTCCTCTGTGCCATACTGCCTTAAGTGCTTCAATTCCATGTTCTACAATTTTTCTTGATTTTTTTCCATCTGTTGATGCAACTAAGCCTACTCCACAGGCATCATGCTCCATATTTTTATTATAAATATAGTTTTTTTCTAAAATATCTAAATTTTTTTTATAATTTTTCACTAAGCTACTCTTTGTTTTTCATTTTCCTTATTTAACAAAAATCTATTGATAGACTCAGCGGCATCACGTCCATCTTTAATTGCCCATACTACTAATGAAGCTCCTCTAACAATATCACCAGCAGCAAAAACACCAGGCAAACTTGTTTCCATAGTTTCAAAATTTATTTTTAAAGTTCCCCATTTAGTAACTTTAAGATTTTTAGAATCAAATAGCTCTGGAAGGTTTTCTGGATCAAATCCTAATGCTTTAATCACCATATCTGCTTTGGTAACAAATTCTGAATTTTTTTGAATTTCTGGTTTTCTTCTGCCACTATCATCAGGTTTTCCAAGTTTGATTTTGTTTACTTTAATTTCTTCGATCTTATCTTTTCCAAAAAATTCTTTTGGACTTGATAGCCAAACAAATTCTACACCTTCTTCTTCAGCATTATTTACTTCTCTTGCTGAGCCAGGCATATTTTCTTTATCTCTTCTATAAAGACATTTAACAGAATTTGCATTTTGTCTAATTGCAGTTCTCACACAATCCATTGCTGTATCTCCTCCACCAATTACAACAATATTTTTTTTTGAAGCATTTAGTGTGCCATCATCAAATAATTCTACTTTATCTCCTAAGCCTTTTTTATTTGAGGCAACTAAAAAATCCATTGCTGGAAAAATATTTTTTATATCATTTCCCTTAGCTTCAATTTCTCTCGCCTTATATACTCCTGTAGCAATTAATATTGCATCATGTTTTTTTCTTAATTCTTCTAATTTTAAATTTTTTCCTACTTCAAAGTTTTGATAAAATTTTATTCCACTTTCTTTTAATAATTTTGTTCTTCTTTCAACGACATATTTTTCTAATTTAAAATTAGGAATTCCGTATATTAATAAACCACCTGGTCTATCATAACGATCATATATAGAAATTTGGTAACCTAATTTACGCAGTTGCTCTGCGGCAGCTAGACCTGCAGGCCCAGCTCCAATAATTCCAACACTTTGTTTTTTTTCACTTTTTATTTTTAAAGGTTTAATCCAATTATTTTCCCAAGCATTTTCGGTAATATACTTTTCAACAGATCCT
This sequence comes from uncultured Pelagibacteraceae bacterium, assembly GCA_902634485.1. Lineage (GTDB taxonomy): Bacteria > Pseudomonadota > Alphaproteobacteria > Pelagibacterales > Pelagibacteraceae > Pelagibacter. The sequence goes on along the minus strand of CACPKA010000003.1, from coordinate 20,943 downwards.
ATAGTTACAGTTCCATGTCCAGATTGTTCAATAACACAATTACCCTCGCATAATCGATCTTGGGGACAAATTCTTCCACAAACCTCTGGCATATTATTTGTGCTTTGAGATAATTCGTATGCTTCAAATAATCTTCCTTCCGCCGTAAGTTTAAGCCAATCTGGTATATTGTTGCTTAAAGGACAATGAATTTGGCAGAACGGTACTCCGCACTGAGAACACCTACTGGATTGCTCTAACGCTTTTTGGTTAATAAATTCCTTATAAATTTCTTTAAAGTCTTCTTTTCTCTCTAATACTTCTCTTTTTAGAGGAGTTTCTTTATCAAAATTAACAAAATTAAGCATTTTTTTTGTCATGGCAGAAATTTATATTAATAATTATAACAATTAAAGTATAATTGGGTCATAATATATGACCTATATTTCATTTTACTCATTATTTGCTAGCTTTTTTTATAAAATATCATACCTGTTATGCAATAAAATTTAGAAAAAATTAGACATAATTTGAGGTTATTAATAAAAAACCATAATGATATCTGGCTTTCTTGAAATTTTTTTATTGTCAATTATTCAAGGCGTTTTTGAATTTTTACCAATTAGCTCATCGGCTCATTTAATTTTATTTTCCAATATTTATGAATTAAATAACCAATCAATCTTAATTGATATTAGTCTTCACTTGGGGTCTTTGCTGGCAATATTATTTTATTTCAAAAAGGAAATTTTTGATTTTAAAAACAATAAAAATCTATTTTATAAAATAGCTATTGGCTCAATACCAATTATTATTCTGGGTTATATATTGTACTCCTTAAATATAATACATCATTTAAGAAATATTAAAGTTATAGCTTGGACTACACTTTTTTTTGGAATTTTAATTTATATTTCAGATAAAAATAAAGTATTAAAAAAAGTCGAATCAGATTTAAATATAAAATCGATTTTAATTATTGGTTTTTTTCAAATGATAGCACTTATACCTGGAGTAAGTAGATCTGGAATAACAATAACTGCAGGAAGAATACTAGGATTTAATAGGACAGATTCGGCTAAGATATCTTTTTATCTTTCAATACCAGCTTTAGCTGGTGCAAGTTTATTAAGCGTAAAAGATATATTTCAACAAAATATTGAATTTAATTTTTTAGTATTAATTGGAATTATCTTATCATTTACTTTTTCATTTTTGACTATAAAATTTTTTATGAAATTTATTAGAAATTTTTCACTTAATATATTTGTTTTATATAGAATAATTTTATCATTAGTTTTATTTTATATTATATATTATTAAATTTTATTTTATTTTCTTTATAAAATTCAGCGACATAAATCATTAAAAGTGGTATATATAATAATTTAACAATAGAATGATTAAGAGGTGCAGCTAAGATAAATGACAAGGAATAAATTAAAAATATAATTAATATTTTTTTTTGATTTATATTTTTTTTCCAAAATAAAAAAATTATAAAAAAATAAAAAATAAAATTATTTAATAAAATTTTAGAAGTCTCAAATAAGCTCCAATCAGAAATTGATTCGTAGTTTGGATTAGTTGTAATTAAAAAACCTGGTGTAAAAATACATTTAATAATTTGATAATTTGCTAAAAAATATATAACACTTGAAATAATTCCCAAAAATATAAAATTTTTTATATTCTTTGGATAAAATAATGGGTACAAAAGTAATATTATAAAACCACTTTCTCTATTTAGAGGTGCCAAACAACATAATAATAAAAGTGGATAAAAATAATTCTTTTTAATAAAATAAAGCGCAGCACACAAAAATATATATTCAATAATAGTATAATTTATCTCTGAAATAACTGAACTTGATATTAATAGGCTAAATATTAAAAAAATTGAAGAACATGGAAAAATAATTTTAAAAAAATCTTCTTTTTTATAAATATTTATTATTAATAAAAATCCACTAAATAGAATTAAACCTAAAAATATCTTGTAAAAATCATAAATAATTTTTTTTTCACCATAAACTTCTGATATTTTTATGAAAGATTTTGACCAAAGAGCTTGGAAAGGCCATCTTAATTTGTGCCTCTCATCTAAATTATTTTCAATTTCACAATTATAATTTTTATTGTCTTCAGGTACATATAATTTTTTTACAACACGAAAAAATTTTTGATACTGAGTTTCTTGACCATATGATGAATTGTCAGAATAATAATTTCTAGAAATCACATTTGATATTGAAATTGAAAAAAGAAAAATGAATAGCAATATAAGGAATTTTATTTTATTTTCTGAATTTTTAGTTAATATCATTCTATGAGTTTACTATTGAACAAAATACTAGAAAAAATACATATTTCAAAACAAAAAGGTAGTAATTTAATTATTGGTATTGATGGCCCCACAGCTGCTGGAAAAACTACTTTGGCAGATAAATTGGCAAAAAAAATAAATTCAAAAAATATATTTATTTTTAGATTAGATTGGACCCTCAAAAGTCGAAACCATAGAGAGAACTCATTAAAATATTTTAAATCAAACGAAGCTAATTTTTTTTATGAACCAGAAGACCATATGGATTTAGATAAAACTGTTAAATTTTTAGATAAAATAGAAAAATTTAATTTTGGGAAAAAAAAAAAATTAAATATTTATTTAAAGAATTTATATAATAGAGCAGGTAGTGCAAAAAATGATCTAAATATAAAACAAACTATTGATAGAAATACTATAATAATAATTGAAGGACATTATACTGCATATACAAATATTTCTAACAAAATTAATTTTAATATACTTTTGCTTGCAAACAAAAAAGAATTATTAAAAAGGAAAATAAATAGAGTTAAATCTTATAGAAATCCATCAGTCACTAAGGAATATTTTGATTTAATTGATGTTCCATCATTTGTAAATTATTTATCAAGATTTGGAAATAACTATGATTTAATTGTAGATAACTCAAACTTCAATAAAGCAAAGATTAAAAAAATAAATTTTATAAGCAAATGGACTCGGAATTTTTTTAAAAATAAACGAAATACAAATAATCTTGGTTTTATTTTTTCAAGTTTGAACTTCTTTAAATCTTTTAAAAATGATTTATTCAATAAAAAATTAAATACTAATCTGCTTAATTTACTAATCAATGTAGATAATTATATAAATAATAATTTTACTGTATCTATTGAAAATATAAATACAGATTTATATAATTATATTTCTTCATTAGTTAAGCAGTTTAATACTCAAAATAAAAATAAAACTATAAACTTTAATTATACAAATAATTTTCATAACCTTTATAGAAAAAAACTACCAATAATTATTGGTTTAACCTTAAGTAGTGAAAAAAATAAAGTTTATATTTTAGTTCATATAAACTCAAATAATTTAAAAATTATTTTTCATTGGATTGGTGGATCGGAGGAAATCGAAATTAAAAGAAATATTGGTCAGGAAAAAATTAATATAAATTCAAATACATCTATAATTAAATCAAATATAGAAAAATTTCAAATATCTGAAAACAATGAACTTTATTGTTACATTCCAACAGATTATACTTTTATAAATATTTTTAAAAATTTATTTTCAAATAAAATAATATTAATTAATCAAGAAGACTTTGTTGTAAATGCCGCTGAAATTAAAGATAAATTTTATTCGCAAAACGTATTTTGGATACATAGATTTGCAAAATTTTCTGAAAGGAATTTTTTTAAAAATATATTAATATTTTTAGGAGCTGAAGTATTTTGTATTAATAATTATCTATTTTGCTTTAAATCAAATAATGTAAGTGCAAGTAAATTATTTAGAAATTTCTTTAAAAAATGGGAAGTTGAAGATAATTCAGACTCTCAAATAATTGATAAAAGTAATATCGAATATGACTCATTAATTGATAATGAAAGAAATTTTTTGAAAGATTTTGTAAAGAATAAAACTAAAAATTTCAAATGTTTAGATGGAAAAATTTATTTTTTTTCAAAAAATAAATTTAATAGTAAAAAACAAATTTATAATGATATTTTAGCGTTATTAAATAATAAACATAGAATAGTTAGAAAATCAGCAATTAATTATATAAAAGAAAACATCCCTTTAGAAAATTTAAATTCAAAACTTCTTTGGAAAGAATGCGATATCAATACAAATATAACTTTAGAACAATTTATTAATATTTCTCCAACAATTTTAAATGATCTATATTTTTGGATAAATATTAAAAATCAAAATCAATCTATATTAGCTGCAAATGTTTATGATATTAGACCAGGAAGTCTTGATATTAAAGCCTATTTAGAAACATCTCAAAAATATTCTAAACCACTTGTAATTCAATCATCTTTTAATGCTTTGGGTCAGAAAGAAAAATATAAAAATAAATTTTCTGAGGGCTACTTAAAATTAAAAAAAGGTCCAAGCGAGTTTGTTGATAATACTTTTAATTCTGCCGTTAATTTGTTTTTAAAAAATAAAAAAGATTTTTTATTTGGGATTGGATTAGATCACATTGATTTTAGATATGATTTTCCAAAAAATAGAATTTATAGATTTTTAAATAGTTTTAAAAAAAAAAATTTAATTACACACTTTACACTTGATAGCTCTTTTTTACTTGAAGATCCAAAAATTAAAAATTTTGACAAAAATAAAAAAAAATTGATTCTGAAAGTTTTAAAAAAAGAATTTGAACTACTAAATAATATTAAGAATAATCATATTTATGATTTTGAATTTTGCGCTAATGAATTAAATTATGTTGAAAATAAAAAGAAAGTTTATGTACCGAGCATAATTGATATAAAATATTTTGCTAAAGAATTTTTTAACATAATAAACAAATCAAATATAAAATATTTTAATTCTAGACCTAAATTAATTATTGGTAATTTGGGAACCGTTCATCATGGATACGATAAAAATAACTTTGTAAAAACAGAAATTTCAAAAGAATGGGTAGATAGTATCAAAAAATATAATTTTATATCAGCAGTCCTACATGGAACTTCGCGAAGTCATCCAGATGTTTTAAAAAAAGCGACTGCTGGCTGTTATAAAATTAACGTTGCAGGTGACTTTCTTCAAATTTTTGTATCAAATTTACCAAGCCAGTTAAAAGAAGTGGTTAAAGATGTAAATGACAATGATAAAAAGAAACTTTATCTTATTAGAGATAAATTAAAGCATATAAATATATTAGAAAAAAACAAAATTCATAATGCATTAGTTAATAAATGCGAGTCATTAATGAATCTAATTCAAACTCCAGAACTTACAATAAATGATATTAATTATTTTAAATACAAAAGCTATGATTTAGACACTAATCAATCTTCTTATATTGCAAAATTAGTATCTAATTCAAAAATTTCTAGTGAAGTTAAATATTTTAAAGGTGTTAAAAATTCTAAATTTTTATTTTCACCAATAGAAGTTAATTATGGTTTAAAATTTAAAAAATTAGTAAAAATATTTTTGAAAAAAAAACTAGACCATTTTCATCTAGATGTGGGAGATGGCGAATTAATCAGCAGAGTATTAAATGTTTCAGAAAAATTAAAATATATAAAAAAAATTTCAAATAAAAACAAAATACATCTACATTTGATGGTCGCAAACTTAGATCAAGAAGAAAAAGCAAATAAATATATAAAACATTACGCTAATTTAGGAGCTGATTATATTGGCTTACATAGCAGATCCTTTAGTAATTATAAAAATTTAGAAAAAGGAATATGTAAAATTTTATCACTTAAAAAGAAACCTGGAATATTTTTAGAGGTTAATGAAGAAATTAATGATGAAATATCAAATTTAATTTTAAAATATAAAATTGATTGGATTGTTTTTATGGGTGTTCCCTTGGGTTATGGAGGGCAATTATTCCATTATTCGATTATTTCAAACATTTTAAAAACTCAAAGTTTTTTCAAAAAGAAAAATTTTAAAATAAATTATGAAATTGACGGTGGTCTTACACTAGATGTAATTAAATCATTAAAAAAATATGATATAAAGTATTACTCTGGATGGTCTGTAGTAAATGGTAGATCAATAAAAGAAATCTCCAGAAAATTAGGTAAAGTTCTGAGTATTATTAAATGAAATTAAATTTAATAGTTCCACTCGCTGGTTATGGAAGCCGGTTTTATAAAGCTGGTTACAAAACATATAAACCTTTTTTAAAAATAAATAAATTTGATAATATGATAACAAATATTTGTAAAAAATTTCCTATTTCAACTAGAAAATATTTCATTGTAAATAACCTAATTAAAAAGAATTATATTAAGTTATTAAAAAAAATTTCCAATTCTACAGTAATAACCATAAAGCATCATAAATTAGGCCCAGTAGAAACATTATTAAGGGCTTCTAAACAATTTAATAATTTAGAAAATATATTTTTTTCTTATTGTGATATTACATGGAAATGGGATTTTAGAAATATAGAGTTAAAAAATAATAAAGTTTACTGCTTCAAAGGTTGGCATCCTTTTACAAAAAATAATAATAATTATGCGTTTTGTAAAGCAGATAAAAAAAATAATTTAATAAAGATTAAGGAAAAAGAAAGTTTCACAAATAGCTGGCAAAATGAACCATTATCAATAGGATTATTTTTTTATAAAAATTTTAATACAATGTTAGATAGTTTTAAAATTATTAAAAAAAAAAAAATTTCAACTAATTCGGAATATTTTCCTTCAGAAGCATTTAATTTTATAAAAAATTCAAAGATTAAAACAGTAGATAGTTTTATACATGTTGGAAATCCTGATTATTTGGAAGAGTATAGAAATTGGCAAATTTTTTTTAATAACAAAAAATATTTTATTAAAAAAATTAGTAAAGCAAAAATTGCTGACAAATATTTAATACCGGCTGCAGGAAAAGGTGAAAGATTTAGAAAAGAAAAAATTTATGAACCTAAGTTTTTATACAAAATAAATAATCAAAATTTAAAAACAATTGACTATATAAATTTATTTTTGCCTAATAAAAAAAAAAATATTATTTTATTAAAAAAAAATAAATACACTAAGTATTTAAATAAAAGAAAATTTAAATTACATTTTTTAAATAAAAAAACAAAAGGACAAGCTTTCACAATTTTTGAAATTTTAAAAAAATTTGACCATAAAAAATCTTTTTTTATTAACTCTTGTGATGTTTTTTCTACATTTAATATCAAAAAATTTTTAATTTTAAAAAAAACATCTGATATAATTATTTTTGTATCATCAAAATCATTTACTGAATTGCCTGATAGAGCATACACATGGGTTGATAGCTATAATAATAATTTAAAAGATATTTTTGTAAAAAAAAAACCAATGAAAAATCTAAAAATTCTAACTGGAAATTTTTATTTTAAAAATAAAATAATTTATAATAAATGCTTCAATAGATCTTTAAAAAATTTCAATAGCAAAGAGTTATATATTGATAATCTTTTAAAACACGGAAAAAACTTAGGTTTTAAAATAAATGTTATAGAAGACGAAAATTATATAAATTTTGGAACTCCATCATTAATTAAAGATTTTATATTCTGGAAAGATTATTTTAACTAATATGAAACCTAAGATTTCTTGCGTTATTTCTTGCTACAATGAAGAAAAAAATATCCCAAAATTAATCCTAGATATAAAAAAACATAAATTAAATAAATATATTTTTTTTATAATTGTTAATAATGGTTCAGTAGATAATTCAAAAAATATAATAAAAAAATTTTCAAAAAAAAAAATTTCTAATATTAAGTATATAAATTTGAAATATAATAAAGGATGGGGTAATGGGATAATTCAAGGTTTAAAAAATACTCATACAAAAATAATTGGTTGGACTCATGGTGATTTAGAATACAAATTATCTGATTTATTAAAAGTAATTAAAATAATTCATAAAAATCCAAAAATATTTGAAAGAGAGAAAAAATTTCATATTAAAGGAAAAAGAATTAATAGAACTTTATCAAAAAAAGTAGTTAGTAACTTTATGAGTATAATTTGCTCAATTATATTAAACAATAATTTAAGTGAAATAAATGCTCAACCATTTTTTTTTAATAGAATGGAGTTTAAAACTTGGAAAAAAATTCCAAAAGATTTATCATTAGATATGTTTGCATATAATAAAACATGTGGTACTGATTCAAAATCGATAAGAATTAATGTAGAACAATTAGAAAGAATACATGGAAGTTCTTCGTGGAATAAAAGTTTTTTTTCTAAATTTAAACTTGCTGGACTTTTTATAAAAAGAGCGATTCAAATAAAATTATGCCATTATTTATAAATCATAGAATAAATAATTTAGTAGATTTAAAAAAAATTAAAATTGATGAAGGAATTGAAACCGATGTAAGAGATTTTGAAAACGATATAATTCTTTCTCATGATCCTTATAAAAATTCTGAAAAATTCAAGAAATTTATTAAATATTTGGATAATAAGTTTACTATATTAAATATAAAATCTTATGGAATAATTAAAGATATTTTAAAATTAATTAAAAGAAAAAAAAATTTTTTTTTCCTTGATCTCCATTTTTCAGAAATAGATTATTTAATAAAAAAAGATTTAGGAGAAAAAATAATATTAAGATTTTCCATTTATGAAAAATTTGATTTAAAGAAAAAATACTTTAGAAAAATTAAATGGATTTGGTATGATTTTTTTAAAAATAAATATTTAACAAAAAAAGAAATTATTTATTTTAAAAAACATAAAAAAAAAATTTGTATTGTTTCACCAGAACTATTAAACAAAGGAAAAAAAAATATAATTAAATATATAGATTATCTTAACAAGAATGATATAAAAGTAGATGCTGTTTGCTGTAAAAATGAATCCATTATATTGTGGAAAAAACTATATAAATTTAAATGATTAAATTTAAGACAATTAGATCTAAAGTTTCTAAAATATTTACTGAAACACAGCAAATGAAAATAGTGGTCTTTTTATCAAGCGTTTATTGGTTTTGTAGAAAATATTTTCTTGGAGTTGAAATAAATTATCCAAATGAATTTCTAGAGAATTGGAGTAGTATCAAAAAAAATTCATCTTTAGATAAAGAAAGAAATTTTACTATTTATCAGCTAATAAATTTTCATAATCAAATTTTCGAAAATAAAGAAACTAATATTATTGAATTTGGTGTTAGTATGGGTTCATCTTTAACCACAATATGTAAATTTTGTAAAAAAAACTCAAAAATATTTGGTATTGATAGCTTTGGATATTACGCAGACGAAATAAAAAAGTATTCAACTTCAGATTTTGATAAAAATTACCAAGGAAAAGATGTTGCTTTTAATAATCGAACTAGATTTTCAAATTTTTCAATGGATCAATTAACTGAAAATTTAAATAATATTACTACTTCAAAAAAAATTGATATTAATCTTATAAAATGCCATTTTCCTAAAGCAATTAATGAGAGTGACTTGCAAATAATTTCAGATAGAAAATACTCCTTTGTTTATATAGACTTCGATTTGTACCAATCTACATACGATGCACTAGAATTTATATTTCCAAGACTAGAAAAAATGGCAATCATATTAATCGACGATTATAATTTTATAAATCAGGAAGGATGTAAAATTGCAGTTAATGAATTCGGATTAAATTTAAGCAAAACATACCAGACTCAAAGTGGCCAGCTAATATATATAAATACTTAGAATTATATATCGACTTAATTTTTAATTAAATATTTTTTAATCTAGAATCATACAAAGGTAATAATTGAGAAAATAAAACTCCACAAAGAATTAAAAAACATCCAATAATATTATCTAAATCTAGAATTTGATTTAAAATTACCCAAGCTGCAATCGTTGCAAAAACACCTTCTAAAGAAAATATAATTCCTGCTGGAGCTGGAGAAATATTTTTTTGTGCATAAATTTGTAAAGTAAATGCTATGCCACCTGATAGAACTCCTGCATAAATTATTGAGATTGATTCATTTAATATATTTGGAATAGTTATTGTTTCAAAAAAAATTGCAAAAATAAAAGAAAGCCCAGAAACTACTAATGCTTGAAGTGCACCAAAAAACAATGGCAAATTAAAATATTTAATAAAATTACCAATAAAAATTATGTGTAAAGCCCAGAATAGTGCACATAAAATTACTAATCCATCTCCCAGTCTAATTGTAGCGTCTGAAAAATCACTTAATAAATAAACTCCAAATAAACAACATAATACAGATGGCCAAATACTCCAATGCACAGATTTAGAATAAATGAAAAAAAGAATTATAGGTACCATCGGGACATAAAAAACTGTAAAAAATGCTGCATTTGCTACATCAGTATAAAGTAAAGCAGCTTGTTGAAGATAAGTTCCTAAAAATAAAAATAAACCTACCCAAAAAAGTAGTTTAAAAAATAATTTTTTATTATTATTTATTTCCTCAGATATTTTTTTTTTTTCTATTAAAAGAGCAAAAGGTATAATTGATAAAAAACCAACAAAAAACCTTGTTGCATTAAATGTTAAAGGTCCAATTTTATCCATACCAGTATCTTGAGCTATAAAGGTAGTTCCCCAAATAAAAGTGCAAAAAAGAGCGCAGAATATAGACATTGATTTAGTCATTTTTTAAACTGCCAGTTTATATGCAAAATCTTTACCAAGATTTTCTTTTAAATCATTACAAAATCTAGCTGCTTCAGCACCATCTATAATTCTGTGATCATAAGATAAAGATAAAGGTAGCATTATTCGTGATTGAAATTTATTTTCAAAATAAACATTTTTTTTTGAAGATTTTCCAATGCCTAAAATAGCAACTTCTGGATAATTTATAATTGGAGTAAAAAAAGAACCTCCAATACTTCCTAAACTTGTTATCGTCATTGACCCTCCAAAAAATTCTTTTTTGTCTATTTTTAAATTTCGGCATTTATCACTAATTTCTTTTAACTCCTTGTTAATAAGGCCTATATTTTTATTATTTGAATTTCTCAACTTAGGCACCATTAATCCATGAGGAGTATCAACCGCAATACCTATATGATAGTATTTTTTAATTGTCATTTTTCCATTTTCAATATCTTCAATTGAAGAGTTGAATGTAGGAAATTTTTTTAATGAATAAACTAGCGCTTTTATAATAAAAGCTAATGGTGTTATTTTTTTTTTCTCCCCTGTAAATGAGTCTGTTAAAGTTGTTCTAAATTCCTCCATCTCAGTAATATCAGCTTCATCATGATGCGTTACGTGAGGAATGTTTTTCCAAGCATTTACTAAATGCGGTGCTGCAATTTTTTTTATTCTTGGAACTTCTTTAATTTCAACTTTGCCAAAATCAGAATGATTATATTGGTTTTTAATTTTGTCGGTTTTTTCACTTCGTTCTTTTTTTTGATAGTTTAATTGATTGTTTATAAATTTTTTAACATCCTCTTCGGTTATTCTACCCTTTCTCTCAGATCCACTAATTAAACTTACATTTGCACCTAGGTCTCTTGCAAATTTTCTAACCTTTGGTGTAGTATATATTTTTTTATCTTTTTCCATTATTTATAATTTTATTGGTATTGGTTTTTCAGTATTGATATTATATTTTTTTATAGCATCTTTTGCATATTTTGAAGGAATTAATTGCTCTTTTGCTAATACACTTAATGAATATGCTACTATATGTTCTTTATCTACCTCAAAAAATTTTCTTAGATTTTTTCTTGTATCACTTCTTCCATATCCATCTGTACCAAAAGAATAAAAACTTTTGGATATAAAAGGTCTTATTTGATCTGAGTTCAATCTAATATAATCAGAAGCTGCTATTATTGGGCCTTCGGTTGATGATAAACATGCTTCTATATATGTCTTTTTTGGTTTAAGTTCTGGATGAAGCAGATTGTATCTTTCTACCTCTAATGCTTCTTTTCTAAGTTCATTAAAGCTTGTTACACTCCATATATCGCTATCTATTTGATAATCTTTTTGAAGAATTTCAGCAGCAGAAATCATTTCTCTTAAAATTGTGCCAGATCCAAGTAGTTGAACCTTGGTTTTTTTATATTTATTATTTTCTTTAAATAAATACATGCCCTTCAATATTCCTTCTTCAGTTGATTTATCCTTTGGCATAGCTGGATGAGGATAATTTTCATTCATAGTTGTAATATAATAAAAAATATTTTCTTGTTTTTCATGCATTCTTCTTAGTCCTTCTCTAAAAATAGTTGCTAATTCGTAAGAAAAAGTTGGATCATATGATTTACAGTTTGGAATAACAGAAGATAAAATATGACTATGCCCGTCAGCATGCTGTAATCCTTCACCTGCTAAAGTTGTTCTGCCTGCTGTTGCTCCAATTAAAAAACCTCTTGTTTGGTTATCTCCAGCAGCCCAAGCAAAATCCCCAGTTCTTTGAAAACCAAACATTGAATAAAATAAGTAGATTGGAATCATTGAAATATCATGATTGCTATATGAAGTTCCTGCAGCTATCCAAGATGACATAGCACCTGCTTCTGTTAATCCTTCTTCTAATACTTGTCCTTTTATATCTTCTCTATAAGAACTTAGTTGCTCAGAGTCTACGGGTTCATATTTTTGTCCTTCATGAGCATATATTCCAATTTTTTGAAAAAAACCTTCCATTCCAAAAGTCCTTGCCTCATCAGGAATAATTGGCACTAGTTTTGGTGCCACATTTTTATCCCTTAATAAACTTGTAAGCAACCTTACCAATACCATTGTAGTTGACAATTCTTTACTTCCAGTAGACTCTTTCATCGCTTTAAAAATATCCTCTGGGGGAGTTTTAATTGGTTTTGCAAAAGAAGATCTTTCAGGTAAATTTCCTCCTAATTTTAATCTACATTCTTTTAAATATTTTATTTCTGGAGAGTTTTCGGGAGGTTTATAATATTCAACATTCCTAACTTGCTGATCTGTTAATGGAACATCAAATCTGTCTCTATAATATAATAAATCTTTTTCATCTAATTTTTTTTGCTGATGGGTTGTATTAATGCTTTCTCCAGATTTACCCATACCATATCCCTTAATCGTTTTTGCTAAAATTACAGTTGGGCTTCCTTTATTTTGCATTGCAGAATGATATGCCGCATAAACTTTGTGTGGATCGTGACCTCCTCTATTTAATTTCCAAATATCTTTATCATCCATTTGTGATACTAAATTTAGTAGCTCTGGATATTTTCCAAAAAATTTTTCTCTTACAAATGCACCGCCTTTTGCTTTAAATGCTTGATACTCACCATCAACAGCTTCATTCATGCGTTTAATTAATAATCCAGTCTTATCTTTTGCAATCAAAGGATCCCAGTAAGATCCCCATATAACTTTAATTACATTCCATCCAGATCCTCTAAATATACCTTCTAATTCTTGAATAATTTTACCATTACCTCTAACAGGTCCATCAAGTCTTTGGAGATTACAATTAACAACAAAAATTAAATTATCTAAATTTTCTCTAGCTGCTAATCCAATTGCGCCTAATGATTCAGGTTCATCGGTTTCTCCATCGCCTAGGTGGCACCATATTTTTCTTCCTTCATCTTTGATTAACCCTCTATTAATTAAATATTTTGTAAACCTAGCTTGATAAATTGACATAATAGGTCCTAAGCCCATTGAAACAGTTGGGAACTGCCAAAATTTAGGCATTAGCCAAGGATGAGGATATGAAGAAAGACCTCCTGGGTTAACCTCTTGACGAAAAAAATCTAATTGTTTTGCAGTAATCCTTCCTTCAAGAAATGCTCTTGCATACATCCCTGGTGCACTATGTCCTTGAAAATAAATTAAATCTCCTCCAAATTTGTTATTTTTTGCTCTCCAGAAATGATTCATGCCAACATCGTAAAGTGTTGCTGCAGATGCAAAAGTTCCTATGTGTCCTCCTAGTTCAGGATTTTTTTTATTTGCTCTTACAACCATTGCAGCAGAATTCCATCTAATTAAAGCTCTTATTTTTCTTTCAATATTTTGATCTCCAGGAGATTTTACCTCCTCCTCGGGTGGTATTGTATTTATATAAGGTGTATTTCTTGATAAAATTAAATCTGAGCCCTCTTTATAAGAATGCTCTATTAATTGTTTAATTATAAATTGAGCTCTACTTTTTCCATCCTTATGAAGAACTGCTGAAAGAGATTCCATCCATTCTTTTGTTTCAATCGGGTCTATATCTGCCTTATTACTTGCTACTTCAATTTTTTCATTATTTTCAATATTTTTTTTAGTTGTTTGATTGCTCTGTGTATCTTGTTTTGATATCAAAGTATTTTCAGCTTCTTGAATAATTTTTTCAGTTACAGGAGGTATTTTTTCTTCAGTTTTTATCTTTGTTTCTTTGGAAGAGGCAATATTTTTTAAAGTTACTAATAAATCATCTTTTGAAACTTTGTCTCCAATTTTTACATTAACACTTTCAACAACGCCTTCTAAATTTGATGGGACTTCGACGCTAGATTTATCACTTTCTAAAGTGACTATTGAATCATTCTTTTTAATTTTGTCACCGACTTTTACTAAAATTTCTATTATTTCTACTTTTTCAAAATCACCTATATCCGGAACTAATAATTTATTTTCCATTAAATCATGTTGATTTTAGCTACTTATTTTAAAATTCATAGCGGTATTATTTTTGACACAATTATATCTATTTTTAGTCATCGTTAAATGCGATTTTTTTACCATGTTAATAAATTTTTTAAAAAAATTTAAATTTTTTGATAATAAAGACGATCTAGAAGCTAGATTCTGGGTACAAAAATTATTGTTAAAAAAAAGTTTAAATTCATTGAAATATTAATCTTTTTCTATACACATAGAAATTCCCATGCCACCACCAACACATAAAGTTGCTAAACCTTTTTTTACATCCCTTTTAATCATTTCATGAATCAAAGTAACTATTATTCTAGCACCAGAGGCACCAATAGGATGTCCTAAAGCTATTGCTCCACCATTTACATTTACTTTTTCGTCTTGAATTTTTAATTCTTTAATTATAGCAATACTTTGAGCTGCAAATGCTTCATTTGACTCAACTAAATCCAAATCATTAATATGCCATCCGGCTTTTGCTAAAGCTTTTTTTGATGCTGGAATAGGTCCAGAGCCCATTAATGATGGATCAACTCCTGATGTTGCCCATGATACAATTTTGGCAAGTGGCTTAAGTCCATTTTTTTCACACTCAACTCTATTCATTAATAACACTGCAGCTGCACCATCATTTATTCCAGATGAGTTCCCTGCTGTTACAGTTCCGTTCTCTTTAAAAGCTGGTTTAAGTTTTGAAAGAGATTCAGTCGATATGTTTAATCTTGGATGTTCGTCCTCTTCAACTTCATTATCAATTATTTCATCTTTAAATTTATTATTTTTTTTTGCATCTTGCGCTTTTGATTGAGAGGAGGCTGCAAATATATCTTGCTCTTTTCTAGTAATATTCCACTTCTCTGCAACATTTTCTGCAGTTATTCCCATGTGATAATTATTGAATGCATCAATTAAACCGTCCTTTAACATTATTTTATTATTACAATTGCTCATGCTCTCTTGTCCTCCAGCAATTATTATTTTAGCATCTCCCAATAAAATTGATTGATATCCCGCCACAATTGCTCTTAGACCTGAACCGCAGACTTGATTAACCAAATATCCTGTTTTTTCTTTTGGTATCCCAGCTCTGATTGCTGCTTGTCTAGCGGGATTTTGACCTGTGTCTCCAGTTAAAACTTGTCCTAAGATCACTTCATCTATTAATTGGGGTTTAATTTTTGATGCACTTAAAATATTTCTTATTACTTTTTCTCCTAAATCATGAGCTTGGAATTTACTATACATACCTTTATACTTTCCTATTGCTGTACGTAAAGCTGCAGTAAAAACTATATCTTTAGAATTTTTTGTCATACAACACAATAGTTGCTAAATTACAAAATTACATTAAAAAATGTATGTGATATATTAATACCAGTGTTGCGCCTGTAGCTCAATTGGATAGAGCGCTTGGCT
Organism: uncultured Pelagibacteraceae bacterium; assembly: GCA_902634485.1. Classification (GTDB taxonomy): domain Bacteria; phylum Pseudomonadota; class Alphaproteobacteria; order Pelagibacterales; family Pelagibacteraceae; genus Pelagibacter. The sequence goes on along the minus strand of CACPKA010000003.1, from coordinate 4,905 downwards.
ACGGACCAGGAGGTTCTGGGTTCAACTCCTAGCAGGCGCACCAAAATATGGAATAATTATGAAAATATCTTTACAAAAAGCTGTTATATCTTTTTTTATAATAGTTCTAGTAATACTAATATTGATTACTTTGATAGTGTAAATAATGGTTAAAAAATTTAAACAAATAAGTATTAAATCTAGTTTCATGAAACATAATGGTGGCTTGCTATTTAGAGAAATTTCTAAACATAAATATGAATTTAAAACAAAAGTTAAAAAAAAACATTTAAATACTGCTAGAATAACTCATGGTGGTTACATTGCATCAATTATAGACTCAGGTGCGGGTACTGGAGCTTATAGAGCTTCTGGAAGTTCTCTTTGTGTTACAATTTCTTTAGAGATAAAATTCATCGCTGCAACAAAATTAGGGGATGAAATTTTTGGGTTTGTGAAAGTTTTGAAACGTACAAAATCAATGGTATTTCTAATTTGCCATTTGGAAAGCAAAAAAAAAATTATTGCTTCTGCATCAGGTATATGGAAAATTCTTAAAAAGTAGATTTCCTTCTATAATTTAAATATCCAAAAATAACTAACAATACGGTCGCAAATGGATAAATTATTGCTTTGTTTGGCCTATCTAAATTTTCTACTTTAAATTCACTTATGATATCATCCATTTCAAATCCTTGTTTTTTTGCAAGGCCATTCCATTTTAAAGTATCTACTACAATTCTATTATCTTTATTCATCAAGCTAACTCCATAATCTTCTAAGTTAAAATTATTTTCAAAAGTATTTTTCTCAATAACAAATAGCTTATATCTTTCTCCATATTCGCTTAACCTAGTAACTTTAAAATGTACTTCTCTATTTGGTTCTAAATAGATAGAACTTAAATTATTAAAATTTTTATATTCATATTTGGGATAAAATTTATTAAGAACAAATTCAGGTGATAAAAAAGATATTGAAATAACTAAAAAAACTATAATTTCATACCATCTAAGCTTATTAAAAAACCATCTTTGTGTTGCTGCAGTAAAAACTAGTATTCCAACTAAAGAAGTTATTATGACTATTAAAGCATGCCAAATATTTTCTATCCCTATTAAAAGTAACTCATGATTAAATAAAAAAACTACAGGAAGAATGCCTGTTCTTAAACTATACCAAAAAGCCTGTACACCAGTTCTTAGTGGATCTCCTCCTGAAATACCTGCAGCAGCATAAGAAGCCAAACCTACAGGTGGGGTTACATCAGCCATTAATCCAAAATAGAATACAAATAAATGAACAGCTATAATAGGAAATATATAACCAGAAGCATTACCAACATCCACTAATACCATTGACATTAATGATGCTACTACAACATAATTCGCAGTTGTTGGAAGTCCCATTCCTAATAGCAAGCACAAAACTATAGTTAATAATATTAAAATTATAACATTGTCTCTAGCCACTGACTCTATAACTAAAATTAAATTAGTACTCAAACCTGTAGACCCTACTGCTCCTACAATAACTCCTGCCGTTGCTATTGCGATTCCAACAGCAACCATATTAATTGCTCCCTTTTGAAATCCCACTATAGTTTGATTAAACCAAACTTTTAAAGCCTCTTTAAAATTTTTTTGCTTAATTAATATATTTATTAAGTTTACTAAAATGAGAGCAATTGTTGCATAAAATATTGAATATGAAGCTGTAAATCTTAGATAAACTAATAAATATATTAAAACGAAAATTGGAATTAAAAAATGTAAACCTGACAAGAAAGTCTTCTTTAAATTTGGTACATTTTTTTCTTCCATTCCTTTTAAATTTAATTTTAAAGCTTCTAAATGAGATATATAAAATAATGCAATATAAGAAATTATAGCAGGCAAAAATGCGTGTTTAACAACTTCAAAATATGTAACTCCAATAAAACTTGCCATAACAAAAGCTGCAGCCCCCATAACAGGAGGCATTATTTGACCATTAACTGATGATGAAACTTCTATTGCTCCTGCTTTTTCTTTTGAAAATCCTGTCTGTTTCATAATTGGGATAGTAAAGGTTCCTGTTGTAACTGTATTTGCAACTGAAGAACCTGATATCATACCTGTCATCCCAGATCCTAAAATAGCTGCTTTAGCTGGACCTCCTCTCATTTTTCCAACCATAGCAAAGGCCAAATTTAAAAAATATTGACCACCGCCTGCAGTTTCCAAAAGTGCACCAAATAAAACAAATAAAAATATAAAATCGACTGAAACTCCAATAGGAATTCCAAATATTGCTTCTTGGTCAAACCATTGAAATCCAACAAGTCTATTTAATGAAAGCCCTCCATGAGAAATAATCTCTGGCGCGTATCGTCCAAAATATGAAAATAATAAAAAACAAACAGCAATTATAACCAAAGGTATTCCAATTACTCTTCGAGTTGCTTCTAGTAAAAGTAAAATTCCAATTGATCCAATTATTAATTCAATTGGTATAACATATTCGCCCAAGGTAATTTTTAAAAGAATGCCTCCTCTATCAACCAGTTGATCATAAAAAAAATAAATATACAGACAACAAAAAGCTCCAATTATACTTATTAAAATATCTATGATTGTAATTTTTTTTGATCTTGTAATTGGGAATATTAAAAATGCTAATAATAATGCAAAACCCAAATGTATAGCTCTTGCAGGTAAGCCTTTGAACATTCCAATATTAAACCAGAAAGGAAATGGAGATGCATACCATAGCTGAAATAAGGACCAAATTATAGCTATAACGCCTACAATTTTTAAATGTATCCCAGTAAGATTTCTTGTTGGAGATAAATCTTCATGAATTTTACTTTCAAGCTTTGATTCAGATTTTTGATTCATTTATGAAAGGTACTTTACTATAAAAAAAAGGCCCAATAAATATATTGGGCCTTTTAAATTTAATCAAAATATTGGATTACATTAATCCAGCTTCTTTATAGTATCTAATTGCACCAGGATGCAAAGGAGCTGATAAGCCATCTGCTATCATGTCCTCTTTTTTCAAAGGTGCAAAAGCAGGATGTTGTTTTTTGAAATCATCGAAGTTTTCAAAAACTGCTTTTACTACTAAATAAACAAGCTCTTCTTCAATAGCATTACTAGTTACAACTGTAGCTTTAACACCAAAAGTAGTTACATCTTTCTTTTGTCCAGTGTAAGTACCTGCCGGTATTGTTGCTGCAGCATAATAGTCAGCACCATCAATTAAACCTTGAACTGGTCCACCAGTTAAATTAATTGGTAATGCTTTAGCTCCGCAAGTTGCAGCTTGTTCCATAGCACCATTTGGAAATCCTACTGAATAACCAAAAGCATCTATTTTACCATCACATAAAGCTTTAACTTGTTCTGACGAAGTTAATTCTGTAACTCCTTTAAAATAACTATTGTCTACTCCCATAGCTTTCATAAGTTCTTCCATAGTTCCTCTTTGACCTGAACCAGGATTACCTATGTTAACAGTTTTACCTTTTAGACCTGCAAAATCTTTAACTTTTGCTTTTTTTCTAGCCCAAATTTGAAATGGTTCGTTATGTACAGAGAAAACAGCTCTTAATCCTTTAAATTGTTTTCCTTCCCATTTGCTAGAACCATTAACGGCATGAAATTGCCAGTCAGATTGAGCTACACCAAATTGAAACTCTCCAGCTGCAATTTGACCAATATTATAGTTAGATCCACCAGTTGATGGAGCTGTACATCTATATTGTTTGTCTGTAACAGCTTTACTTCTGCCGTGTTCAGAACTAGTTGCATATTTGTGTAACATTTTACAAATTGCGTTACCAGTTTGGAAATAAACTCCAGTTGGTCCTCCAGTTCCTATCGTAAAAAACTCTGCCGATTTTGCTACACCTGTAATCGAAAAAGATGCAACAAAAATTAGTAAAGCAGTCGATAGTGAAGATATGATTTTTTTCATTATTACTCCTCTCGTAATGATTATATTTTATTTAATCCTAACAGCTAAATATATGGTGAGTCTAATAATAAAAAAATAATATACCCAATTTGGACGATAATTTATAATGATTCTGACCAGACTTTTAGTTTTTTTGTTCCTTCTATAATTTTGGGAGCAAATTTTTTAATAGTTTCTGAATCTAATTTTTTTTCTTTTTCAAAATTTTTCATAAATTTGTTTCCATCAAAATCGGTAAAGCTTAATCTAGCTATCATTCTTTCTTTTGCAAAACCAAAATCAATACCTGGTAATAGTGCTACTCCTGTTTGATCAATAATATTCTTACACATTTCTTCAGAGGATGAAAACTTTTTAGTTGAAAACTCTGGCATAAGATAAAACCCTCCTCCAGGCTTATTAATATGAATTTTATTAGATTTCAAATTCTCAAAAACATACTCACCAACTATTTTAAGAATGGAACAGGAATTTTTTATATATTCTTCATGATTATTATTATAAGCAGCAATTGCAGCATATTGTATTGGAGCACTTACAGATGAAAAAGTTTCACTTGCTAAAGTTTTAAGAGAATTTTTTAGATCTCTTAAACTTTCAGGAATTATAAAATGACCCAGTCTCCAACCTCCTGCACCACACCATTTGCTTAAACCACTGCTAATTATAGTTTTTTCTGGATAAAAATCTGAAATAGAAAAATAATTTTCAGAAAAAGTTAATTCAGAATATATTTCATCAGAAAGAATTAAAATATCATATTTTTTTGCTATATCACTTATCTCTTTTAAATTTTCACATATTTGCCCTGAAGGATTATTGGGTGAATTTAAAAATAATAAATAACTTTTATCTTTATTTTTTTTAACTATTTTTTCAATTTCATTTGCAGATGGAAACCAATTTTGTTCACTAGAAGTGTTTATCCAATGAACTTTATTTTTAGCAATTATTGCCTGAGGA
>CACPKA010000002.1 GCA_902634485.1 uncultured Pelagibacteraceae bacterium | reverse complement strand
TTTTTCCATTTTCAATAGAAACTATTTCTCCATTTTCTACTTCTCTTACAAATTTTGCACCAATAATGTCTAAAGCACAAGTCTCTGAAGCAAAGATGTAAGAGTTATTTAATTTTCCAATAACCAAAGGCCTTATTCCAAAAGGGTCTCTAACTCCAATAAGTGTATTTTTTGTTAAAAATACAAGAGAATAAGCTCCCTGTATTTGAAAAAGTGCATCAATTATTTTATCAATTTTTTTCTCTCTTTTTGATTTTGCAATTAATTGAACGATTGTCTCTGTATCAGATGTTGTGTAAAAAATTGCACCTTCTTCAACCAATTTTTTTCTTAAAGTTATTGCATTAGTTAAGTTACCATTGTGGGCAACAACAATACCTCCAGCATTTGTATCTGCAAAAAAAGGCTGAACATTTCTTAAAGTAGCAGCGCCAGTTGTACTATATCTGTTGTGACCAATAGCAAAGTTTCCTGGTAAATTTTTTAAAACTTTTTCTTTATTAAAATTATCTCCAACTAATCCAAATCTTTTTTCTGAATGATAATTTTTTCCATCATAAGAAACTATTCCGCATCCTTCTTGCCCCCTATGTTGTAAGGCATGCAATCCAAGAGCAGCAAGTGTAGACGCATCTTGATTATTGCTGATGCCAAATACTCCACATTCTTCTTTCAATTTTGGATTATATATCTTTAATCTTTTCTTTAGTTTCTTTATATTTTTTTTCATCTGGAAATTCTCTTAATAGGTAATTACTACCTTTTTCAACATATGAAAAGCTCCAAGATGATTTTATATTTATTGGCCATTTGTTATAATTATAGAAGATACTAATAGTTGAAAATATACAAACACTAATAATATATCCTCTAAAAAAACCAAAAAAGAATCCAAATATTGTATCTAATTTTCCAAGTCCTGAAAATTTTACCGCCCGACTTAATCCTTTGTTTATAATAAGTATAAAAAATATAACTATAATAAAAATCCCAACTCCCAATATAATGTCCAATATATATTCATTTTCTATAACACCATCCACATAAGGTTTTATTCTTGGAAAAATAATTAAAGTAATAATATATGCCAAAAGCCATTTAGCTGCTTCAAGAATACTTAATACAAAACCTTTTCTTAAACATTTAATTAAAGATAAAAGAGTAATTATTAAATAAACCAAATCAAAAGCAACTATATTATTATAAAATTCTTTTAGAGCTTCCAGCATATTTAACTATTTTTAATTGCAAAAGGTTTAATCAAAATTATTAAAGCTGGCAAAAGTGTTAATACCGATATCATTGCAAACAACATAGCCAAAGCCGTAAAAATTCCAAAATATATGGTAGGTATAAAATTTGATAATACCAATATTGAAAATCCAAATACAATTGTAATAGAAGTATTTAGTATTGCTATACCAACAGTAGAGTGGCAAACTTTGACGGTAGAATCGTATTTTTTATTTTTCTTAAATTCTTCTTGAAATCTATAAATATAATGTATGCTATTATCTACAGCTATTCCTATTGTTATAGCAGCAATTGTTATTGTCATCATGTCTAGTGGTATCTCTAATATTCCAATTACTCCAAGAATAAAAAATGCTGCAATAAAATTTGGAACCACTCCAATTAAAGAGAGTTTTATATTTCTAAAAAGAACTATAAACATCAAAAAAATCCCAAGCATAACAAAACCCAATGTTAAAATTTGGGATTTAAATAAACTTTGCAATAAATTATTGAACAAAATTAAAACACCAGCTAATTTAAACTCATCTTTTTCCAGTCCTAGCTTATTTTCTAGATCATAATTAATTTTGTTTATAAGATCATTTCTTCTTAAATTTTTTAACGAATCTTTTATTCTTAAATTTATTCTAGCCTCATCGTTTTCAATAGATATATATGGATCTACAATTTGTTTTTTTATTGTTTTAGGTATTTTTGTATACAAAACACCCATTTCTAATGTTCCAAGATCCTTATTGTTATTAAGTTTTTTAGCAATTTCTAAAACAGAAGAAAAAGAGAGAACTTTACCAATAGGTTCTAAGTTTTCTAAATAATTATGTACATCTTTTATTTTATCAATTTTATTTTTTGTAAACCAATATTTTTCAGATCCTTCTTCATCATCCCAATCATCAAACTCTTCCTCAGTTTCTTCGTCATTATTCTCTTTATTGCTTTTTGGAAATTTTAATATTATCTCTAATGGAGTGGTACCTCCAAGTTTTTCATCAATAAATTTCATACCTTTATAAATTTCAGTATCTTTATCAAAATAATTTATAAAACTATTTTCTACTTCTAATTTACTTATTCCAAAAATACTTACAAAAATAACAATGATGGTTGAAGAGAATATTATTTTATTATTATTTAATGTAAATCTAGCAAGTAAATTAGTAAATATAGAATTTTTTTGTTCTTTTATTTTTGAACTATTGTTTGAAAAAAAGTTAAGAAGAGTAGGTAGCAATGTAAACGTAATTAAAAACGAAGTTATTAAACCCATAGTCATCATCCAGCCAAAATCTATAATTGGTTTTATTTCACTAAATATCAAAGATAAAAAAGCACAAATCGTTGTCAAAACAGTATAAATAATTGGCCAAACCATTTTTGAAGTAGATAAATATATTAATTCTGAATTTTTTTTATTAGGAAAATCTTTTCTTAATTGAAGAAACCTAGTACATAAATGAATATTCATAGCCATTGTCAAGATAAGCATCAGTGCTATAAAATTTGAAGATATTACAGTGACTTTCCATCCTAATAATCCTAAGAGACCAGTCATAATAACTACTGAAAAAAAACAACTACTTATAGGAATTAATATCCAAATAAACTTTCTAAATACATACCATAAGGTAATAACAATAAAAACAAAAACACCTATCCCAAAAACCACAATATCATTTTTTATAAAAGATATCATGTCGTCAGCTATCATTGGAATACCTCCTAAAAAAATTTGAGGAGGGTTATAGTTTTGATTTTCATACTTATCTCCTATGGATATGTATGAGTTAATTATTTTTCTTATCTCATTTATATTTTGATGGTTTTTTTCCTTTAGATAGTTTTTATAATCTTCAAATTCTTTTCCGCCTTTTTTTTCTAGCTCTAATAATTTTATATCTTTTTTTAAGTAAACGATTATACCCGTCGATTTTCCATCTTCACTAATTACAAAGTTTCTAAATACTGGACTGCTAAGAATTTCAGCAAATCCTCTTTTTTTGTCTACGTTTTTATCTTTAAGAGTTTTAAAATTTTTAAGCTTTTCAGTTACATTTTCATCAGAATTATCCAATAAAGGTATATCAAGAATAGTTATAACATTCTCTACCCAATCCAAGTTTTGTATATCTCTTTTAAGATTAGTTAATTCAGATATAGATTGCTTGTTTATGATTTCATAATGAGGAGTATAAGTTAATACTAGAAAATCTCTATTTCCATATCTGTTATTTATTTCTTTTAAATATTCTAGATCTGGATCACCCTCTATGAGCAAAGTATCAGACGAAGCATCTAATTTAAAATCTTTTGCAAAATAGCCAAAAGTGATCAAACAAAGAAATAGTACTCCAATAACCAGTTTCGGTTTGTCTAAAATTATATTTTGATATAAACGTGAAAACATTTACTAAGAAAATATATATTTTAATTTAGTTATTTTGAATATCTTTAAATTTAGTAAACATAGCCTCAAATTCTAAATTAACATTGCCAGTAGGACCATGTCTTTGTTTACTTATTATAATTTCAGCTAAATTTGATATTTCATTCATTTTTGCCTGCCATTCTGCATGATCTACAGTTGCAGCTCTAGGCTCTTTTCTTTCAAGATAATATGCTTCTCTATAAACAAACATCACTACATCTGCATCTTGCTCAATAGATCCAGACTCTCTTAAATCTGAAAGTTGAGGTTTTTTATCATCTCTTTGTTCAACAGCTCTTGATAATTGTGATAAAGCTAAAACTGGAACAGCTAGTTCTTTAGCTAAGGCTTTTAGTCCTTGAGTTATTTCAGATATTTCCTGAACTCTCCCGTCTTTAGTATTTGTTGCTCTCATTAACTGTATGTAATCAATCACAATCATATCAAGTCCAAATAGCCTTTTTATTCTTCTAGCTCTATTGCTTACCGCAGCAATACTAATAGCTGGGGTTTCATCTATATATAAAGGTAGTTCAGAAATATTTTTTGAAGTTTCAATAAATTTATCAAATTCTTCATCTGATATTCTTCCTCTCCTGATATCATTTGATTTTATTCTTGATTGTTCTGCTAATATTCTTGTTGATAATTGCTCAGAGGACATCTCAAGAGAAAAAAAGGCAATTGATGACTTTTTTTTTGCCTCTTGAATTTTTTTTGCCGCATTAAAAGCTATATTGGTAGCCAAAGCTGTTTTTCCCATTGAAGGCCTTCCAGCTATAATTATTAAATCTGATTTGTGTAGACCCCCGAGTCTATCATCTAAATCTCTAAGCCCAGTAGGGACACCTACTATACCTTCTTCATTTTTGTATGCATTTGAAGCCATTTCAATTGTAAATTTTAAAGCTTCATCAAATTTAACGAGAGATGAGTTAAAAGATCCTTTTTCAGCCAAGTCAAACAATAGCTTTTCAGAATTTTCAATTATATTTTGTCCACTAACATTTAAATCTTTTAATTTAGCAGTATCAATTGTGTTTTCGGATATTTTTATTAATTCTCTTCTCACATACATATCATAAATAATTTTTGAATATTCGATTGCTTGACGAGAAGAAGTAGAAAACTTTGTAACTTTAACCAAATAGTCTGGAACATTAATATCATCCTTTTCGTTTTCAAAATAATTTTTTAAAGTTATAGGATTCGCTAACATGCCTTTATAAATAAGGCTTTCAATTGCACTAAATATTTTTTGATGCATTGGGTCATAAAAGTTAATATTTGAAATTATTGTATTTATTTCATCAAAAATTTCATTAGATACTAATATTGTACCAATTACAGATTGTTCAGCTTCAATATTATTTGGAAGTTCTTCAAAATTATTTTTAACAACATTTAATCTTTTGTTGATCATATATAAAAAATTACACTAAGAGTTAAATAATACAATCAATATTATTTATTGGGGAAAAAATTGTATAAGTTTGTTATTAAATATTTTCTAATGGTTCTACTTTAATATTAATTTCAGCCTGAACCTCTGAATGTAAATTTATTTTAACCTTAAAATCTCCTAAGGATTTAATTTCTTTTAAGAGTTGTATCATTGAAGGTTTAATATCTAATTTTTCTAATTCTGAAATTGTTTTTGAAATTTCAGTAGGTTTAACTGATCCGTAAAGTTCATTATTCTCAGTGCTATGTTTTTTAAATAGATACTCTTTTTTATTTATTTTTTCAGAGATATCTTTTGCAATTTTCTTTTTTTCTAGATCCTTTTTGTTTAAATCTTTCTTTATTTTATCAACTTCTTTTATATTTTCTTTTGAAGCATATAATGCTTTTTTTGAAGCAATAAGATAATTTCTAGCAAAACCTCTTTTAACATCAATAATATCTCCTATTGATCCAATTTTTACTAAATTTTCTAATAAAATTACTTTCATTATATTAAAGCTAAATTTCTTGCTCGTTTAATTGATAAAGATAGTTCTCTTTGTTTTTTTTGACTTACCGAAGTTATTCTTGAAGGAAGTATTTTTCCATTTTCAGATACATATTTTTTAAGTAGTCTTATATTTTTATAATCAATTATAGGAGCACCTTTTCCTGACAAAGGGCAATTTCTTTTAAATTTATATTTTTGTGGTTGAAAAATACTTAACTTTGCGAAGTTACTTTGTCTTCCTTTTTTTCCAGTGTTTTTTCTTTTTTTAACCATTAGAATTTATTTTTATCTGAGTTTTTATCTTTATTTGTTTGAAAATAATTTGTTTCTAAATCAAATTTTTTGACTTTTATTGTCATATATTTTAGAAGATTTTTATCAATCTTTTCACTTTTTTCTAATTCTAGAATAACTTTACTTTGACCTTCTATTTTAAAATGAATGTAATTACCTTTTTTATTTTTATTTATAATGTAGGAAAGGTCCAACAAACCCCAATTTTCAGTTTTAACAATACTGCCTTCTGACTTTTCAACTATTTTTGAATATTTTTCTATTAACTGTTTTATTTGACCAGGGCTAACATCCTGTTTTGCAATTATTGTGTGTTCGTATAAATTCATTATTATTCTTTTATAAAATGTGAGGATATACTATTATAATTATTTAATTACAACACAAAAATATTAATGTTTTCAGTTATCTTTCCAGGGCAAGGATCCCAATCAGTAGGAATGGCAAAAGATTTATATGATAATTTCAGTTCTGTGAAGGAAATATTTAAAGAAGCGGATGAAGTTCTTAACTTTTCTTTAAGCAACTTAATTTTAAATGGTCCAAAAAATGAATTAGATTTGACTGCAAATACTCAGCCAGCTATTTTTCTTGTAGGCTTCTCTATTTTTCAATTAATTAAAAAAAATTATAATATAAATTTAAATAAAGCAAATTACTTTGCTGGACATTCTCTTGGTGAGTATACAGCTTTAGCTTGTGCAGAAGCTTTAAGTTTTTCCGAAACATTAAAACTTTTAAAAGTTAGAGGTAAGTCTATGCAAGATGCTGTACCAAAGGGAGAGGGAGGAATGGTTGCAATTTTAGGCAGCAAACTTGAAATTATAGAGAAAATTATAAATGATAATATTAATAATTATAAATGTTATATTGCAAATGATAATTCAGAAGGACAATTAGTTGCAAGTGGAAAAAATCAAGATTTAGATTTGTTAATGCAAGATTTAAAAAAAAATAATATTAAAAGTATAAAATTATCAGTAAGTGCACCATTTCACTGTAAACTTATGAGCAACGCAACAAAAATAATGGATAATGAAATAAAAAAATCTGATTTTAAAAGCCCAAAAAATATATTAATATCCAATGTAACAAGTCAAGAAGTTAGCGATTCTGAAACTTTAAAAAATTTGTTAATTAAACAAATTGAAAGTAGAGTTAGATGGAGGGAAAGTGTTAATTTAATGATTAAAAAAGGTGTAAATAAATTTATAGAAATTGGACCAGGAAAAGTTTTATCAGGACTTGTAAAAAGAATAGATAGAAATGTTATAGTAGATTCTATAAATACAGAAGATGATATTAAAAAAATAAACATTCATGATTGATTTTACAAATAAAAAAATTTTAATTACCGGTGCTACAGGGGGCATAGGAGCAGAATTGGTTAAAAAATTTATATCATTAAATGGAAATGTATTAGCAACAGGAACAAAAAATGAAAAATTAGATGTACTTAAAAGAAATTTTCCAAGTATAAATGTTTTAAAATTTGATATTTCTGATCATTCTAAAATAGAAGAATTCATTGAAAATGTTTCATCACAGCTATCAGGTCTAGATATATTAATTAATAATGCTGGAATAAATATGGATAATTTGTCATTGAGAATGAAAGACGATGAATGGAAAAAAGTAATTGACGTAAATTTAGGATCCACATTTTTACTTTGCAAACATGCTGTAAAAAAAATGCTTAAAAACAAGTATGGTAGAATAGTCAATATTACATCAGTAGTGGGCCATACTGGAAATTTAGGGCAAGCAAACTATTCTGCCTCTAAAGCAGGCATAATAGGAATGTCAAAAAGTTTAGCAATTGAATATGCTAGGAAAAATATTACTGTAAATTGTGTATCCCCAGGATTTATTAAATCTAGAATGACAGATAATATTGTTGAAAGCGTTAAAGCTGTTTTAACTTCGAGAATACCTATGTCAAGACTGGGATCTGGTGAAGATGTCTCAAATACTGTTGCTTTTTTATCATCAGACGCTGCATCATATATAACAGGTGAAACAATACATGTTAATGGTGGCATGTATATGGGTTGACAAAGCTGAGTATTAATTTATTAACAAAATAAAACATAAAGGAACAAAATGTCAGATGATATTTCAAGCAAAGTAAAAAAAATAGTTGCAGACCATTTAGGTATAGATGAAGCAAAAGTAACAGAAGAATCTAGTTTTATTGATGATTTGGGAGCAGACAGTCTAGATACTGTAGAATTGGTAATGGCTTTTGAAGAAGAGTTCGGTTCAGAGATTTCAGACAATGAAGCAGAAAAGATATTAACTGTTGGTGATGCGATCAAATTTATAGAGAGTAAAAACAACTAATAATAAATTAAATGTCCTCAAGAGAAGATGGAATAATGATTATTCTGTCATCACCGTCAGGAGCTGGCAAAACTACTATTACAAAACTACTTTCTGATAGCGAAAATTATACGATCTCAGTTTCACATACCACAAGAAAACCAAGAGAAAATGAAGTTAATGCAAAAGATTATTTTTTTGTAGATGAAGAAGAATTTAAATTATTAGTACAAAATGATGAATTTTTAGAGCACGCAAGAGTATTTAATAATTTTTATGGAACAACAAAAACACCAGTTATTAATAGCCTTGAAAAAGGTAAAAATGTTATTTTTGATATTGATTGGCAAGGAACAAAACAAATAAAAGAAAAAAATCTTAAGTATAAACTTATAACTTTTTTTATTTTACCTCCCAGCAAAAAAGTTTTATTTGAAAGGTTATCTAATAGAGATATGAAAGATAAACTTATTGCCGAAGAAAGAATGAGACAATTTGGAAAAGATGTTCTTCACTGGGTAGACTATGATTATGTAGTTATAAATGATGATCTAAATAGTTGTTATAAAGAAGTTAATAAAATAATTAAATCAGAAATAAATAATACCAGCAATACATACAATGTTGATATAATAAAAAAACACGTTAATCAATTAATTGATTAAATTTTCAAATTCTTCAGTAATTTTAAAATAAGTTAGTGGATTTAAATTTTGTGGTCTAAGATTTTGATTTAATTCAAGTTTATCAATAACTATTTTTGGATTTTTAAATATTTGTTTCAAAGGATTTTTGATCATTTTTCTTCTTTGATTAAAAAAAATTCTAGATATTTTTTCAAGATTTTCTGGATTTTTAATACGAAAAATTTTTTTTTTCGGAGTGAATGTAAGTAAAGTACTAAAAATTTTAGGTTTAGGAAAAAAACAGTTAGGACTAATATCAAATTCTTTTTTTATTTCATATTTCCAATTTGAAAATACTGTTAATCTTCCATAAGCTTTTGAATTTGTTTTTGCTAATATTCTGTCAGCAACTTCTTTTTGAAACATTAGTATAAGTTTTTTACTACATTTGAATTTATCTTTATCTTTTATCCAATTTACTAATATTTCAGTAGAAATGTTATATGGCAAATTACCAAATACAATAATATTTTCATTATTTTCACTATTTAGTTTAATATTTAAAATATCTTTATTTATAACAGATATCTTGTTATTAAATTTTTCATAAAGAAAATTTGAAAGCTCCTTATCTTTTTCAACTACAATTAATTTTTTTGGGTTTTTTTTTAAAATAGATTTGGTTAAATTGCCAGTTCCTGGTCCTATCTCTAAAACAATACTTTCTTTGTTAATATTTGCAGTACTTATTATTGAATTAATTATATTTTGGTCTGATAAAAAATTTTGTCCTAAACTTTTTTTTGGCTTAAATTTCATTTAGTTTTTTTAAGAAAATTAATAGCCTCTATTAAACTTGTAGGGTCAGACTTATTTTTTCCTAACATTTGATTATTTGTACCATGGTCAGGGGAAATTCTTATGAAGGGTAATCCTAATGTTATATTTATTGCGTTAAAATTGTGTATAGTTTTTAGAGCAGTTATTACCTGGTCATGATACATGCCAACAACAACATTAAATTTATTTATATTATTTTTCATAAATAAAGTATCTGCAGGAAAGGGGCCTTTCAAATTTATTTTACGTTTTAAAGCCATTTTTATTGCAGGATAAATTATTTTTTTTTCCTCACTATCAATCAAGTTAGATTCGCAATGAGGATTTAAACCTGTGACTGCAATTTTAGGATTTTTTCCAATTTTTTTTTTATAAAATTCATTTATTAAAATAATTTTATCTAATATTAGTTTTGAAGAAATCTTTTTATGAACATTTTTCAAAGGTATATGAGTCGTAACCGGACAGACTGATAATAATTTGTTATAAATCAACATGGCCACATTTTTTTGTTTATAAGTTTTATAGGCTAAATATTCTGTAATTCCTTCAAACCTTCCTTTAAGAAAATATTTTTTTGAGATAGGTCCATTTATTAATGCATATCCTAATTTTTTTTTCATTATATTTATACCTATATTAAAACATTCATTTATATATTTGGAAGATTTTGAAGTTATTTTTCCGAAAGGTTTTTTGAAATTTAAATTAACATCTATTAAATTTATTTTTTTATTATCTAGTTTATATTTTTGGAGCAAATCTGGTTTAATCAAATTAATTTTAAGTGAAAATCCTAATTTTTTCATTTGCATCATTATTATTTTTTGTGATCCAATCAAAATTAATGGATTCTTGCATTTTTGATAAATTTTTTTTTTAAATGTTTTAAAAAAAATTTCTAAGAAAACACTATATGGCTCACCCGAAACGATTATAATTGGTTTATTTCTCATCTATTACTGAATTTTTTTTAACTTTTTTAAAATATATTTCTGAAAATTGTTTAAGTTGTGAATTAGTTTCTCTTGATATCAGCTTATTAAATTCTTCATCAAAATTTATGTTATTTTTTTCTTTTTTTTTATTTTCTAATTTAACAATTAAAAAACCACCAGGAATAGTGATAGGTTTTGTGTATTCGTTAATATTTAACCCTTTAATTTCGTTTATAATAGTTTCATTAAGCTGTGACTCATTTATCCATCCTACGTTTCCACCCAATTTAGCACTATCAGATATACTATGAATATTAGCAGTATTATTAAAACCTATTTCTATAATACTATTTTTTATTACTTTGTATTTTTTTTGAAGATCATCATAGTTTTCAGATGTAAAAAGGATTTCTGATAATTTATATACATTCTGTTCTTCAGTTTCAGATATTATTTTATTTATTTTTTTTTTAATTCCTTCTTCATCAATTTCAATTCTTTTAGAAAATTTTTTATAAATTAGATCATTCCAAGCAGCTTCTATAGATATCTTTTTTTTAATATCTTCATATTTTAAATTATTTTTATTTAAATAATTTTTAAACTCCGTTTTACTTTGCATACCTAGCTTTTTATAAAAATTAGTAATAATTCGATCAATAAATTTATTTTCTACGTCTAAGTCAAAATGTTTAACTAATTCATTAATTTTTATTTTTTCCCTTATTATTGACTCTTTTGCAAGATTCATTACTTTTTTTTGTTCTACTTCTTGTAAACCGGGACTCAGTGTAATTAGATATCTGTATTCATCATCTATATCTACATTTGTAATTATTTGGTTATTTACTTTTAAAACTACAAATGATTCCATTGCAAAAACAAAGTTAGAAAGAAAAATATTAAAAAAAAATATTATTATTAAAAATCTCATTTATTTTGGAAGTACATTTTTTGTTTCATATGACCCTAGAGGGACTATGGTTAAAGAAAAGAAAAGCTGCTCTGTCGGCTCTATGTCGCTATCTCTATAAAATTCTTTATTATATTCTATTGAAGCTGTTAGACAGTCATTTTTGTATTGGTAAACTAAATCATAAAATTCTGTTAAGTCAATTTTTTTATTTTTTCTAGTAGAAAATGAAATAGAGTTATTTTCATCAAAATTATAAGCAGTAGTATTCTGAATATAATTTTCATCTCCAACATTGTCTTTCTCTTCGATGTATTTAAATGATGTTACAAAATTATTTACTGTAAATTGAGCAGTAATGTCGTGATACTTAAATTTATCTAAATTATTATCTAAAGCAAAATTATAGCTAGAGTTAAAGAAATTGTTAGGCGTAACTCCCAAATATCCGACAACATTTGAAGATTTATTTCCCAAAGAACTAGACTCTGGCATTCTTTCATTAATTTCATCACGGAATACAGTTGCAAGACCAATTTCTAAAACATCTTCTGGAAGATCTTCAGTTTTTCTAGTTTTTTTATATTCTCCTCCAATAGTAATTGATTGGCCGGTTTCAACTGTATTTGAAAAACCAATTCTATCTATTGAAAAAATATTATTTATATCAATTCTTCTATCTTCTTTTTTTAAATTTTTCATTTTATTGGGGCTATACCGTAAAGACATTTTTGGAGTTAAATAGTTATCAAATTTTATGCCCTCGCTAAGCAATGGATATGAAGTTTCAAAAATAAAAGACGAAAGTACTTCACTTTTTAACTTGTTAGAAATTTTAGATGAATTATTGCCATCAGAATTCACATTTTTTAACAATAAATTATAATTATTTTTAATACCATTCGATAGATATTTATCATTTGATTTAAATAATAAATCATTAATTATTTGAGTTTCTAATATATCGGTGTCGTATATATGTTGTGATCCAGTAGAACTAAAAGTTAAATTGCCATCTAATGAATTAAATTTATTTATTTTTTTGTTTAAATTATAATTAGGAAGAATAAATTCATATCTATCACTATTTGCTGCATCTAATTTTTCATAAACCTCTAGCGAAGCATTAAAATCTAAATCTTCTTTGCTTGCTGTTAAATTAATAAAAGAATTTAAAATAGAAACTTCAGAAGAATTTCTCTCATTTCCAAAAAGAGGAGATTCTAAATTAAATAATTTTAAATACGTATCATTCGAGGCTTTTTGTAGTTGAATTTCAAGGTTACTTATATCGAAAGTTGAAAATTCTAAATCAATAATTGAATTTGAAAAAAAGTGACTTCTAGAATCATTTTTATCGCTTTTTGATGAGTCATGACCTTGAGTTAAACTAACATCAAAAATATGATTAGCTTTTTTACTTACCTTTCTATATTCAGTTTGCATTGAAAATTTATTATCTGTAAAAATTCTAGGTTTCAAAGTTAAATCTTGTTTATCAGATATTACATAAAAATAAGGTATATAGGCAGAGGACCCAAGTGTCTGAGAGTCGCCTATCTGAGGTGTTAAAAAACCTGATTGGCGTTTTACAGAGGGGTCTGGATGAAAGAAATATGGATAGTAAAGTACTGGTACATCATAAATTTTTAACCATGCATTTTTATAATAAATAGTTTTTTTATTTTTATCATGCTTAGCCTCTTTAGCTTCGACAACCCAAGGAGGACACTTTTCATTTTCTCTTTTTTTACAAGTAGTAAAGACTCCTTTGGAAACAGTTGTAATATTTTTATTTGAAGAGGCTTTATTACCTTTTAATCTTGGCTCATTATCTATATTGCCAAATGAATCTTTCTTAAAATTTACCTCTAGATCTTTACCATGAATTTCGTTTGTTTCAATATCAATCAGAACGTCAGAAAAAAAGTATTCATCTTCATTATTTGATTTCATAGTAACATTTTTTCCTCTAAGTAGCTTTTTTTCACTTTGATATCTAAAGTTTTCAGAAGTGTAAAAATTTTTTTCTGTATCTTCGAAAGTAGTAAAATTATCTGAAGAAAATTGTTTTTTATTTCTTAACCAAAGAACATTTTTAGAATTTATAGTATATGCATTTTCAATAATTATTTTTGTAATTCCTTCAGTAAAAATTTTTTCTTCTTTAGGTAAATAAGTTATTTTTTCAGCTTCTGTAAAAATATTATTATCCTTATCGTCAACTTTTACATTATTTTTTGCAATATACTTTGTTTTTTTTTTATTATATTCAAGTTCGTCCGCTTTAATAGAAATTTTATTTTGATTATTTACAGCTTCAGACTTTCCTTTAGCGGTAAAAATAAAATTAAATTTATCATATAGCAATTTGTCTGCTTTAATTATAACATTATTTAAAAGATCGAATCCGCTTGCATTACCATTGGCAGTAAGTATTTTAGTATTTTTATTATATTCAAAACTATCAGCAATTATTTCTGTAGATTTATCGATCACTGCTTTTCCACCCTTATTTGCTTTAATTATATTTCCATTTTCAAAAGTTTCTATTTCGGGAGTTTCAAAAAATATTTCATCTGCAAAAATTTTACTTCCAATAAATAAGGAATAAACAATAATCAATAATAGAAAAATTTTTTTATTTTTCATTTAATCTTACTAATCCAATTAAGCTAATTATAATTAAAATAATTAATGGCAACCATACTGACAAAATTATAGGTATTTTTCCAGTTTCTCCCAATAGTGCTGAAAAATAATTTACATAATATATAATTACCGATAGAGAGATTCCTAAAATAATGTTAAAAATTTTGCTTTTTTTGTATTTTGAATTAAACATAATTATTCCTGATAAAAGGGTCATTATTGCAAGATAAATAGGCACTGATAAGATTTTATTTTCATAAACTTTTATACCTACGGTGGAATATCCCAACTTATTGTAATCTTTCTTTAACTTATTTAATTGCATCAAAGACATTGACGATAGGTTAGAAAATAAATTATTTATTATTTCAATATCAAAATTGCTATCAAAATTAAGTGAGTAAACTTGCTTTGTTGAATTTTTTTTGGTTATTGATGCGCTATTAATAGCCCATTTTTTTGATTTAATATTTACCTCTTTACTTTCGATAACTTGTTGTAAATTAAAATTTTTGTCAAATTGGGTTATTGATACATTTATTAATAAATCCTTATTTATTTTATCAGCATTAACAATGTTTATAGTGTTATTTACTTCATCTCGAATCCAAAGACCATTCTCAGTTATAACAGCTAAATACTTATCATCAGATGTAAATTGATTTTTTTTTAATAAATATTGGCTTTTTAATTTAGATGAAAAAGTATAAAAACCGAATATTAAAAATATTCCTAATATAAATGAAAAAAAAACTATTATTTTCAGAATTTGACTATTTGTTATTCCAGTATATTTAAAAATAGATAGTTCATTTTTATTAATTAATTTTATAAAAAACAACAAAGTCGAAATCAAAAAAATAAATGGCAATATGTCAAAAATAATTGATGGAGTGTTTAGTAGTGATAAAAATAAAGGATAATAACTTCCAACATTGTGATTTTTTAAAAAATTAATCTCCTCAAAAAGATTAACTATAATTATTAATGAAAAAAATATAACAAGTACTTCTGCTAAAGTTTTTAAGAATAGAGATAAAATATATTTTTTATAAGTATTTACAATCATTCAGTCATTAATTTGGGTTTTCTAAGTTTTATTTTTAAATATAAATAAATAGTAATTAAAATCAAAATTGGTAAAGAAAAAATATGTATATTTTGAGATAATTCAGAAGAGGAGTATTTTATCGATATTTCTGAAATAATTATTGTTACTACACCAATTACAAATAAACTAAATTTATATTTAAAATATTCATAATCATCTTTAGACTTAATTATAATTAAGCAAGCAATTAGAGATAAGGCAAGTAAATAAAAAGGAGAAATAAATCTTTTAAAAATTTCTTGAAATGTATCTTTTAAATTTTCATTAATACAATTATTAATTTTTTTATCTGATTTAAAAAAATTAGAAAAAAAATAATTATTTAGATTTTTTAATCTTATTATACATACCAAAACATCAAAAGAACCAATCTCTTGAATTTTTGGATGTGTAGTTGTTTTTGTTGAAAATTTTGAAAGATTAAATTCTGTTTTTGAAAATTCAAAAGAATTTATACTTTCATTATTGTTGTTAATTATTTTTCCATCATATAATAATAACGAACTTTTTGAATCATATTTCTTTATTTTTCCAGCTTTTGCAATTATTGTTTGGTACTCATTAACATTAATCTTTTCTTTTAAAAAAATATTTTTTAAATCTCCATTCCGATTTTTTTCTTCAACAAAAATTGTTAAATTTTTTACTCCATCTATAAATTTTTTTTCTTGAATTAATGAAGAAAAAAGATCTACATTTGACGTTCTTATATATGACCTTGCTTTATCCAATGTAAAAGGAACTAAAAAAGTAGTAAAAAATAGTTGTAAAATTAGATAAAAAATTGAAAATTTTAATAATACATTAATAAATTCAATTTTTTTTATTCCTATAGTCCAAAAAATAATTAACTCATTATCATTCTCATATTTTAAAATTATGTAGAACAAGCTAATAAAATAAATGAATGGAAGAATTTTACTGAATATTTTTGGAAGACTAAGTAAAGTGTATAGGAAATAAACTCTAAATCCATGACCGTCCTCAGTGACTATATCTAAAAAATTGACTGCCTGGATGACCCAAACAATCAAGGAAAAGCTAATAGATACTAGCAAAAAAAATTGAAATACATCTTTTGCAAATTTTTTAAATATCAATTTTTTCATTGAAATTCTGGTTAATAGTAATTATATACGTTCAACTACAAGTATATATTTTAAAATCAATGACTGTTCAAGTTCTGTATAAAAATAAGGCTAAATCAAGCAATTCAGGTGTAATTGCTTTGTTTACTGAAGATAAATTTGAAATAAAAAATACAAAAGTTTTTTTATCTAATAGTCAAATTTTGTATGTGGAAAAAATTTTAAAAAATAAAAAAAATATTAAAGAAAATATTATTTCATTAAATATTAATGAAAAAACCACTCTTGTTTTAATATCTATAAAAAAAGATCTTAAAGGCTTCGATGTAGAAAATTTAGGTGCAGAATTTTATAATTTCATAAAAAAAAACTCATTTAAAGATGTTTCAATAGTTACCTCTACTTTAAAAACTAAACCAGGAAAAGATTTCATAGGTAGATTTATGCATGGGCTTAAATTAAAGTCTTACGAGTTTAATATATATAAATCAAAGAAAACAAAAAATATAATAACTATAAGTTTAATTGGAAAACAAACTAGTTTATTTTTAAAAAATAAATTAAAATTTAAGGCGTTAGAAGAGGGAACTTTTTACACAAGAGATTTAGTTTCTGAGCCTGGAAATATTTTGCACCCAGATGAGTATGCTAAAAGACTTCTCAAATTAAAAAAATATGGACTCAAAGTTAATGTTTATAATGAGAAAAAAATGAAAAAATTAGGTATGAATGCTTTATTAGGAGTTGGTCAAGGTAGCATAAGAGGATCTTATCTTGTAACTATAGAGTGGAAGGGATCTAAATCTAAATCAAAACCTTTAGGTTTTGTTGGTAAAGGAGTTTGTTTTGACACTGGAGGCATATCTTTAAAACCTGCGAGATTTATGGAAGATATGACTTATGATATGGCAGGTTCAGCAGTCGTAGTAGGATTAATGAAAAACTTTGCTATAAGAAAAGCAAAAATAAATGCTGTTGGTGTTGTTGGTTTAGTTGAGAATATGCCTGGTGGAAATGCACAAAGACCTGGTGATATAGTAAAATCATACAGCGGTAAGACAATAGAAGTTTTAAATACTGATGCAGAAGGAAGATTAGTTTTAGCTGATGCTTTAACTTTTACTGAAAAAAAATATAAACCTCAGCTAATGGTAGACTTAGCTACACTAACAGGCGCAATAATTGTTTGTTTAGGATCAGAATATGCAGGCTTGTTTTCAAACAATGACAAACTTTCAAAACAAATTTTTGATGCTGGAGAAAAAGTTGATGAAAAAGTATGGAGGCTACCTCTACATAAAAATTATGACAAACTAATGAATTCAAAAAATGCTGACATGCAAAATATAAACTATGTTGGTGGAGCAGGTTCTACAACTGCTGCACAATTTTTACAAAGATTTATCATTAATAAAACGCCTTGGGCTCATCTTGATATAGCTGGAATGGCTTTCTCAAAATATGCTGGTGCGTTAAATTCTGGTGGTGCAACTGGTTATGGAGTAAGATTATTAAATCAGTTTGTGGAGGATAATTATGAGTGATTTAGAAAAAACTTTGTCAATTATTAAGCCAGATGCTATTGAAAGAGCCTTAGAAAATAAAATTAAAGAAGAATTTATAAGTAATGGGTTTAAAATAGCTAAAGAAAAAAAAATTCAATTAACTAAAAGTGAGGCAGAACTGTTCTATAAAGTACATGAAACTAAACCTTTTTACTCTGATTTATGTGATTATTTGTCTTCTGGGCCTATTATCGTAATGATTCTTGAAAAAAATGATGCCGTTAAGGAAAATAGAAAATTAATGGGAGCAACTGATCCTAAAAAAGCTGATGAAGGTACAATTAGAAAGGAATATGGAATTTCAATTGATAAAAATTCTGTCCATGGATCTGATAGTTTAGAAAATGCAAAAATAGAAATCAGCTTTTTTTTCAAAGATCAGCAATAATTTTTTTTATAGCTTCAGGATAGATTGCATGTTCAAGTTTAAGAATTTTTTTTTTTAAAGTTATTTCATTTTCATATTTAGATATTTTAACTTTTTTTTGTATTATTATTTTTCCAGAGTCTAATTTAGAAGTAACATAGTGCACAGTGCAACCTGAATATTTTTCGTTATTTAATAAAGCACGTTTATGAGTATTTAAACCTTTATACTTTGGTAGCAAAGATGGATGGATATTTAATATTATTCCACCAAACTTTTGAATAAATTTCTTTGATAAAATTTTCATAAATCCAGCCAAACAAATCAATTTAATTTTTTTTTTGCTTAATATTTTTAAAATTTTTTTTTCAGATAACTTTTGATTTCTAAAGTTTATTACTTTATTTTCTATTTTTTTTCGATAAGTATAAAGTAATCCTTTTGCATTTTTATTATTAGAAATTACTAAATCTATAATAATTGGAGAATTTTTATTTTTTGAAAATTTTATTAAATTTCTTAAATTTGAACCATTTCCAGAGATAAAAACTGCAGTTTTATTTTTATCGAGACCAATTAATTTTTTCATCTAATTTAATCTTTTTATCTCCTTTAATTATTTTTCCTACAATATATGGTTTAAAATTTTTATCAAAAAATTTATTTATTTTTTTCAGATTTTGTTTTTTTATTATAATACAGAAACCCATTCCACAATTAAATGTTTTTAACATTTCTTTATCAGATATTTTATTTTTTTTAATCCAATCAAATATTCTAGTCGTTTTAATTTTTCCTAGATTAATATTTGCCGTTAATCCATCAGGCATTATTCTTTTAATATTGTCCGATATACCTCCACCAGTAATATTAGCACAACCATTAATTAAATTATGTTTTATTAATTTTAAAACCTCGTTTACATAAATTTTTGTTGGTCTAATTAATTCTTTTTTTAAGAAGTTATTTTTTTTAATATTAATTTTTTTTTTCTTTAAAATATATCTTACCAAAGAATAACCATTAGAATGAATACCATTTGATGGAACTGCTAAAATTAAATTATTTTCTTTTATTTTATTTGTTAAAATTTTTTTTTGATCTACTATACCTACAGAAAATCCTGCAATATCAAATTTCCCTTTTTCGTATGTGTCTGGCATTTCTGCTGTCTCTCCTCCAACCAGCTCACATCCTGCAATTTTACATCCTTTTATAATTCCTTTAATAATTTTTTTTAATTTTTTTAAATCAATTTTGTTTATGGATATATAATCTAAAAATAAAAGTGGTTTTGCTCCTTGAACAATTAAATCGTTCACACACATTGCTACTAAATCAATGCCAATTGTATCGTATTTGTTAAGAATATTTGCTATCTCAATTTTAGTGCCAACTCCATCGGTGCTAGCAACTATTTTAGGTTTTTTTATATTGTTTGGAATATTTGAAATTGATCCAAAACCTCCAATATTTTTAAATTTACTATTTTCTTTATTATTTTTCGAAATATTGGATATATATCTTACAAATTTGTCTGCAGCCGCAATATTAACGCCACTTTTTTCATATGTAAATTTACCTTTTTTCATTATTATTTAAATTAATTATGATTTTTAAATATATATCTAAAACCATTTTTATTTTTTTTGTATCATTAATTATAACTTTTATATTTCTTAACACGTCATTGATATCTAAATCAAATGCTAGTTCATTTAAAATAAACGAAATAGAAATTTCTGAAGATTTTAATTTAGATTTTAATAAAAAAAAAGTATTTGATAAAGCTTTTGAAGCAGCTTTTTTACAATTAATTTCAACAATTATTGTATCTAAAGATAAAAAAAAAATAAGAAAAACAAATTTATCGACAATTAAAAGTTTGATTGATTCTTTCAATGTAAGTGATGAAAAATTTTTAGAAAGTAAGTATTACGCAAAATTTAATGTAAATTTTAATAAAAAAAATACTTATAAATATTTTGAATCAAAAAATATATTTCCATCAATTCCAAAAAAAATAGATTTAATGCTTTTACCAATAATAATTGATAATCGTAAAAATGAAATAGTATATTTTGAAAAAAATTTAGTTTACAGTAATTGGAAAAAAAATACTAAAAATTATCATTTACTTAACTACGTTCTTCCAAGTAATGAAATTGAAGATTTACAATTTTTTGAAAAAAATATCGAATTACTAGAAGACTACGATTTTGAAAAGATTGTAAAAAAGTATGATCTAGAAAATTATATAATATTAATTATTTATAAAAATAAAGATAATATAAATATTTTGTCGAAACTATATTTGAATCAAAATTATAAAATTTTTAATATTAATAAAAAAAAGATTGATTTGAATAATTTAAATTCTGTAGACGAGTTAATTTTTAGTCTAAAAAATTTATATGAAGATGAATGGAAAAAAATAAATTTGATAAACACTTCAATTCAGTTACCATTGACTGTATCGCTTTCTTCGAAAAATTATAATCAGGTTAAAATATTTGAAAATACATTAAGAAGCTTAGATTTAGTCTCAAATTTTATTGTTTTATCTTTTAATAATAAAAATATTTCATATAAAATAATTTATAACGGATCTCCTGATAAGTTTTTTAATGATGTAAAATCAAAAGGTTTAAACATTGAAAGGGATAACCAAATTTGGACAATAAAATGAATGATTTAAATCAGTTGTTATTAAAATTTGATCTAAAACAGAATTATAAAAATGATGATTTTTATGTAAACAAAAGTAATTTTTTTGCTTACAGTTTGATAGAAAAATGGCCAAAATGGGAAAAAAACATTTTAAATGTTCATGGAGAAAAATATAGTGGAAAAACCCACTTATCAAATATTTTTCAAAAAAAATATAAAGCTTATAAAATTAAAGCAAAAGATTTTAATAATGAAGTATTGAGAGAGTTTAAAATTTTTGAAAATTTAATTTTAGACGATTTTGATGAAAATATAGATGAAAAATTAATGTATACATTGTTTAATGTTGCTGATCAGGATAATAAATATATTTTGATTAATTCATTAATTCCAATTAATGAATTTAAATTTAAACTTACAGATTTTATATCAAGAGCAAAAAATTGTATTTTTGCCAAAATTGACAAACCAGATGATGAATTGATGTTTGCTATTCTATTAAAAAATTTTTCTGATAGACAAATTAAAGTCGAAAAAAAACTTATTGATTTTATTATTAAACATATTGATAGATCATATGGAAAAATATATGAATTTGTATATAAACTTGATGAAATCAGTTTAAAAAAAAAAAAATCTATTGATTTTAAAATTATAAAAGAAGCATTAAAGGTTTAAATTGCACAAATATAGAACACATAATTGTAACGAATTAAATTTAAAAAATAACAATGAAAAGATTATCCTATCTGGATGGGTAAATAAAAAACGTGACCATGGGAATTTGTTATTTATAGACTTAAGAGATAATTATGGTTTAACGCAATGTGTTGTAGATAAAAATAAAAATTTTTTTAGTAAATTAGAAAAACTTCAATTAGAAACAGTTATTAAAATTGAAGGGAAGGTTGTAGAGCGATCAAAAGATACAATTAATTCAGAATTAAAAACAGGTCAAATTGAAGTTAAGATTGAATCTTTTGAAATTCTTGGAGAGTGTAAAGAATTACCTATGCCAATTTTTACTGACCAAGAATATTCAGAAGAACTAAGATTGAAATATAGATTTTTAGATTTAAGAAGAAAAAAAATTCATGAAAATATTATTTTAAGATCAAAAGTAATAGAGTTTATTAGAACAGAAATGACAAAGTATGGATTTTTAGAATTTCAAACGCCTATACTTACATCTTCAAGTCCTGAAGGTGCAAGAGATTTTTTAGTTCCAAGTAGATTAAATCCAGGAAAATTTTATGCATTACCTCAAGCCCCTCAACAATTTAAACAATTAATTATGGTTGCTGGTTTTGATAAATATTTTCAGATTGCACCTTGTTTTAGAGATGAGGATGCTCGAGCAGACAGAAGCCCAGGCGAATTTTATCAATTAGATTTAGAAATGTCTTTTATTGAACAAGAAGATGTTTTTGAAGTAGTGGAAAAATTGTTTGTTAATATTTTTAAAAAATTTTCAAACAAAAAATTAAAATACGAAAAATTTCCTCAGATTAAGTATGAAGATGCAATGTTGTATTATGGTACTGATAAGCCAGATTTGAGAAATCCCTTAATAATTTCAGATCTTACAAATGTTTTTAAAAGAGATGATGTAAAATTCGAAATTTTCAAAAAACTTGTAAATTCAGGATCTTTAGTAAGAGCAATACTCACAAAAAACACAAAGGATAAACCAAGAAGTTTTTTTGATGGAATTGATAAATGGGCTAAAGAGCAAGGAGCTTCTGGCCTTGCTTATTTTACTTTTGAAAAAAATAATAACATTTCAGCAAAGGGACCAGTAGGAAAATTATTTTCTGAGGAATCTCTTAAAGAGATTATGAAAATTACCAAAGCAGAGATTGGTGATAGTATTTTTTTTTCATGTGGAAAAATCAATGATTTAGAAAATATAATTTCTTTAGCAAGAGACAAGATTGGAAAAGAACTAGGAATTATAAATGAAGATGAGTTTGCCTTTTGTTGGATAGTTGATTACCCAATGTTTGAAGAAGATAAATCAACAAAAAAAATAAAATTTAGCCATAATCCATTTTCAATGCCACAAGGCGATATAAATAAAATTGATTATAATAATCCATTAAATATAAAAGCTTATCAATATGATATTGTATGTAATGGAGTAGAGCTATCTTCTGGTGCAATTAGAAACCATATACCAGAACTTATGTATAAATTATTTTCAATTGCAGGATATGAAAAAAATGAAGTCGATCAAAAGTTTTCTGGCATGATAAATGCATTAAGTTATGGAGCACCACCACACGGAGGTATAGCTCCAGGTATAGATAGAATTGTTATGCTGCTTGCTAATGAAAAAAATATTAGAGAAGTAACTATGTTTCCTATGAATCAGAATGCTGAAGATTTAATGATGAATGCGCCTTCAGAAGTAAGCCCCAATCAATTGAAAGAGTTAAATTTGGCTTTAAACAAAAAAAAGTAGAATTATTTTTTTCCTTTAAGGTTAATTTTTATATCTGATAAATCAACTAGATTTTTTTTATAATCATTTCTTACAAATCCTTTACTAGTAATATCCTTTACTATTTTTAAAAATTTATTTTGATCATCAAAATCCTCTTCTTCTTTGTTTAGATTTTTGCTTCCTATAGAAGGTGTATGGGCTAGATCTTCTCTATTTAAATAAGATATGGCTAATTCTCTAAATATATAATCTAAAATAGAGGATGCACTTAATATACGATCATTACCATTTACTTTTCCAGATGGTTCAAATTTAGTATCAACATAAGCATTTACGTACTCGTCCAATGGGACCCCATATTGCAGACCTAAAGATATCGCTATAGCAAAATTGTTCATTAATGCTTTTACCAACTCTCCTTCTTTACTTGTATCAATAAATATTTCTCCTATCTTTCCATCTTCATACTCTCCAGTGTGTAAATAAACTTTGTGGTTTCCAATAGAGGCTTTTTGAATATATCCTTTTCTTCTATCAGGCATACTTAACCTCTTTCCAACACTTTCATTAAGTTTTTTAATAAATTTTTGATTATTATCGTTAGTTATAATTTTTGGATTTAGCGATTCATTTTTTAAATTACTATTTTTTTCTGAATCGTTACTTATTTGATTTACGGTTTTATTTAAATTTTTAGTTTTTCTATTATCCAGTTTAACATCCAGTATTTCAAATTTTCCGTCATCTCTCTTTTCTAGATTTGTCAGTTCTTTTTCATCAATGTTTTCAAGATAATGAGTTACCTTAAAACTGCATGTATAGTAAGTTTCTACTAGATATTTTGCCATTATGGATCCTTTAATAAAATTTTTGAGTCTTCTAATAATTAATTTATATACATTTAGAAATTTTAGTCTAATTTAATTTTTACAATTTTAAATTGTAAAAAAAAAAGAAAAAAAATGTTGACATTTGTAAAACAAATATTCATCTGGTGGAATCAGCAAACGCTTGGAACAAGAATCCAAACTATTTTATATGGAAAGTTGGTTGGAGTAGACTCTTATGGAAATAAATATTATGAAAACAAAAATGGTAAAAGATGGGTAATTTACAGAGACGAAATTGATGCCACTAAAATTTCATATGAGTGGTATTCTTGGATGCATCATACAAAAAATAAGATAGAAAATTTACATGAATTAAAAAAATACGACTGGCAGAAAGATCATTTATCGAACATGACTGGAACCAGCAATTCTTATCATCCAAATAAAAACACTAATGAATTCAAAAAAAAATATAAAACTTGGAAAAAATAAATTTTATTTAACTATTTTGTTTATTTGTTTTGTTTTATTTAACTTTTATACTCATGTAAAATCAAAAATTATTGAAAGTGAAAAATTTGTAGAAATAAAAATATTAGATAAAGTAAGTTCAAAAAACAGTAAATTAGAGCTGGAGATAGGAAAAGAAAAAAAATTTAAAGACTTAATTATTAAAGCATTAAAATGTAAAAATTCAGAATTTGATGATAATCCAGAAATAACAGCTTATTTACAGGTAAAGGATTTAAGCAACAAAAGTAATGATGAGGTATTTGTTTTTAATGGTTGGACTTTTTCTTCTAGCCCTTCAATTAAACCATTTGATCACCCCATTTATGATATTTGGCTAACAAAATGCTTTTAGATATTAAATAATCTTTTCATTATCTAACCAACTAACATTAAAATCAGATTCTACAAATTTTTTATGCGATAAAAGTTTTTTGTGCAATTCTATCGTTGTAGTTATTCCTTCAATTACAAATTCATCTAATGATCTAGCCATTCTTTGAATTGCTTCAGTTCTATTTCTGCCATGGCAAATTAGTTTACAGACCATGCTGTCGTAATACGGTGTAACTTTATATCCTTGATAAATTGAACCATCAACTCTTGTTCTAAAGCCAGAAGGTTGGTGGCAAAAGCTTATTGTTCCAGGAGAAGGCTGAAAATTCTTGCTAGGATCTTCAGCATTAATTCTACACTCTATAGCATGACCTCTTGGTTTTATATCTTCTTGAGTTAAAGCTGTATTTCCTGAATGAGCTATAAATATCTGCTCTTTTATAATATCTATTCCTGTTACAACTTCAGTTACAGGATGTTCAACTTGTACTCTTGTATTCATCTCTAAAAAAAAGAATTTTCCATCTTCATAAATAAACTCTACAGTTCCAGCTCCTTCATAACCAATTTTGCTTACCATATTAACTGTTTTTTCAAATAGGTCTTTTCTTATTTTGTCTGTCAAAACTGGACTTGGTGTTTCTTCAATAAGTTTTTGATGTCTTCTTTGAACAGAGCAATCTCTTTCATGCAAATGAATAGTTCTATTTTTTCCAGATAATACTTGTACTTCTATATGTCTTGGATTTTGAAAAAATTTTTCTATATATACTTCGTCGTTACCAAAGTATTTCATCGCTTCAGTTTTTGCAGAAGAAAAAGATAAATCAAATTTTTTTTCATCATGAACTATCTTCATTCCTTTTCCTCCACCACCACCAGCAGCTTTTATAAGAATTGGGAAACCTATTTTTTTTGATATTTCTTTTCCTTCTTTTAAATCTGAAACTCCACCTTCTGAACCTTCTATAACTGGCAAACCATAATTTTTTGCAATTTTTTTTGCCTCAATTTTATCTCCCATCATTTTAATTAATTTTGAAGATGGTCCAATAAATTTTATATTATTTTCTTCAAGAATTTTTGCAAAATTCGCATTTTCAGATAAAAAACCATAACCAGGATGAACAGCTTCAGCATTAGTTAATTCAATTGCAGACAATATAGAAGGTATATTTAAATAACTACTTGATGGTTGGTGAGACCCAATGCAAACACTTTCGTCTGCTAGCCTTACGTGCATGCTGTCTTTGTCTACATTAGAATGAACAGCTACAGTTTCAATGCCCCATTCTTTACATGCTCTAATTATTCTAACAGCAATTTCACCTCTGTTTGCTATCAATATTTTTTTAAACATTATTCTAGAACAATAAGGATTTGGTCATATTCAACAGGCTGACCATCTTCAACACTAATTTTTTTTACTATACCATCCATAGTAGAAGGAACATGGTTCATTGTTTTCATAGCTTCCACAATCATAACAGTATCACCTTTTTTAATTTTTTTTCCAGAAGATACAAAAGGTTTAGCTCCAGGCTCAGGTGACAAATAGGCAGTTCCTACTATTGGACTTTTTACAACATTTTTTGGAATTTCAATTTCTTTTTCTTTCTTAACTTCAGCAAGATTTAAATCCATTCCTTTAGTAGATTTTTTTAAATCTTCTAGTGTCTCAATTAACTTTTGAATTATTTTTTTGTCAATTTCCATTTTTTAGCAAATTTTGCATTGCATTTATGGCCAAAATATAACCATTTGATCCAAGTCCACAAATTATTCCAGTAACAACATCGCTAATCATAGATTTATGCCTAAATTCCTCTCTTTTATATATGTTCGATATATGTAGTTCTATAGAAGGTTTTTTAAAAATAGTTATTGCATCGCGTATAGCAACAGAAGTATGGGTAAATCCTGCGGCATTTATTATCAACCCTTGGTAATTTTTTCTTGCATTTTGTATTTCAGTAACTATTTCACCTTCAATATTTGATTGTTTAAAATCAACATTAATTCCTAATTCTTTAGAATATTTTAGGCACTCATTTTTTAAATCTTCATATTTAATAGTACCATATTGTGATTGTTCTCTCTCTCCTAATAGATTAAGATTTGGTCCATTAATAACAATAATATTATTTTTCATTAACTCTTTATATATTATGAAAAAAATAAATAAAATAAAAATTAAATTAAATGGTAAATACATTAAAATATTAGATAAAATTACTTTACTTAATCTTATTAAAAAAATGAAACTTCCAATAAATAAGGTTGCAATTGAATTAAATCAAAAGATAGTGAATAAAAAATCAATAAATAAAATTATAATAAAGAAAAATGATAAAATTGAAATAGTCCATTTTATTGGAGGAGGTTGATGAAAAAAAATGATAAATTTGTAATAGCAAACAAAAAATTTAAATCTCGTTTAATTGTAGGAACAGGGAAGTATAAAAGCATGTCTCAATGCGCAAAGGCAGTAGCAGTATCTGGAGCAGATATTGTTACAGTGGCAGTAAGAAGAGTGAATATAGTTGATAAAAAAAAACCATTACTAATGGACTACATAGATCCAAAAAAAATAACTTATTTACCAAATACAGCAGGATGTTTTAATTCAGATGAAGCTTTAAGAACTTTAAGATTAGCTAGAGAAATTGGAGGTTGGAAATTAGTTAAATTAGAAGTTTTAGGAGATAAAAAAACTTTATATCCAGATATAATTGAAACATTAAACTCAACAGAAGTGTTAGCAAAAGAAGGATTTAAAGTTATGGTTTACTGCACTGACGATCCTTTAATGGCAAAACGATTAGAAAATGCAGGCGCTTCAGCTATAATGCCTCTAGCCGCTCCAATTGGATCAGGTCTTGGAATTCAAAATAAAATAAATATACAAATAATAAGGAGACAAACAAAATTACCATTAATTATTGACGCTGGTATCGGTCAAGCTTCAGACGCTTCAATAGCTATGGAGTTAGGATGCGATGGAGTTTTAGTGAATACTGCAATAGCCAAAGCTAAAGATCCTTATAAGATGGCTCAAGCCATGAAATATGCGGTATTATCTGGAAGACAATCATATCTTTCTGGTAGAATTAACTTAGCTACTTATGGCAGTCCATCTTCTCCCAAAGATGGTTTGATTTAATTATTTTTCTTAAAGTATTTTTTTTTATAAAATTTTTTCTTTTTAAATTTTTTATTAGGAAGCTTCTGGCTTTTAATTTTTTCATTCACAATTTCTAATTTTTTTAACGTTGTAATAGTTTCTATTTTCTCGATAATTTTTTTTGACTTATTTTGAAATTCAATTACATGATCTGGGATAATTAAAGTATTATCATTAGCAATTTCAATTTTTATTTTATTTTTTTTTTCGAAGTATTTAATATCTTCCAAAAAGTTATCATTTATAAAGCTACAAATTTTATCGCAGGTTCTAATTTTAACTATCTTTGATTTATTGCTAATTGATTTTAATTCAACAGTTTTTAAAAGTTTAAGAGCAAAAGACTCATTTGTTAAAGCTATATTCCATTTAACTGCGCTCTCCCTTAATCTTTGTCTAGACATTTCAAGCAGGCCAAAAGTACTTATTCTTCCTATTTGAATTCTTGCTCTATCAGATCTGCATTTTTCTTTTAATTTTCTTTCAATTAATCTTCTATTTCCAAAATTATGCATGTCTATGAAATCAATAATTATAAGCCCTGATAGATCTCTAATTTTTATTTGTCTAGATATTTCATCAGCAGCTTCAAGATTAGTATTTACAGCAGTACTTTCAATATTTTTTTGTTTAATAGATTTTCCTGAGTTTACATCTATTGAAACAAGAGCTTCAGTTGGATTAATTACTAAATATCCGCCAGAAGCAAGTTTTACTTGAGTTTCAAAAATTTCGTTTAGTTTAAGCTCAATATCTTCTTTTACAAATAATGGAATTTTATCTCTATATTTTTTTACTCTTTTTACATATTTTGGCATTAGCAATTTCATAAAATTTTTTGCTTTTTGATATCCTTCGTTACCTTCGACAATTATATTTTTTGTATCTTCATCACACATATCTCTTAAAGTTCTTTTAATAATTTCACTTTCATGATGGACTAAGGATGGTGCCATGGAATTCATTGCAGTTTCTTTAATTGAATTCCAAATTTTCAATAAGTTTTGAAGGTCATAATCTATATCATTTTTAGTTTTGTGTGATCCTGCCGTTCTTACTATTATTCCCATTTCTTTAGGAATTTCGATTTGATTTAAAATAGTTCTAATTTTTTTTCTTTCCGATGGATTAAAAATTTTTCTAGATATTCCGCCCCCTTTGGGTGTATTAGGCATTAAAACAATATATTTTCCTGCTATAGATATAAAAGTACTTAAGGCTGCACCTTTTAACCCTCTTTCATCTTTTAAAACTTGCACAAGAATTACCTGATTAGGTTTTATAACTTCTTGTATTTTATATCTTTTTTTTGGATATTTTTTTTCTAGATTTATATTTTCACCATTTTCAAAATTTTCGTTTTTACTTTCTGCTGGATCGTCATCATTTAAATTTCCTTCATTTAAATTTTTTTCCTCCAATTGTTCGCTTTCTTTTAAAAGCTTTTCTCTTGCTAACTCCTCTTCTTGTTTTATTTTTTCTAAATCACTTTGTGGTATTTGGTAATAATCAGACTGTATATCATTAAAAGATAGGAAACCGTGCCTTTCTCTTCCAAAATCAACAAAGGCAGCTTGCAATGATGGTTCGACGCGACTTACTTTTCCTAGATATATGTTATTTTTAATGAGATTATTTTTTATACCTTCATATTCATAATCTTCAATGTTTCCATTTGATTTAAGAACAACTCTAGTTTCATTAGGATGCGATGCATCAATATATAAATTTTTTTCCATATTTTTTTGATTATTAGTTTCATTTAATAAATTCTGTTAAATTTTGATGCCTTAACTTTAACAAATTCATTAGTTAAATAAAACTAAAATGAACAATTTAGTTAAAAAATTATTTATAATCTTATCATCAAGCTTGTTAATAGGATCAGTAGTTGTAATAGCTATTTTATGGGCATTTTCGAACAAACTACCCGATTACAAATTTTTAAAAAGCTATAAACCTCCAGTTTCAAGCAAGTTATATTCTGGAGAAGGTAAGCTAGTTAGTGATTTTTCTAAGGAAAAAAGGATATTTGTTCCTTATGATGCAATTCCAGAAAAAGTAATAAAGGCTTTTTTATCAGCAGAAGATAAAAATTTTTTCTCTCACCCTGGGGTTGATGCGAAAGGGGTAATTAGAGCTACGGTAAATAATGTTTCAAATTTAATAAACTCTAAAAGATTAGAAGGTGCATCTACGATAACTCAACAAGTTGCTAAAAATTTTTTACTTAGTAATGAGGTGAGTCTTAATAGAAAAATTAAAGAAGCAATTCTAGCTTTCAGAATAGAAAGAGCTTTGTCAAAAAAAAGAATTTTAGAACTTTACTTAAACCAAATTTATCTAGGTCAAGGAGCTTATGGTATAGCTTCAGCAAGTTTGGAGTATTTTAATAAACCAATTAGTGATTTGGACTATGAGGAAGCCGCATTACTTGCAGCGCTTCCCAAAGCACCAAGTAAATACAATCCTTATAAAAATGAAGAACTTGCAACATTTAGAAGAAATTTAGTATTGAAAAATTTACATGATAATAATTATTTAAATTCTGAAGAATATATTAAATATGTAAATAAAAAAATTAAATTAAGTAAAAGAAAAAAAATTTATCTAGAAGACACAAGATATTATGTTGAAGATGTTAGAAAATATGTAGTAGATAAATTTGGATTTGAAAAAGTTTATAACCAAGGATTTAATATTAAAACACCCTTAGATATTGAATTACAAAATTTGGCCACTTCATCTTTAAGAAAAGGTTTAGAAGTTTATGATAGAAGAAAGGGTTGGAGAGGTCCGTTAACCAATAAAAAAAATAATAAAAATTGGAAAAATGATTTAGAAAAATTCATGCTGGAAAAGTCTATTGGTTGGGAACTTGCACAGGTAAAAGAAATTAATAAATTTGAAACATTGATTAAAACAATAGATGACAATGAAGGCATTATTGAATATGAAAATATAATTTGGACAAAAAAAGATTTTAGCGAAATCTTTAAAATTGGAGACATTATTTACGTAAAAAAAATTAAAAACAATAATTATGAATTGAAACAACTTCCAAAAATCAATGGAGGTATAGTAGCAATGGATCCTTTTACTGGAAGAGTTTATGCTTTATCAGGAGGTTTTAGTTTTAAAAAAAGTGAATTTAATAGAGCATCCCAAGCTCTAAGGCAACCGGGATCTGCTTTTAAACCTTTTATATATGCTTTAGCATTAGAAAATAATTTTTCGCCAAATAGTTTAGTTTTAGATGCGCCATTAGTATTAGAGCAGGGATCTGATTTAAAAATGTGGAAACCAGAAAATTATGGAAAAAAATTTTATGGCGTTTCTACACTTAGAATGGGTTTGGAAAAATCAAGAAATTTAATGACGGTTAGAATTGCACAAGCGATAGGTGTAAAAAAAATAATAAAATTTTCAAAAGATATGGGAATTTATGAAAGTCCAAAAGAACTTTTATCTATTTCACTTGGATCAGCAGAAACTACATTATTAAAACTAACTTCAGCTTACTGTTCTTTTGTAAATGGAGGAAAAAAAATTAATCCTATATTAATTGATCGGATTCAAGATTCCGAAGGAATTACTTTTTTTAATACAGAAACTAGATTATGTAATAAATGTGATCAAATTTCTTATATTAGTGAAAAGATGCCAAAAATTTCTGATAATTTTACACAAGTTATTTCACCACAAACAGCTTATCAAATAACATCTATTCTTGAGGGTGCTATCAAAAGAGGTACAGGAAAAGGTTTAAGAAATTTAAATTTGGACTTAGCAGGAAAAACTGGAACCACAAACAAAAATACCGATACTTGGTTTATTGGATACACTTCTAAATTAGTAATCGGTGTTTATGTTGGAATGGATGAGCCAAAACCTCTAGGACGCTTTGAAACGGGAGCTAAAACTGCAATGCCGATCTTTAAAGATTTTGTAAAAAAAGCTATTAAGAAAAAGGATGCTCGTCCATTTAAAGTCCCTCCAGAAATTTCAATGATGGTGATCGAATCTCAATCAGGAAAAAAAGCCAAGTTTGGATCTAAAGAAACAATTATAGAAGCTTTTAAAAAAGAAAAAGTAAATAATAAAGTAATTTCTTATGGAAATATTAATGATAGATTAAACAATAATAATATATTAAAGTTCTACTAATGGACAATAATTTTCTAATCATAAAACAAGAAATTGATAAAATTAACTCCAGAGTTAAGGAGTATCTTTGAAAAAAATAATATTCATTCAAAATTAGAAAAAAATAACTCTAAAATGCTAGAAGACAACTTTTGGCAAGATAAAAATAGAGCTCAAAAAATAATTAAAGAAAAAAAATTTCATGAAGATTTAATAAACTCTTATGATTTTTCTACAAGGCAATCAAATGAAATTTATGAATTATTTAATTTAGCTACTGAAGAAAATAATACTTCAGTAATTAATGAAACATTTAAAAATATTAATGAATTATTAATTAAAACTAAAAAAAATGAGACAAAATGTTTTTTGTCAAATGATACTGATGTCTTAGATTGTTATATAGAAATTCATGCAGGTGCTGGTGGAACTGAAAGTCAAGATTGGGCTGAAATGCTTAGAAGAATGTATATGAAATGGTCATCAAGCAAAGAATTTAAATTTAATATAATTAGCGAACACAAAGGAGAAGAAGCAGGTATAAAATCATCAACTATTAAAATTTTGGGAGAGTATGTTTTTGGTTTTTTAAAATCCGAGTCCGGCATACATAGGTTAGTAAGAATTTCTCCATTTGATTCAGGCGCTAGAAGACATACAAGTTTTGCTAGTGTTTGGGTATATCCAGTTATTGATGACAATATAGATATAGAAATTATTGAGAAAGATTTAAGAATTGACACTTATAGATCCAGCGGTGCAGGAGGACAACATGTTAATACTACGGATAGCGCTGTTAGAATTACACATATTCCATCGAAAATAGTTGTTCAATGTCAGAATGAAAGATCACAACACAAAAATAAAGAAACATGTATGAATATGCTTAAAGCTCGACTTTACGAATTTGAATTAAGAAAAAGAAAGAAAGAAAACGAAAATTTAGAAAATTCTAAATCAGAAATTGGATGGGGACATCAAATAAGATCTTATGTCTTACACCCATATAGAATGGTAAAAGACAACAGAACTAACCATGAAAGCTCAAATCCAGATAAAATTTTAGATGGAGATTTGGATGAGTTTTTAGAAAGCAATCTTTATAATTTAAATGTTTAAATTCTTTAAATTTTTATTTTATTCTATAATAAGTCTATTACTTATTTTTTCATTATTAATACTAACACTTTCTCAATTTGGCTTAGAAACTAAGAGATTTAACAATTTAATTGTTAATCACGTTAAAAACTATAATCAAAATTTAAATTTAGAAATAAAAAAAGTGAAAGTTTTTCTTAGTTTAGATGATCTCACTAGTCCAAAAATAAGAATTAGCACTAAAAATCCAATATTAATTTCAGATAAAAAAAAAATAAAACTTAAAAATGTAGATGCTAAAATAGATATAAGATCATATTTTAAAGATAATTTCATAATTGAAGAATTTGAGTTTAAGACAAAAAACAATAAAATTAGAGACTTAATTTCTATTGCAGCATTAGAACAGCCATCATTTATTATTTATAATATGTTTCTAAAAGATGGCTATGTCAGCATTAATAGTTCACTAAAATTTGACGAAAATGGAAAAATTTCCGATTATAAATTTGAAGGTCAAATCAAAGATGCAAAAATAAAATACAGTGAAAAATATAATTTTGGCAATGTTAATTTTGATTTTACATATAAACAAAATGAAATTTCAATAAAAAAAACAAATTTCTCTTATAAGAAAATAAAATTTTTATCTGATGAAATAATCATAACTCAAGGTTCTGATGGTAAAAAAAAAATAACAGGAAATATTGTAACAAAAAAAAATACTATAAATTCAAAATTAATTAAAGATATATTCGAAAAAGATTTAAACTTTATTAATGATCAAGATATAACTTTTAAAACAAAAAATAAATTTTCTTTCACAGTGCATAAGAAAAAAATTAAAGCACTCGAATATTCATCAAAAATAGATTTAAATAATATAATTTTAAATCCAGAAACTAATTCACTTAAAAATTATTTTAGCAATTATAATAATACTGTTTCACTAAAGAATAATTTAATAGAGTTAAAATATGTAAATAAAAATTTATATATAGAAGGAAAAAGCGAATATTCTTTTGACACATCTTTTGATGAAATTGTATATAAAATCAATAAACAAAATAATAGCTATGATTTTATTACAATTCTTGGTTTTAATAATAATCCAATAAAAATTAAATCCATTAATTACAGTAAAAAAATAAACAAAAAATCAATTTTAAAAATAGATGGCCGTTACCATAAAAATAAATTTAAGCTTAAAGAAATCACTTACACTGAAGATCAAAATTTTTTAAAAATTAATGATTTAAATTTAAATAGTAATTTCAAAATAGCAGACCTAAAGAGAATAACAGTGGATTATTTAAATGATAATAATAAAAAAAATGAATTTACAATAAAAAAAATACTTTTGGGTGCACAGAGCAATAATCATTATAGATTATCTGGTTCTTCGTTTGATAGCTATAATCTTATCAATGATATCCTACTTTCAGATAGTGATAAAAATTTTTTTGATAATTTTAATTCAAAAGATGAAATATTGTTAAGTATTAATTTAAATAAAGTTTTTTTATATGAAGAAAGCGCTGCAAAAAACTTACTTGGTAAGCTAAAAATTAGAAATAATAAAGTTCATAATTTAACACTTAAAGCTGAGTTTGAGAAAAATGGAAAGTTTAAACTTGATGTTAAGACATTGAAAAATAAAAAAAAAATTACATCATTTTATTCTGATAATGCCGAACCTTTTGTTAAACATTATAATTTTATTAAGGGTTTTAAAGGAGGAAAAATTGATTTTTATTCAGTTAGCGAAAATAATTTGTCTAATTCGACATTAAATATTTTTAATTTTAAAGTTAAAGAAATGCCAGCTCTTACCAAGTTATTATCATTGGCTTCATTACAAGGTATTGCCGATCTTATGACAGGTGAAGGAATAAGATTTGATGAGTTTGAAATGAATTTTAACAACAAGAATAAACTTATGACAATTGATGAGATTTATGCACTAGGACCCGCACTATCTATCTTAATGAGTGGTTACATAGAAAGTGATAAGCTAATTAGCCTTAGAGGGACAATGGTACCAGCAACTACAATAAATAGAATTATTGGAAAGATAAAAATTTTAGGCGATATATTAGTTGGAAACCAAAAAGGAGAAGGAGTTTTTGGAGTAAGTTTTAAAATTAAAGGTCCTCCAAAAAAACTTAAAACAACTGTTAACCCAATAAAAACTTTAACACCAAGATTTATAACAAGAACTTTAGAAAAAGCTAAAAAACAAAAATAATTATTTTTTTAATATAGTCAGATGACCCATTTTTCTTTTTAATTTAACTTCTTTTTTTAAATAATCGAAAAAAAATTCGTTTTTAGAAAATTTTTTCTTTCTGTATTCATTAATTTGATCACCTATTAAATTTTTCATTTTTGCATTACAAATTTTTTTAATTTGTATTTGTTCTAATCCACACACTGCTCTTACATGGTTTTCAAATTGACTAACATTATATGCATTTATTGTTAAATGACCTGAATTATGTACTCGAGGAGCTATTTCGTTAACATAGAGATTATTATTCCTATCTAAAAAAAATTCCACACATAATGTTCCGATATATTTTAATGCTTCTGAAAGTTCGGTTGCCCATAATTTAGATTGTTTTAAAATTTTTTCACTTAAGTCAGCTGGAATTATTGAGTATTTTAATATCTGATCTTCGTGAAAATTTTCAATTGGTTCATAAACTTCATATTTTTTATCGCCAAATCTAGTAATAATTATAGAAAATTCTTTTTTTAATTTAACTAATTTCTCTAAAATATATTGTTTTGAAAAATCAATATTTAAATGATCAAGATCTTTTATCGAATTTACTCGGTGCTGTCCTTTACCATCATAACCAAGAGTTACGGTTTTAATCAAACCAGGTAATAGATTTTGTACAGTTTCTATTTCTGATTTACTTTCTATAGAAGTGTATTGAGTAGTTCTAATATTTAATTTATTTATAAAATCTTTTTCTGCTAGACGATGCTGAATAATTCTATTAACGGAGGGTTTTGGTAGAACTGGTTTGCTTTTATTAATTTCATTTAATGTCTCAAAAGGTATGTTCTCAAATTCAAAAGTTATGACATCCACTTTTTCAATAAATTCATTAATTTTATTTTTATCATTATAATTTCCATGAATAAAAACATCAGAAAAATTTTGTGCTGGTGCATTTATATCGTCACAAAAGATGACAGTCTTAATATCTAATTTTTTTGCAGATGTTGCAAGCATACTCCCTAATTGACCCCCTCCTATAATACCTAAAGTTGGTTTATGCATGCATCAGTTACTTTGGTTTTTTTTTAACAGATAGAGTTTGTTTAGTTCTCCACTGATTTAGTTTTTTCTTTATTTTATTATCAGTATTTGCAACTATTGATGTTGCTAATAAAGCAGCATTAATCGCACCATTTTCTCCAATTGCCAATGTTCCTACTGGAATTCCTTTAGGCATTTGAACGATAGATAAAACACTATCGAGACCCTTAAGTTTTTTACTTTCTATAGGAACTCCTAAAACTGGCAAAGAACATAAAGAGGCAATCATTCCAGGTAAATGAGCAGAACCACCAGCACCAGCAATTATTACTGCAATATTATTTTTTTCCACTTTTTTTGCATAAAGAAACATTCTATGAGGCGTTCTGTGAGCAGAAATTATTTTTGTTTCAAAACTTACCCCTAGTATTTTAAGAACATTTTGACAATGTTTCATTGTTTTATAGTCAGATTGGCTTCCCATTATTATGGAAACTTTTTTTGATTTTTTCATATATATTAAAGATTTACTATTTTAACACTAAAACTGTTATTTCAAAATTAAATGTAAATTTCAATAAAAATAGACTTTACAACCATTTATATTAAAATTATTTGGCTTATTTTGATCCTCGATGATAAAAATACTTTTATGAATTATAAAATTGATAATTTGCAATATTGTAATTGGTCTAGAAAAATTTTTAAAATTAATAGGGAAGCTGGATTAGATGCTGTGCATGTTACAATAGTTTATCATGAAGATTTTGATGAGCTTCAAAAAGTTTTAAACATGTGGAACAATCATTTTAAAGAAAATTCCGACCTAATTTTTTTAGGAAAAAGCTACTTAGATATTGAAAAAGCGAAAAAAGATGGAAAGACAGCAATATTTTTTGGATTTCAAAACTGTTCTCCAGTTGAAGATGATATTAAATTGATTGAAAAAGTTCATGAACAAGGATGCAGATTTATGCAACTGACATACAACAATCAATCGTTACTTGCTACAGGGTGTTATGAAAAAAATGATAGTGGAGTAACCAATTTTGGAAGAGAGGCAATTAAGGAAATGAACAGAGTTGGCATTGTTATTGACATGTCTCATTCAGCTGAAAAAAGTACATTAGATGCAATAGAAATTAGCGAAAAACCTATTGCGATAACTCATGCAAATCCATCTTTTTGGCATAAAGCAATCAGAAACAAATCTGAAGATTTATTGAAATCTCTAGCAAGCAGTGGAGGAATGTTAGGACTTTCTTTGTATCCTCATCATTTAAAAAACGGATCTAAATGCACCTTAGATAGTTTCTGTGAAATGACTGCAAGAACAGCTGAAATTATCGGAGTAAAAAATATAGGCATAGGATCTGATTTATGTATAGAGCATCCGAATAGCGTAGTAGAATGGATGAGAAATGGTACTTGGGCTAAAATAAAAAAATATGGAGAAGGATCAAAAAAAAAATCTGGATTTCCTATTCAACCTGATTGGTTTAGGGATGCTAGGGGTTTTAAAAATCTTCAAACAGGTTTAAAAAAAATTGGTTTTAAAAATGAAGAAGTTAACGATATTTTGGGTAATAATTGGTACAATTTTTATAAAGGAATAAACTAGTGAAAGTAAACCTTAGAGATCCAAACAAAATTATGAAATTATCTAGACTAGGATCTTTTCATCAGTCAAAGCTTTCTTTTTTAAGAAGTTTTCTAAAAGAATTTAAAAACTGGAAATTTAAACAAGATCTTTTCGAATTAGATGAATTAGGTTATGGAACAGCTGTTTATTCTTTAAGTAAAGACAAAAGAGTTTACTCTTTAATTTGTTATTCAAATGAATTAAAAAAAAATGAAAGATCTGACAGAGTCATTGCAACAAAATGGGATGCGGCTTTTACATTATTTGATGGAATTCCTTCAAAAAAAGATATTGAGAGATTAAAATTTGAAGTTCCGAAGCAAGAAATAGGAAGGCTGTCTTATAAGGAATTAACTTTATCAAGAGCAAATAAATCAATACGCGCATTTGATCATGTAGTTGAAAATTTAAGTAATGGCAATCAACCTGATATTAATTTTTTATCACAGGTAGGATATTTATATAGAACGACAGCAGTATATGGATCTGGCAAATTTGGACTTGCTGATCGTTTTAGAATTAAAAATAGAAAAGAAATATATGGACCATTTAGATTGGAAATGATGCTAGTATACTTGGTAAGACAATTTACATTTGATCAAGTCAATCATATTGCTAAACACAAAAACCCAAAAACAGCAGTTAATTTAGATAAAAATATTTGCAGAAATCTAGGAATTGGAAATTCAACAGGCTTAGGAATGGCACCATTTATAGTTAACCATCCATCACTTTTAAACAATTGGATTCTCGCAAGGGAAACAGCATTAAAAAATATTAGAGAAATTGAAAATGTAAATGAGATAGATTTTAATTTATTTTTAAATTGTTTAAAAAAATCAATTAAAAATATTACCTCATGGAATACTGATAACGAATATCAAAAAAAAAAAATTAAAAATTTATTAAATGATTTGAATAAATTTATTTTTTTTATTGAAAAAGAATTTGA
Source organism: uncultured Pelagibacteraceae bacterium (assembly GCA_902634485.1). Lineage (GTDB taxonomy): Bacteria > Pseudomonadota > Alphaproteobacteria > Pelagibacterales > Pelagibacteraceae > Pelagibacter. The sequence continues at coordinate 41,725 of CACPKA010000002.1, read as the reverse complement.
TCGTTCTTCAATTTATTTATTTAACAGGCTTTATTTATGGATAGAAAAAAATTTGTGCGATGAATGTATCGAATACTTAGTTTCTTTAATGATGGAACCTTATGATAATATCATCGATCCGTTAGTTAATCAGATGAGTTCAGATGAAGAAAAATATTTTAACATTCCAACTAATAGAACTGTTGAGGAATTAAGAAAAATAATAGAAAAAAAATATCCTGAAATATTAAAAATAGATTTCTCTAAAAAAGAAAATGATCAAAATTTTTGGTTTATTTCTAAAAATAAAGAAGAGCCAAGACTAGCTAATAGATATAAAGAAAATGGAAGCGACTTAGAACAACCTTTAGCTATAGCAAGAGACATTAATAATCTTTATAAAATACTTTTGGTTTCAAAAAATAGTAACACTATTGATAAATTTCTTTCTATTAATAATAATTTTAGACATGTAGTAAGAAGAGCTTTTATAGCTGAGATTTGTCCTTATTCAGAAATTCAAGACAATACTATTAGCCATTCTGTTATGCCAATTGATATGCTCAGATTAAAGCTCTCATTTTTTGGAGCTGTAAAATTTGATCCAAGATCTGACAAATGGTTGAGAATTTGCATGTTTCAAGGCGCTCCATTACCTTTAGAGTTAAAAAATTATGATGATCAATGGATATATAGTTCACCGAATTAGATGAAATCATTCAGCGAAATAGAAACAGTTTCAAAAAGATCATGCAAAGCTGCAGGATTTTCATGGGGCATTTCTGAAGAAGCTGGTAAAAATATTCGTTTATTAGAAATGTTTGGTTTACCAGGGATTAAAAACCTTAATGAATATTTGAAAAAAAAAAAAAATGAAAAATTTGATAACTTAATATTAATAAATAATGAAAACAAAAAAACAAATTTTAAATTTTGTCCTATTTCAACTGGAACGAACTTTTTAGATCAAATTAAAAATTTAGAGAATTTAAATGAAATAAAATTTGAGAATATGGGCTATCCTTTACTTTTTCTACCATTTGCAAGTAGAGCTTCAGAAATTATTGGAAAAAGATTACTATTAAAATTAGATAATAATCAATTTCTCTTAAATTTTAATTTAACTATCAACACTAATTTCTTTAAAAATGAAATAATCAAAGAAAGTAAATCTACATCTGTAAGTATATTAGAAAACAAAGATATGTTTTCAGAAATAGAATGGAAAGAACTATACAGTTTATCGGAAGACACCTTTGTTGAAGAAAATGAAAGTTTAAAAAAAAATGCTGCTGGTGCAGGGTTAAATGACAATGATTAAGCAAATAAAAAATAAAAAGAAAATAGAAAAAAATTTAAAAGAATTTAATAGTTTGTGTGAAGAATGTAAAAAAAAAAACGAAAGTGTTAATCAAAATTTAATTTTAATAGGTTTTAAAATTTGCAATTCATGCAAAACTTCAAAAACTATTTTTCCTGTTTAACTGAAACTGTTTATTTGCAAAGCTTCCATTCTACTTATTACAAAAGAAACTGAAACAATAGCAATTATTAAAAAAGATAAAAAAATTACACCAAAGGATTTAAAATTAGATTTTAAATTTAAAATTTGCTTTGTAGATATTATTAACGAAGCGAAAATCCAAAATTGAGTGATAAAAATGATTGGTATTACTATTTCTGGTGTAACAGCAAAAAATCTTAATAATCCCGGAGCATGTGCGTATCCGACACCAATCAAAACTTTTTTAAAAGGAACATTTGTCTCTCTGTCTGGGAAAATTTTTACACCAATGACATAAATAAATAATGCCCACACAAACCATGTTAAAATAGCTGATAGTCCCGCAATACCGATTGATGTTTTTACGAATGTATTTGCTGCCACTGCGCCAGCCACTCCATCAAGTATCATTATAAGACCAGCAAAATAAATAGCGGCTTCTCCAAAATTTTTACTATTTCTATAGAGATTTTTGTCTAATTTTATTGACGAGAAAACTATATTTAAAAATTCAGCAAACATTTTTTTAATTTGGGGGAGTTTATCCCCCAAAAATTTTTATCCTTTTACAACTTCTCTTGTATTAGCGTTATAAGACTCTTTAAAAGGTATATCTACAACAACAGCATCTACAGGCTCACCAGGAGTTTCAGAATATTTTTCTGGTAAGTGAATTTTATATTTAGTACCCACTTTTCCTTTAGGAAAACCGTTTGCATTTAAGGTTCCATCAAATGGAACATATCCCATAGCTATATTTTTTTTCTTCTCAGGATGATACCAAGGTGATGTAATGAAACCAACTGGATCTCCACCATCAGCATTTGAAATAAGCCAAAAATCAGGAGCATAATCTTCTATTGGTTTTCCACCAAGTTCAAAACCCACTAATTGAAGTTTATAAGGTTTTTTACCAGCTTTTATTTCAGCTCCCATTTTTTCTAAAACAGCTTTACCTATATAGTCAGTTTTTTTATTCCATTCACCTTTACCAGATAATGAAACTTGATAACCTAAGTTACATTGAAAAGGATTATGTTGTTGATCCATATCTTGTCCCCATGAGAGAATTCCTGCTTGTATTCTTCTATGGTGTGCAGGAGCTATAACCATCAAATTATGTTTTTTTCCTGCTTCAAGGACAGCATTCCACATATCATCAGCATACAAAGTTGCATTTCTTAAATATATTTCGTAGCCAGCTTCGCCAGAAAAACCAGATTGAGAAATAACGCAACTTCTTCCTCCAATTTTAGCTTCTGCTAGTCCATAAAAAGGCATGTTGTCTAAATCAAATTGATCTCCACAAAGATCTTTCATTAAAGCTTTAGATTTTGGCCCTTGTATTTGTACTGGACACGCATCAATTTCCTCTATTGTACAATTAAATCTTCCATCAGAGTTAACACCCTGAAGATACATTCCAATATCAGAATCTGACAAAGAAAACCAAAACTCATCTTTTGAAATTCTAAGAAGAATTGGGTCATTTAAAACCCCGCCATAAGCATTGCATAATATTACATATCTGGCTCTCATTGGTGAAATTTTAGTTGCATCTCTTGTTATTACATAATCAGTAAATTTTTCCGCATCGGGACCTTTGACTCTTATTTGTCTTTCAACTGCTACGTTCCACATAGTTACATGATTTACAATTGCATCATACTCAACCATTGCTCCACCATCTTCTGGTTTTACATATCCTCTTGGATGATAAATACGATTATATACTGTCGCTCTCCAACATCCGGCTTGCATTGATAAATGCCAATAAGGTGATTTTCGTACCCTAGTCGATATTAACATTTCAACTTTAGTTGGACCGCTTTGTCTTAAGTTATATGGGACTTCACGATCAGATTGATCTACTGAAGTAGTCTGTTTTAACTTAGTATAATCAAACTCATTAGACATAATTATTCTCCTTCAACCACTTGTTAGTTTCCTTCAAGCCGCCGAATGTATAAATGTGGAAGTTTTTCGAAAAATCTTTTACTTTCCCAATTAATTCATTAGGGTCTTTAGGTTTCATTAAATCTAGTGCCTTACTAAAATTAGATTTAAGAAAATTTAAGGAATTTTTTGCACCAACAATATTAGCAAATTTAATTAGGCTAGTTATTTTAAGTGGCCCAGTAATTCCAACATGAACTGGTATAGATTGTTTAGAAATAAAATCTATGATTTTTTGAGAATCTAGCAACCATTGAGTTACTATATAATCAGCATAAGGCTTTTTATCTTTCATAGCTTTTTCTAAATTTGAATCGGATATATCAGGACTCCCCTCAGGATGTCCAGCGATTCCTATCTTTAAGCCTTCGAAATACCCTGTCTCTAAAATCTGTATAGAACTATCAAATATTCCTAGAGGTTCTCTACTACCTCCAATTACTAAAGCTTGTTTAACCCCAAGGTTTTTACAGCGAGAAACATAGTCATTTAGTTGAGCCTCATCTACAATTGATCTAGCTGGAAAATGGGGGATAGGATTAAAACCTTTTTTTACTAAATCACCAGCTTTTTGTGCAGTTTCTGTATAATCTCCTCCAGGCAACATTGTAATATAAACGTCCTTAATTGTAGGTAACGTTTCAAGGTCAGTATGGGGACCTATTTCTATTGAAAAATTCATTGCAGGATAATTATCTATTTTAAAAATTCTGTCTACAAAATTCATTACATGAGACTATTTGAAATGTGTTGATAAAAGCTTGGCCAGTGGTAAGATTTTATATGATTAATGGCAAGAGCAATGGAGAGGTATATAAGTTAATCAGCAAGGCAAAGCTGGATGTTGTTAGTAAACCAATAGAAGAATCACACGGTTTACCAAACGAATGCTATACAAGCCAAGAATATACAAAAATTGAAAGAAAAAAACTGTTCGAAGATAAATGGATAGTTGTTGGAGTAGCAAGCTCAGTACCAAACAAAGGTGATGCAAAACCTTTTAATTTGCTCGATTTGCCAATTATAATTTTAAGAGATAAAAAAAATAAAATAAGAGTTTTTCATAATGTATGTAGCCATCGAGGCTATAAAATATTACAAAAACCATGCAATATTAAAAATGCAATAAGATGTCCTTATCATTCATGGGCTTATAGTACAGAAGGCAATTTAATTGCTACTCCACATATTGGAGGTATGAACAAACATACTACAAAAGATTTTAATAAATCAGATAGTGGTTTAAAAGAAATTAGATCAGCCGTCTGGTTAGATTTAATAATGATAAATATAGGTAATAACGAAATTCCATTTGCGAAATATATTAAACCACTTAGCGATAGATGGAAGAAATTTTGGCCAGAGAAAGATAGAAAACTAATTTCACATTCTAATGATTATGGATATTTTCAATTAAGAGCTAATTGTAATTGGAAGTTTGCAATTGAAAATTATTGTGAGAGTTATCACTTACCATGGGTGCACCCAGGATTAAATTCTTATTCAAAAATCGAAGATCATTACCACATACAAGGATTACCAAATCGCTTTGCTGGTCAAGGAACAACTGTTTACAATCCAAGACTTAAAGGAAAAGAAAAATTTCCTTGTTTTCCTAATTGGCCCAAAGATAAAGAACATATAGCAGAATATGTTGCATTATTTCCAAACGTAATGTTAGGGGTACACAAAGATCATTATTATGCTTATTGGTTAGAGCCGGTTAACCATAAATACACTATTGAACATATGGAAATATATTATGTGGGTGATAAAGCCGCTAATTCAAAAAAATATAAATTTTTAAGAAAACAAAATCATAAATTATGGAGAGATGTGCAGATAGAAGATGTACATATTATTGAAGGCATGCAAGAAGGTAGAAACTCTCCATCATATAATGGAGGTAACTTTTCACCAATTATGGATAATCCTACGCATCATTTTCACAAATGGGTAGCAACGAATATAGTTTGATATGAGATTTAAAAGAAAGATAAACCCAGATTCAAAGTCTAATTCAAATTTTATTACTAAAAAAAGATTAAGTGAAGATGAAATTAATTTTGATAAACTTAGATCTTATAGACTAGACAGGGTTAAAAAAGAGTTAGAAAAAAATAATTTAGAAGCTTGTATGTTATTTGATCCCGTAAATATTAGATATGCTTTAGACACTGTAAACATGAGTGTTTATAATATGCATAACTTAACTCGTTATTGTTTTGTGCCAGTTAATGGACCTACAATTTTATATGAATATTTTAATTGCGAAGGATTATCTAGCCATTTAAATTTAATAGACGAAATAAGACCATCAATAACCTGGGATTACTTTAGTAATGGAGATCAAGCAAGTTCACAATTAAAAAAGTGGGTTAATGAAATTAAAGACTTATCAAATAATTATTTTAAAAATAAAAAAATAGCTATAGATGTTTTAAATGGACCTGCAGTAACAGCTTTAAATAAAGCAGATATTAAAGTTGTAGATGCTAAATTAATTTTAGAACAAGCAAGAGTTATTAAATCTCCCGAAGAATTAAAATGTATGAAAGCTGCAATAGATGTAGCTGAAATTGGTGTAGCTAAAATGCGTAACGAATTAAAAGCTGGCATGACTGAAGATGAGCTTTGGTCAATTTTACATAAAACTAATATTGAACATGGAGGCGAATGGATTGAATGTAGAATTTTATCTTCTGGCGAAAGAACAAATCCATGGATGCAAGAAAGTGGCAATAAAGTAATACAAAAAGGAGAAATTGTTTCTTTTGATACCGATATGGTTGGTCCATATGGGTACTGTGCAGATATATCAAGAACATTTGTTGAAGGTCATAAATTTAGTGATAGTCAAAAAAAATTATATTCTATGGCAATGGAACAAATAAATCATAATTGTAGATTAATTAAACAAGGAACATCTTTTTTAGAATTTACGGAAAAATCTTGGAAATTACCTGAGCAATATTATGGAAATAGATATTCATGCATGCTTCATGGTATTGGTTTGTGTGATGAGTGGCCTCAAATAAAATATCCAACTGATGGAGGACAAAGAGAAGGTTATTTTGAAAAAAATATGACCATCACGTTGGAAAGCTATATTGGAAAAGTAGGTGGTAAAGAAGGGGTTAAACTTGAACAACAATATTTAGTTGGTGAAAATAATCTTGAACTTATGTCCCATCATCCTTTAGAAAGTATTTAATGAAAGTAATTTTAATTATGGGATTGCCTGGTGCAGGGAAAACAACTTTAGCAAACGAGTTAGCTACATTAATTAAATCAAAAAGATTAAATGCGGATGAAATTAGAAAAACAGCCAATGATTGGGATTTTTCTGCGGAAGGTAGAAAAAGGCAGGCAAAAAGAATGTCTGAAGCAGCAATTAAATTAAAAAAGGAAGGAAATATTGTTATAGCTGATTTTATTTGTCCAACACCAGAAGCTAGAAAGCTATTTCCTGCAGACTATATTGTTTGGGTGGATACTATTAAAGAAGGAAGATTTGAAGACACAAACCAAATGTTTGTAAAACCTGAAAAATTTAATTTTCATGTTACAACACAAGATGCTAAAGTGTGGGCATCTAAAATTGCGGAGGATTTAAAATAATGTCCTATCAATGGGATAATAAAAAACCAACAGCACAAATGCTAGGAAGATGGCAGCCTTTTCATGATGGCCATTACGCTTTATTTGAAGAAATTATAAAAAAAACTGGTCAAGTTTGTATTCAGATTAGAGATGTGCAAGGAGTTGATGATAATCCTTTTGATTTTGAAACGGTAAAGAAAAAAATAGAAGAAAGATTAAATCCAAAATACGAAGGAAGATTTAAAATTGTTTTAGTGCCCAATATAACCAACATTTGCTACGGAAGAGGAGTTGGTTATAAAATAGAAGAGATAGTTATGCCTGAAGAAATACAAAAAATTTCAGCAACTAAAATTAGAGCAAAAATGAGAGAGGATGGAGAATTGAAGTGATCGAAAGACTTAAGTCAATAGTAGATTTAGAAAAGTATCCAATTTATGACTTAAACTCTCCAACAGTTAAAAATTTAATTAAAAAATGTAAAGAAGAACTAGATCAATTTAGTTGTTCTACAATACCTAATTTTATCTTACCTAAGTCTTTAGAAATAATGAATTTAGAATTAAAAAAACAATTAGGAGAAGTTTACATGTCAAAAGAAAGCATAAATCCTTATCTTTATGCCGAAGATGACCCAAAACTACCAAAAGATCATCCAAAAAGAACTTTTATGAGTAGATATAACGGATATTTAAATTCAGATTGTTTCCCAAAAAATTCTGAAATGAAATATCTTTACGAAACAGAAGAACTTTTAAGATTTGTTTCTGCGTGTTTAGGTGTTTCTCCAATTTATAGATGGGCAGATCCTTTAGCTTGTCATGCATACAATGTTATGAAGCCAGAAGGAGTCCTTCCTTGGCATTTTGATAGTTGTGAATTTACTTTAAGTTTAATGATACAAAAACCCGAAAAAGGAGGAATATTTGAGTACTGTCCGAATATTCGTGCACCAGGAAATGAAAATTTTGAAGAAGTTAAAAAAGTAATAAATGGAGATCGAACAAGAGTGCGTCAGTTAAAATTAGAGCCAGGAGATTTACAAATATTTAAAGGACGTTTTACATTGCACAGAGTTACAAAAATTGAAGGCAAACTTTCAAGATATATGTGTATACCTGCTTATGTAATGGATCCGTGGAGAGTAAATACACCCGAACATTCAAAAGCAATATATGGAAAAGTATTACCAATTCACTTAGAGAGAAATGTAGCTAGATCAGATGGATTAGCTGATTAAATGATAAAAAAAATTGCTGTAATTGGTGCTGGAGTAATAGGATCTGGTTGGGTTGTAAGACTTTTAGCACATAACCAAAAAGTAATTGTTTATGATAAAGACTCAAAACTTAAAAAAAAAGTAATAACTGAAATTAAAAGAGCATCGCCATTCGTAAAAAAATTATTTAAAAAAAAAAAAATAAAACTTAAAAACTTTAGCTACGTTACTTCTTTATCAGAGGCTTTAAAAGATGCTGATTTTATTCAAGAGTGTGCCCCAGAAAATTATAAATTAAAAACTAAATTAATGGAAATTATAGGAAAATACTCTAAACATAATGCAATCATTTCATCAAGTTCTTCAGGTCTTTTACCATCAAAAATTTATTCTAAATGTAAAAATCCATCTCGAGCTATAATTGCGCATCCTTTCAATCCTGTTTATATGCTTCCAGGAGTTGAAATAGTTCCAGGAAAAAAAACAAGCATTAAAACTTTAAACAAAGCTAAGAAATTTTATGAGTCTATTTCGATGAATCCAATAATGTTAAAAAAAGAATTGCCAGGCTTTCTATCTGATAGATTGCAAGAAGCACTTTGGAGAGAGGCATTACATATTGTAAATGAAGGTTATGCATCAACTAAAGATTTGGATAGAGCTATTGAAGATGGACCAGGAATGAGATGGTCATTGATGGGTACTTTTCTTACATTTCATTTAGCTGGTGGAAGTGCTGGCATGAAGCACATGCTAAAACAATTTGGTCCTGCTTTAAAACTTCCATGGACTAAGTTAAAAGCTCCAAAACTTTCAAAAAAGCTATCAAATAGAGTAATATCAGGCACTAGAAAGCAAGCTAAAGGAAAATCTGTTGCCACAATTGCAAAAATTAGAGATGAGTATTTGCTAAATTTACAAAAAATGAGAAAAAAATACGAATTAAAAATAAGAAAATAGTTTTGAGCAAAATAGAAATATTAACCTGTCATTGTAAAAAAGTTGAAATTGAACTTAATTTAGAAAATGGATTTGAGGAACTAGTAAGATGTAATTGTTCTTTATGCAAAAGAAGAGGTTATATAATGGCTAAAATTAAATTAGAAAATTTAAAAATTAAAAAAGGTCAAGATCAATTAACAGTTTATAAATTTGGTAAGAAACATCTGGCCGAACATTTCTTCTGCAAAAACTGTGGCATTTACACTCATCATAGATCTTATACTAATCCTGAAAATTATGAATATAATGTGGCCTGTATCGACAATGTGGATACTTTTGAATATAAGAACATTCCAGTTTTTAATGGAGAAAAATTATAAAATATATGAACATTTCAATAAAAAACTTAGGCTCTGGAGTTAAAAAAGTAATTATTAATGACCCTAAAACTTATAATTCGTTATCTTTTAAAACACTAAATTCACTTTTAAATACTTTTAAAAAACTAGACAAAGATAATTCTACAAAAGTAATAATTTTAGAAGGAGCAGGAAAGGGATTTAGCGCAGGTCATAATCTAAAAGAAGTAAGAGGATTAAAAGAGAGATCGAAATATTTAAAATTATTCAACCTTTGTTCAACAGTAATGCTCCAAATTGTAGAAGGTAGAAAACCAGTAATTGCAAAAGTTCATGGAGCAGCTTATGCGGCTGGATGTCAGTTAGTAGCAAGTTGTGATTTAGCTTACAGCACGAGTGATGCAATGTTTGCTACACCAGGTGTAAATATTGGTTTATTTTGCAGTACTCCTATGGTTGCAGTAAGTAGAAAAATTCATAGGAAAAGAATGATGAAAATGCTTTTAACTGGCGAACCAATAAAAGCTAATTTTGCTAAAGAGATTGGTTTAATTAATGATTATTATTCAAAATCAAAACTTAATAAAGAAGTTTTAAAAATAGCTAAAATAATTGCTTCTAAATCAAACTTAACAATAAAAATTGGAAAGCAAGCATTTTATAAACAGCTAGAAATGCCATTAAGAAAAGCTTATGCATACACAAGTAGAATGATGACTTTAAACATGATGTCAGTTGATGCTCATGAGGGTATATCTGCATTTTTACAAAAAAGAAATCCTAAGTGGAAAAATAAATGAAAGATGAGCAAATAAAAGAAATTCTTAAAAATTCTAAAATAATTGCAATGATTGGAGTAAGTTCAGAAAAAAAAGGAGAAGATCCTAAAAATTTAAAAAGAAAGCCAGCTAATGTTGTTATGAAATATATGCAAGATTTTGGCTATAAAGTAATACCAGTAAATCCTTTTGCCAAAGGAGAAGTAATAAATGGAGAAATTGTAGTTGAAAGTTTAGATAATATTTCTGAAAAAGTAGATATAGTTGATGTATTTCGACCATCAAAAGAAACACCTGTTTTTGCTAGAGAAGCTGTTAAACTAGGAGCTAAAACTTTATGGTTACAGTATGGAATTCAAAGTGAGGAGGCTAAAAAAATTTCTGAAGAAGCTAATATTCAATACATAGAGAACAAATGTATTAAACAAGAATACCAGAAATTATTTCAAAAATCTAACCCTGTTTTTCCTGTACTTAAAAATTAGTGAAAAAAATCATATTATTTCTATTTTACTCTATAACGCTTTTTTCATATTCTAGTGCTATGGCAAATGAGGAATCTAAATATAATATAGTAGAATCTAACGATATTTATGAAATAAGAAAATATTCTGATCGATTAGCAGTTCAAGTTGTTAAAACTAATCAAAATAATAGTTTTCGAATGTTATTTGATTACATATCAGGAAATAATAAGACAAATGAAGAAATTAAAATGACAACACCTGTTACTCAAATGCAAAAAGATGGAAACATGACCATGCAATTTTATTTACCATTAAAATTTAATAAAGATAATGTGCCAAATCCATTAAGAAACGATTTAGAAATAGTTATTATTAAAGGTGGTTACTATGCGGTAATTAGATACTCAGGAAGAGCATCAGACAAAAATTTCATTAAACATAAAGAGTATTTGGAAAGAGAATTAAAAAAAGATAACATTTTGATTGTAAGTCCTCCAATAAGAGCCACTTACAATAGTCCTTTTACATTGCCTATGCTTAGAAGAAATGAAGCAATGTTTAGGGTAAATTGGAACTAAAATGACAAAAAAATATACGTTAGTGGTTTTATTTTTGTTTTTACAAACATCGGTATTTAGCCAAGATCTAGGAAAAGTATATTTTGCAGGCGGATGTTTTTGGTGTATGGAAGAGTCTTTTGAAAAAAAAAAAGGTGTTTTAGAAGTAATTTCTGGTTATTCGGGAGGAACAACAGCAAACCCAACTTATGAGGAAGTAACTTATGAAAATACTGGACATTTTGAAGTAGTAGAAATTATTTTTGATAAAAATAAAACTAATTTTATTGAACTATTAAATCATTTTTGGAGAAATATAGATCCTTTTGATGAATATGGCCAATTTTGTGATAAAGGTTATAGTTATAGATCTGTTGCATTTTATCAAAGCCAAAAACAAAAGGATTTAATAGAAAAATCTATAATAAAATTAGAAAAAAAATTTGATAAAAAAATAGTAACATATGTCAGAAAATTTGATAAATTTTATAAAGCTGAAGAAAAGCATCAAAATTTTTATATAGAAAAATTTGCGAATTATTTGAGATATAAAAAAGCATGTGGAAGGGAAAGAATTTTAAATAAAATTTGGAATTAGATGAATATAGTAAATTTTACTCCAATATCTGCATTATCAGGTGGTCTATTAATAGGATTGTCAGTGGCATTATTTTTTACACTTAATGGTCGTCTGATTGGTATTAGTGGCATAGCAAGTAGCGTTATAGTTTCAAAAGATAGACGGGTTGATAATTTTTTATTTTTGTTTGGATTAATACTAGGACCTGTATTTTATAACCTAATTTTTGGTAAGGAAATCAATATATCAATTTCTAATTCTATAATTTTATTAGTTGCAGCTGGGGCCCTGGTTGGTTTTGGGACAAGATTAAGTAATGGTTGCACAAGCGGACATGGAATTAGTGGAATTAGTCGTTTTTCATTAAGATCAATCATTGCAACAATAACTTTTATGTTAATTGGAATATTAACTGTTTCAATCACAGGAGTATTATGAGCAAGATAGTGTCACTAGTTTGTGGAATAATTTTTGGTATTGGTTTGGTAATTTCTGAAATGATTAACCCAGAAAAAGTATTAGGTTTTTTAAATATTTTTAGGGATTGGGACCCCTCACTTGCTTTTGTAATGATTGGGGCGCTTATTATCTCAACACCAATATTTCACTTGTTTAAAAACAATAATAAACCATTATTTTTACCAAGTTTTTCAATTCCAACAAATAAAGAAATAGATAAAAAACTAATTATTGGTTCTATTTTTTTTGGTTCAGGTTGGGGATTGGTAGGTTTGTGTCCGGGACCTGCAATTACTTCTTTAGCTTTATTAAATATTAGCTCAATTATTTTTGTATTATCAATGTTTATTGGTTTTTATATAGCTTCAAAATACAATTAAATGAAAAAAATTTTTTTAGTTTATGGACATTACAACGAAAAATCTTTTAATGCCTCAATTAGAGACACTTTTATTAAAACAGTAGAGGAAAAAGGACACCAGGTAGATCTTGTAGATCTTTATAAAGAAAAATTTAATCCAGTTTTTGCGGGTGAGAAACCAGACGAAATAGTGCTTGATCACCAAAAACGAATAGAAAATTCTCATATAATTGTTTTAATTGCCCCAATATGGAATTTTAGAATGCCAGCAATTCTTGAGGGTTGGATTGATAAAGTTTTAGCACCACCATGGGCATTTAAATTTAAAAAATTATTTGGAAATTATGGATATCCTATAGGCAATTTAAAAGGGAAGAAAGCGATTGTTTTTTGCACTTATGGATCTCCACAGTTTGCCATTAGAACTTTTTTTTTAAATATGCCAACTAAAAGACTGCGAAGAGGAGTTTTTAATATATGTGGAATAACAGATGTTATTTATAAAAGATTTTTTGCTGTACCATTTGTAAGTGATGAAAAAAGAAAAAAATTTTTAGAAGATGTAAGACAAACAGCTTCAAATATATGAAAAAAATTTCAATTTTTTTTTTTTTTATAACAATATTAACTATACCGTATTCTTCTAAAGCAATAGATCTACCAAAACATTATAAATTTCCAAAAGATTATTTTAAAGGAAAACATTATGATAGTGTTGAAGATTTTTTATTAATAGCTACAAGAAAAATTAGAGACTCTAGATTTGAAAAAACTGTAATATTAATGTTAGAGCACGACGAAGGAGGTGCATTGGGCATTGTTGTAAATAAACCACTAGGAAAAATTAGACTTGGCTCTTTAATAAGCAAAGTTGAAGACAGTTCAATAAATAAAAAAGAACTTTATGATTTTCAAATTCCTATATATTGGGGAGGACCGGTAGATAAAAATAAAATATTAATTTTACACTCAAAAGACTATAAAAATTATAGTACTAAACAATATAATAAATTATCTACAAGTAATGATTTAGAAACTTTAGTTAAAATAGCAGAAAAAAAAGGACCAAGAAAAAGTTTAGTTGTATTAGGGCTTTCAGCCTGGAATGCTGAACAACTAGATGGTGAAATAGAAATGGAAAGATGGACTTTGTCTGAAAGTGATATCGAATTAATATTTGACGCAGAGGATAAAAAAAAATGGCAAAAAGCAATTAAAAGTAGTTTTATACGTTTATGAAGAAATTTTTTAAATACTCTTTGTATAGTTTGATTTATTTAATTGTTATCTTGTTTATGGCGGTGTTGTTTATTGTAACTACTGCGAAAGCAGATTTAATAAAACCAAGTACGGTAATTGAGCCAGATCAAGTTATTTTGATACAATTAAATAGTTTAAAAAAAAATGATGAACCAAATATAGACAATGGTATTAAACAAACTTGGGAATTTGCCCACCCTTCGAATAAAAAATATACGGGACCACTTCCTAAATTTATTAATATGCTTAAAAGCAAAAGTTATAAAATGTTATTAAATCATATTGATAACAAAATAGTTGAGATTTCTAGATCCAATAACAAGCTTGGTTTTGAAGTAACAATTCTTGGAAAAGATAAGAATTATTATAAGTTTAGATGGGTTGTAGAAAAATATTATGAAGACGGACCTTTAAAAGACTGTTGGTTGACTACAATGGTTTCTAACCCTATTTCTTTAGGTTCTTCAATTTGATAACGTTAAAATTAAACTTTAATTATCTATAAAATCTTGTAGGAATCGCATTATGAAATCAAAATCTAAAGTTGTTGTTGTTGGAGGTGGAGTCGTTGGAGTAAGTATGCTCTATCATTTAGCAAAAAAAGGATGGTCTGATGTTGTTCTTGTAGAAAGAAAAGAACTTACATCGGGCTCTACTTGGCACGCAGCAGGATTGTTGCCACTTTTTAATATGAGCTATTCGGTGGGACAGCTTCATAAATATGCAGTTGATTTCTATAAAACTTTAGAAGAAGAAACTGGGAAAAATGTAGGTTTTAGCATTGTATCAAATATTAGACTTGCAAGTACAAAAGATAGAATGGATGAGTATCATCAGTATGCCGGAGTTGCCCAAACCATAGGGGTTAAGTATAAATTTTTAACTCCTGAACAAGTAAAAGAAATTTGGCCTTTGTGTAATACTTCAGATTTAATTGGAGCAATCCAACATCCTGAAGATGGGTATATTCAGCCAGCTGATTTAACACAAGCGCTTGCAACAGGTGCAAGAAATAGAGGAGCAGAAATTTATAGAAACACAACAGTCAAAGGAATTAAACAAACTAAAGGTGGATGGGTAGTTGAAACAGATAAAGGAACTATAGAATGCGAACACGTTGTATCTTGTTCAGGAAACTTTGCAAGACAAACAGGAAAAATGGTTGGTCTAGACATACCAGTTATACCTGTTGAACATCAATATATTGTAACCGAACCACATCCAGAAATTCAAAAAAGAAAAAAAGATGGGCTTCCCGAAATGGGAGTTTTAAGAGATAGTGATAGCAGATGGTATATGAGAGAAGAAGCTGGAGGATTGATACTTGGTCCTTATGAAGATGGTGCACCTTGCTGTTATTTAGATGGACCTTCAAAAGACTCAGAGTATGAATTATTTCAAGAAGATTTAGAAAGATTGGGACCTCATATAGAAGGTGCTATTCATCGTGTACCAGCTTTTGGTGAAGTGGGTGTAAAGAAAGTTTATAATGGAGCAATTTGTTATACACCAGATGGAAATCCAATTGTTGGACCAGCTTGGGGTTTAAAAAATTTTTGGATTAACGAAGGTCACAGTTTTGGTATTACAGCTGCAGGAGGAGCTGGTTGGCAACTTGCAGAATGGATTGTAGATGGAGAACCAACCGTAGATATGCTTGGAGTTGAACCTAGAAGATATGGAGATTATTGTTCTAAATCTTACTTAAAAGAAAAAAATGAAGAGGCTTATAGAAATGTTTTTATTATACATTATCCTGACGAAGAAAGAGAAGCTGCTAGACCACTGAGAACAGCTCCTTGTTACGATAGAATGAAAAAATTAGGTGCTGTCTTTGGACAAAAATTTGGATGGGAGAGAGCAAATTTTTTTGCAACTGACGGAATGGAACAAAAAGATGATTGGTCATTTAGAAGATCAAAGTGGTTTAAAGCAGTTGAAAAAGAATGTAAAAATGTTAAAGAAAATGTTGGTCTATTAGATATGACTGCATTTGCAAAATGTAGAATTAAAGGCCCAAAAGCAGAAGAATTTCTTGATTATTTAGTTGCAAACAAACTCCCTAAAAAAATTGGAAGAGTAAACTTATGTCATGCTTTAAATACAAAAGGAGGAGTGCATTCTGAATTTACTATTATGAAAGAGTCTGAAGATAGTTTTTATTTAGTATCAGCGGGTGCTTTTCAAAGGCTCGATCACGATTGGATTTTAAAATGGATGCCAAAAGATGGATCAGTTCAATTTGAAAATTTAACAAATTCTGTAGGAGTTTTGGTGGTTGCAGGACCCAAAGCTAGAGAATTAATGAATAAAGTTTCAAAAGATGATTTTTCAAACGAAAATTTTAAATGGCTCAGCTCTAAAAAAGTAGATATTGGATATGCCCCTTGCACAGCTATAAGAGTAAATTTTGTTGGAGAGCTAGGTTGGGAAATTCACCACCCTTTAGAATATCAAAATCATATATTTGATAAATTAATGGATCATGGAAAAGATTTAGGGTTAAAACCATTCGGAATAAGAGCAATGAATAGTTTGCGTGTTGAAAAATCATATAAGCTAGTTGGAACAGAGTTGTCTATTGAATATTCACCTTACGAGTCAGGATTAGAAAGATTTATACATCCTAATAAAGGTAAATTTATTGGTTTAGATGCTTTAAATAAATGGAGAGAAAAAGGATTTTCAAACAAATTAGTAACTATGGAAATTCACAATGTAACAGATGCTGATGTTCTTGGTAACAATCCTATTTATGAAAATGATAAAGTTGTTGGTAGGGCGACAGGAGGAGATTTTGGTTTTAGACTAAATAAATCAATAGCATTAGGAATGATAAAACCTGAACTTGCGACAACAGGACAAAAATTAAAAATTGATATTTTAGGAAAAATGCACGACGCTACTATATTGGATGAAAGTCCGTACGACCCAGAAAATAAATTGTTAAGAGCATAATGAAAATATTAGTAGCAGTAAAAAGAGTAATTGATTACAACGTTCAAATTAGAGTTAAAGAGGATAATACAGGTGTTGTTACTGACAATGTTAAAATGTCAACCAATCCTCCAGATGATAATGCAATTGAAGAAGCTGTTAAAATAAAAGAATCTGGCAAAGCCAAAGAAGTGGTTGCAGTTACAATTGGAGAAGATAAAGCACAAGAAACTGTAAGAAAAGCTTTAGCTGTAGGAGCCGATAGAGGAATTCATGTAAAGGTAGAAGGAATAATTGAACCTTTAGCAGTTTCAAAAATTTTACTAAAAATTGTGGAAAAAGAAAAACCAGATTTAGTTTTTATGGGAAAACAAGCTATAGATGATGATTGTAATCAAACTGGTCAAATGCTAGCAGCATTACTTAACTGGCCTCAAGCAACATTTGCATCAAAAATAGAAGTTAAAGAAAAATCTTTAGAAGTTACAAGAGAGGTTGACGAAGGTTTAGAGACTATTGAGACAAATATACCTTCAATAGTAACATGCGATCTAAGATTAAATGAACCAAGATATGCTTCATTACCAAACATAATGAAGGCAAAGAAAAAACCCTTAGAACAAATTAATGCCTCTGATTTAGGAGTTGATACAAAACCAAGAATAGAACAAATTAAAGTCGAAGAACCACCAAAGAGAAAAGCGGGTATTAAGGTTGCAAGTGTTGAAGAGTTAGTTCAAAAATTAAAAAATGAGGCAAAAGTAATATAATGTCAGTACTTTTAATAGCAGAACATAACAACAAAGAGGTTAAACCATTTACTTTAAATGCGATTACAGCTGCATCTCAGATTGATCAAGATTTACATGTTCTAGTAATTGGACATTTATGTGAATCAGTAGCAAAATCTATTTCTGAAGTACCTAATGTAAAAAAAATAATCCTAGTTGATGATGCAATTTATGAAAATTATTTAGCTGAGAATTTTACACCAGCTGTAATAAAAAATTCTGACAATTATTCACATATTGTTTGTTCAGCTAATACATTTGGTAAAAATCTAATGCCAAGAATTGCAGCTCTATTAGATACATCTCAAGTGAGTGATATAATTCAAGTAATTTCAACAGATACTTTTTTAAGACCCATTTATGCAGGAAATGCATTTGCTACTGTAAAAAGCACAGATACAAAAAAATGTATAACGATTAGACCAACATCTTTTGATCCAGCGGCAACAAGCGGAGGTTCCGCTGAAATTGTAAAAGTTGAAAAAGGTGAAACTTCAGATTTAACTAAGTTTATAAAAAGAGAAGAAGTTAAATCAGATAGACCTGAGCTTGGAACTGCTAGAGTTGTAATTTCTGGAGGTAGAGGAATGGGCAGTGGAGACAATTTTAAATTAATTACTGCCATTGCAGATAAACTAAATGCTGCAATTGGAGCATCACGAGCAGCTGTTGATGCGGGGTATATAACTAATGATCATCAAGTGGGACAAACAGGAAAGGTTGTTGTCCCAGATTTATATATTGCTGTTGGAATTTCAGGAGCTATTCAGCATTTAGCAGGAATGAAAGAAAGCAAAATTATTGTCGCTATTAACAAAGATGGTGAAGCACCAATTTTTAGCGTTGCAGATTATGGCTTAGAAGCTGATTTGTTTGAAGCTCTTCCCCAATTTTTAGAAGAATTGAACAAATTAAACACTATACAAAAATAACAAATACTGTAAAAAAATAATATTATGTCCAGAGAAGTGATGGAATACGATGTAGTCATCGTAGGGGGCGGACCATCAGGTCTTTCAACTGCTATTAAGTTAAAACAGTTGAATCGAGATATTAATGTCTGCCTTCTAGAAAAAGCATCTGAAGTAGGTGCACATATATTGTCAGGCAATGTTTTTGAAACAAAAGCCTTAGATGAATTAATTCCTAACTGGAAAGAATTAAATGCTCCAATTAAAACTAAAATTACTAAAGAAAAATTTCTTTTTTTAGGAAAAACAAAATCATTGAGTTGGCCCACTTGGTTACTTCCTAAAGTTCAGCAAAATCATAAAAACTATATAATTAGTTTAGCCAATTTATGCAGATGGTTAGCTGAACAGGCTGAAAGTCTAGGTGTAGAAATATTTCCAGGTTTTCCTGCAAGTGAAATTTTATATAACGAAGATGGTTCAGTTAAAGGAGTTGCAACTCAAGATATGGGTTTAGATAAAGAAGGAAATAAGAAAGATAGTTTTGAACCAGGCATGGAATTGCATGCGAAAGTAACTGTATTTGCAGAAGGATGTAGAGGGCATTTAGGAAAACAGCTGATAAATAAATTTGAATTAAACAAAGCAAAAGATCCTCAGCAATACGGAATAGGTTTTAAAGAAATATGGGAAATTAATGATGAAAAACATGAAGAAGGACTGGCAATGCATACGGTGGGTTGGCCATTAGATAATAATACTTATGGAGGAAGCTTTATTTATCATGCAGAAAATAAGCAGGTTTTTTTAGGCTATGTAATAGGTTTAGATTATAAAAATCCTCATCTGTCACCATTTGACGAGTTTCAAAGATTTAAAACTCATCCAGCAATTAAAAAAATGATTGAAGGTGGAAAAAGAATTTCTTACGGAGCTAGAGCTCTTATAGAAGGAGGTTTACAAAGTTTGCCAAAAATGTATATGCCGGGTGCATTATTAGTTGGTTGTGATGCAGGTACATTAAATATGCCGAAAATTAAAGGGTCCCATACTGCAATGAAAAGTGGAATGATAGCTGCTGAAACAATAATTGAAAATTTAAAAGAAAATAAAAGTTTATCTTCTTATGAGGATAAATTTAAAAAAAGCTGGGTTTATAAAGAGCTATACGCTGCAAGAAATGTCAAACCAAGTTTTAACTGGGGTTTAATATTAGGAATAATTTTTACAGGCATAGATCAAATTTTATTTAGAGGAAAATTACCATTTACCCTTAAACACAAACATGCTGATCATGAATCTTTAAAACCTTCAAATGAAATGCCTAAAATAGAATATCCAAAACCAGACAATATTATAACTTTTGATAAAACTAGTTCAGTATATCTTACTGGAACTAACCATACCGATAATCAACCTGTACATTTAAAATTAAAAGATCACAATCTACCTATAAGTTATACACTTGAAAAATTTGATGAACCTGCGCAAAGATATTGCCCTGTAGGAGTTTATGAAATTCAGGTAGAAAATAATTTAAAAAAGTTTGTAATTAATTCTCAAAATTGTATTCACTGCAAAACTTGTGATATTAAAGAACCTTCACAAAATATTAATTGGGTTACTCCTGAAGGAGGAGGAGGTCCTAAATACGGCAATATGTAATTAAGAAAGATCTATAGCTAATTTTTTTAATTTTTCTATAGGAACAACTTTAAGAGTATTTTCGTGAGTTTTTTTTAAATAAACAGAACATCCTTTGCCAGCATCAATTGCTCTAGCAACCCATCCTGCGCATACACACCAATTATCTCCATCCTTAAGTCCTGGAAATCCAAATTCAGGGTGAGGCGTTATTAAATCATTACCTGCTTCCTTACACCATTCCAAAAATTCATTATTTACTTTTACACAAACTGTATGTAATCCATGATCATTTTCATCTGTATTACAACAACCGTCTCTAAACCAACCTGTTAAAGGATCTTTAGAACATTCTTCTAACTCTTCTCCTAAGACATTTTTTTGTTTTTCAGACATCAAATTTTTGTAGGATTAGAATGTCCTTTATAAACTTCTTCAGGATCAAATTTTTTTTCTTTTTCTTCAAACTTCATTTTTATATTTCTAGCGTTATCAATTTTTCCAAGTGGTACTGATCTATAAAAACAAGATCTATAACCCACGTGACAACTTGATCCTTCTCCGATATCTACAGTTAACCATAAAGAATCTTGATCATCATCTATTCTAATTTCTTTAACTTTTTGGACAAAACCACTAGTTTTTCCTTTGTGCCATATTTCATTTCTAGATCTACTCCAGTAATGAGCTTCTTTTGTTTCAATAGTTAGTCTTAATGCTTCGACATTCATATATCCATGCATTAAAATTTCTTTAGTTTTTTGACACATTGTCACAACTGGTATTAGCCCATCATTATCAAATTTTGGTGATAATAAAGCACCTTCTTCTATATCAGCTATATTTTCTCTTTTTTTAAACATACATGTGTAATTATGTAACATATATATGATTATAATAAATATTTTAAAAATAACGATTTATATATATAAAAGCACGGCATGAAATTAGTAAAAAATGAAAATCAAAAAAATATAGACTCTGTCTCAGATAAGGAGGCGGAAGAAGCATTTATAAAAATTTTACAATGGTTAGGAGAAGATCCTTCTAGAGAAGGATTGTTAGAAACACCAAAAAGGGTTGTTAAAGCTTTTAAAGAATATTTTAAAGGTTACAAAGAAGACCCTAAAGAAATTTTAAATAAAACTTTTGGAGATGTAAATGGATATGACGACATGGTTGTTCAAAAGAATATTTCAGTTCAAAGTCATTGCGAACATCATATGGCACCAATTATAGGAGTTGCTCATGTAGCTTATATCCCAAAAGATAGAGTTGTAGGTTTAAGCAAATTAGCAAGAGTAGTTGAGGTGTTTTCAAAAAGACTTCAAACACAAGAAAGACTTACGATGCAGATTGCAAATACACTAATGGAATCATTGGATGCAAAAGGAGTTGCTGTAAGTATAGATTCAACTCACCAGTGTATGACCATGAGGGGAATTAAAAAAGAACAAGCCACAACTGTTACCAATTATTATTTAGGTAAGTTCAAAGAAGATTTAAGTTATCAGAATAGATACTTGAGATTTATTGCAAAATAAAGTTTATATTAACTTATGTCAGAAAGTTTCAAGGCCTTAGTTATAAATCAAGAAGGCGAAAATTTTAATAGAGAAATAAAAACTGTAAATAAAACTTTTTTAAAACATGGAGATGTTTTAGTCAAAGTTGAATATTCAGGATTAAATTTTAAAGATGCTTTAATATTAAAAAATGGTGCACGGTTAGTCAAAGAATTTCCACATATACCAGGAATAGATTTTTCAGGCAAAGTTGAAGAAAGTCAAAGTGAAAAATTTAAACCAGGAGATGAAATAATATTAACAGGCTGGAGAGTGGGGGAAATTTTTTACGGTGGTTTTTCTCAGTATGCAAAAGTTAATGGAGATTTTTTAGTAAAAAAACCAAAAGAACTAACATCAAAACAAGCAATGATTTTGGGCACTGCAGGACTTACAGCGCTATCATGTTCTTTCACAGCAAAATCTACAAGAGAGGAACTTTTACTTGGTGAAAAGGTTGAAAATGTAATTGTAACTGGTGCATCGGGTGGAGTCGGAAGTATAGCTGTAATGGTTTTAAATAAGCTTGGATGTAATGTGACTGCTGTTACTGGAAAAGAAAGTAACAAAGAATATTTAAAATCTATTGGTGCAAAAAACATAATAAATACAAGCGAATTAATGAAAGATCCAAGACCTTTGGATAAGGGTTTGTGGGATGGAGCAGTTGACACTGTAGGAGGTCAAGTGTTAGCAAATATCTTAGCCCAAACAAAAGAAACTGGAATTGTAGCTGCGTGTGGAAATGCTGTGGATATAAAATTAAATACAAGTGTAATGCCTTTTATTATAAGAGGAGTAAAACTTTGGGGGATTAACTCAGTTAACACATCTATAAAAAGAAGAGATTTTTTATGGAGAGAGGCATCAAAATTAATTAATTTTGATTTATTAGGTCAATCAATTAAAGAAATTAGCTTGGAAGATCTCCTAAATGTTTATCCAAAAATGCTTAAAGGCGAAACATCTGGTAGATATATAGTAGACTTAAACAAATAATGGATTGGGATAAGCTAAAAATTTTTTATGCTGTTGCTGAAGCTGGAAGTTTTACAAGTGCAACAGTTACTCTTAACATAAGTCAATCTGCTATCAGTAGACAAATACAGTCTTTAGAGGAAGAATTAAACGTAAAACTATTTGAAAGACATGCTAGAGGACTAACACTTACTGAAAATGGAGAATATGTTTACAAAACAGCGCATGATGTTATTAGCAAGCTTAAAGAGGTTGAGACTTCTTTAGGAGACCAAAAAAATAAACCCTCAGGAAAGATAATAATTACAACTGTGAGAAGCTTTGGTACTCACTGGCTTACTCCTAGAATTCAAGAATTTATGACTTTAAATCCTGAAATTGAAGTTGAATTAATTTTTGATGATAAAGAATTAGACTTAAGTACCAGGCAAGCAGATATCGGTATCTTTATGAGAAGACCAAAGCAATTAAATTATATACAGAGAAAATTGATTGATATTCACTATCATATTTATGGCTCCAATAAGTATCTTGAAAAATATGGAATGCCCAAAACAATCAATGATCTTAATAATCATAGATTTATATCATTTGGAAAAGGTGCTCCGTCTCCTGTTTACAACCCAGATTGGGCTTTAAAAATTGGCATGAAAGATTCAAAAAAAAGAAAACCAATTATGAAAGTTAACAGTGTAATGGGACTCTTGCTAGCGGTAGAGAGTGGAGTAGGTTTAGCAGCTTTGCCTGATTATTTAGTTTTTCAATCAAAAAATTTGTTAAAAGTTCTTCCATCTAAATGCGAAGGCCCAATAACTGAAGCTCACTTCGTGTACCCCCAATCTTTAAAAAATGTTGCGAGGGTACAAGCTTTTAGAAATTTTCTTTACAGTAAGATCTCTGAGTGGGAGTTTTAATACAACCTGCGACAAAAAGTGCGATTGATAACTATTATCATTGAGAATAGTTCTCATTTTCATTAATATAACAAAAAAAAGGAAGTAAAATATGAAAAAAATATCTATTTTATCTTTAATTTTGTCTTTGTTAATTTCAACCTTTGCAATAGCAAATGAAGTAAATATTTTTAACGCAAGACACTATAAAGCTGATGCTGAACTTTACGACAAGTTTACAGCAGCAACTGGAATTAAAGTAAATTTAATCAACGGTAAATCGGGAGCCTTAGAAAAAAGAATGATCGAAGAAGGTTCTGATTCTGCAGCAGACCTTTACATCACAGCTGATGCTGGAAGATGTGGTGCTTTTCAAGCAAAAGGTATGACGCAAAGTGGATTAACTTCAGCGACAATTAAATCATCTGTTCCAAAAAACTTTAGAACATCACACTGGGTTGGGGTAGCGAAAAGAGCAAGAATAATTTATTACTCGCCAGAAAGAGTTACTGGTGCTGAATTATCCGGAATGACTTATGAAGGTCTAGCAGATCCAAAATGGAAAGGTAGATTAGTAATTAGAAAATCAAGTAATATTTACAATAAATCTCTTGTAGCTTCATTAATTGCAAATAATGGAAAAAAAGCTACAGCTGAATGGGCAAAGGGAGTTGTTGCTAATATGGCTAGAGAATCTACTGGAAACGATAGAGCTCAAATTATGGCGGTAGCTGCTGGAGAAGCTGATATTGCTGTAGCTAACACATATTATTTAGCTCTTATGCTATCTGGTAACAAAGGTGCAGAGCAACAAGCGGCTGCTAAAAAAGTTAAAGCATTCTTCCCTAATCAACAAGATAGAGGAACGCACATGAATATAAGTTGTGCTGCTTTAGTTAAAGGCGCGCCTAACAAGGCAAATGCAATAGCACTTGTTGACTTTTTATTATCACCAGAATCTCAAGAGCATTTTACAAATAATACTTTTGAGTTTCCAATGATTGATGGTGTTTCACCAAGTCCATTAGTAGTAAACAATTTGGGATTAGATTTTAAACAAGATCTAAAAACAAAAGTTTCTACCTATGGAAAAAATCAAGCTTCAGCATTAGAAGTGATGACTGCCGCTGGTTGGAAATAAATGATTAATAAAAAAACAGAATTTATTTCTGATATTGATTTAAATAAATCAGCCAGTTCATGCGAACCATGTTCTACGGAGTGTAAAAAGATCAATAAAAGAGTAAATAACAGAAAATTATCTGAGATTAAAGCTAAGGAGGTTCCGCACATCTTAAAAGTTTTTAATTTTTGATCTTTTCTAAATCTAGTGCCCATGAGTGAGTACCCTTTCACATGGGCACTTTTAATTTTATAAATTTTAATGTACTTTTCATGATTATAAGGCGGATTATAATATGAGAATAAATTTTTGGTATTTAAGCTCAATAATTGTTTCACTAACAGTTGCAATTCCAATTTTAACAGTTTTTAGTAGTTTTTTTCAAGACACCTCAAATTATTTTGAAATTCTTAAACAAACCTTTTTTTTCGAATATATATTTAATTCATTAACTCTTTTGATCGGAGTTTTATTTTTAACGTTTATTCTAGGAGTAGGGTCAGCATACTTAGTTTCTTTTTATCAATTTCCTGGTGCTAATTTTTTTAAATGGGCTCTAATACTGTCTTTTGCAGTACCTCCTTATATTTATGCTTATTCTTTATTTGCTTTTTTTGAAAATTATGGAACGGCATTTACAATTTTAAAATACCTTTTTGGAGATGGAAGCTACAACAAATATATACCAAAATTTAGCGGTATGTTCGGGTTGATACTATCAATTTCTTTCTCTCTGTATGTTTACGTGTATATACTCGCCAGATCATCATTTTTATATCAATCTCAAAATTTAATAGAATTAGGTAGAAACCTCGGTTTTTCAAAAATTAAATCTTTTTATTCAATAATATTACCTGCTGCACGCCCTGCTATTGTTGCAGGTTTATCATTAGTAGCAATGGAAACTCTAGCTGAATTTGGAGCGGTAGATTTTTTCTCTGTAAACACTTTAACAACAGGTATTTATAATGCTTGGATAGCTTTTGATGATTTGGCATTCGCAAATCGAATATCCTTTTTTCTTTTGATATTTATCTTTATATTATTTTTAACTGAAAATTTATCTAGAAAAAAAGCCAAGTATCATTTGGAAACAAAAGGTGGGTTCAAGAAAAAAGAAAAAATAAAAATTAACGGAGTTAAATCTTTTTCTGCGTTTTTATTTTGTTTTGTTCTATTTTTTTTAAGTTTTTTATTTCCATTAAGTCAAATGTTATACTGGACAATTAAATTTCCAGAAAATTTGATTGACTTTCAAATAATTGATCTTTTGGTGAATACTTTATATCTAGTCTCTCTATCAAGTTTGGTTTTAATATTTTTTGCTTTAATCTCTAATTATGGAAATAGGGTTTCAAACAAAAAAATTTTAAATATATTATCTACTTTATCAATATCAGGATATGCAATACCAGGAGTGATTCTTGCTATAGCATTTATAACTTTTATTGCATGGTTAGATGAAAATATGATTAAAGCATTAGGTTTTTTATCAATTAAAAAAATATTTATTGGTTCTGTTCTAGGTTTAGTTTTAGTTTATTTTGTAAGATTTTATTCATTAGCTTTTAATGGAATCAAATCAGGATATGAAAAAATTAATATTGCTGTTGATGAGAGCGCTTATCTTCTTGGATATTCTAAAACAAAAACTTTTTTAAATATTCACATTCCTTATTTAAGAAATTCACTTTTATTTGTTATTATATTAATTTCACTAGAAATAATCAGGGAATTGCCAATTACACTAATTTTGAGACCTTTTAATTTTGAGACTTTTGCGACTACTGCATATATTTCTGCATCTGAAGATTTATTAGAAGCTGCCGCAGTCCCATCATTATGTTTGATAATTATTGCAAGTTTCTTTATTTTACTTACGTCTAAATATATTTTAAGAGATAAGGATGAGTAACAATTTTTTAGAAGTTAAAAATGTTAGTTTTAGAGCTGGGGGAAAAACTAAAGTAAAAAATGTATCTTTTAATATTGAAAATAAGGGAGATATAATTTGTCTTTTGGGACCATCTGGGGTTGGCAAAACCACAATCCTTAGAACAATCGCAGGATTAGAAAAAATTAAATCTGGATCAATAAAACTTAAAAATAACATTTTATCTTCAGCAAGAGATCATATTGAACCAGAAAATCGAAATATATCTCTATCATTTCAAGAAAATAGTTTATTTCCGCATTATACGGTTGAAAAAAATATATATTTAGGTGCAGAAGCAAAAAAGCCTAATAGAAAAAAGAAATTAAGCCCTAAAAAAATAATTAAATTGTTAAATATAGAAAAGATATTACATAAATATCCTCACCAAATAAGTGCAGGAGAAGCACAAAGAGCAGCTCTTGCTAGATCATTAGTTACACAACCTGATCTTTTATTATTAGATGAACCATTATCAAACGTTGATCAAAGTTTTAAAGAAGAAATACAAGTCCAACTAAAAAAACTTTTAAACGAATTAAAAATAACAACCATTGTAGTAACTCATGACTCTTACGAAGCTTTTTATCTAGGATCAAAATGTGGCGTAATTTTAAAAGATCAGTTAAAACAATATGATGATCCTTATAATGTTTACCATTTTCCAAATTCAGAAGAGGTAGTAAGTTTTTTGAATAGAGGAATATTGATTCCTGCAAAAGTAACTGGAGAAAATAGTCTAGAAAATGAAGATCTAGGCACTATAAAAGGTAATTTTATCAAACATTATCCAAAAGGTTCAGATGTAAAATTATTATTACAACCAGAAGATCTTGAACATGATGATAAAAGTAATTTAAAGTTGGAGGTTGTTGACAGAAAGTTTAGAGGAACAAATTTTATATATACTCTTAAAACAAAAACAAATCACTTAATACCAGTTTTAGTTCATTCTCATCACATTCATCAACATCAAGTTGATGAAAAATTTGGAATTAAAAGACCAATTTACATTGATCATATAGTTTGCTTTTAATTTAAGCTTCCTGTAAAGTTTTAATCAAAGGGGTGTCGAAAGACTGAGATAATACCCTTATAACCTGTCCGGTAATTCAGAAAGGGAGAATAATGGATAATTTAAATATTATTAATCAAAGTTTTGCACTTTTGTTAATATTAATTTTATCTTTCACTTTCGTTATTGTTGGAATTTTTTATTCACTAAAAAATAAAGGTCTAAATAATTATTTAGTAGCAAATAGGGATATTAATACATTATCATTAACAACAAGTTTCGTTGCTTCCGCACTAGGTGCTTGGATACTTTTTGGCCCTTCTTCAGCAGCAACTTGGGGAGGAATAGGAGCTGTAATAGGTTATTCTTTAGGAACAGCATTTCCACTATTTGTGCTTTATTTTTTAGGAGATAAATTTAGAAGATTTTTTCCAAAAGGCAAAAGTTTAACTGAAGTAATAAGAATAAAATTTGGAAAGAGATTATTTAAATTAATTTTATGTTTATCCATATTCTATATGTTAATTTTTTTAATTGCTGAAGTAACCGCTGTTTCAATGCTAATAAAATATATTTCTGGAATAAGTTTATGGAAAACTTCTTTAATTGTAATAGTTAGCTCACTAGTTTATACGTTGTATGGTGGTTTAAGAGCATCAATTTTTACAGATAATATTCAATTTATTATAATTATATTGTTATTACTATTTTCATTTAATTATTTAAATTCTTTTAACAATAATGAATTTAATTTTGATTTTGTTAGGCAAAATAAGCCTTTTTTATTAAGCAGCAGCTATTTACCGAATTTTACTGCTGGGTTGACATTTTTTATAGCTGTAGCTGCTACAAATTTATTTCATCAAGGTAATTGGCAAAGAGTTTATGCAGCAAAAAATATTAAAATCTTAAGAAAAAGTTTAATTTTTTCTTTTTTAATTATTTTGCCAGTTGTTTTTTTCATGGGATTTACTGGTCTTGTAGCAATATCGAAAAACCCAAATTTAGTTCCAGATTTAGCTTTTTTTTCATTGCTCTTAAATGATCAAGTTTTAATAATTACTATAATTTTAATTATTTTAGCTATTTCTTTAACAGTCAGCAGTATAGATACCTTAATTAATGCAATTTCTAGCTTGATAATTGTAGATTTAAATAAAATAATAAAATTTAAAGGTGATTATTTCAAATTATCAAAATTTATTATTGTTGGATTATCTATAATTGCTTTTTTTATATCTTCTAGGGGATTGAGTATTCTGTATTTATTTTTATTAGCAGATTTACTATGTTGTTCAGCGGTATTAAGTGTCTTTTATGGTTTCTACAATAAAAACCTTAATAAAAGCAATATCTATATAGCAATTTTATTTGGTTTATTTTTTGGATTGATGTTATTTCCTAGCCCAGATTTTTCAAAATCAATTCTTATAGGAATATTATTTCCAATAAGTAATTTTCCTGCATTTATGTCGCAATCATTGCTGTTTATGTCATTTTTAGTCGCAACTTTTGTTCCAATACTTGCTTGGAAAATTAAATAAAATAGTTAAAATAATTTAAATGATTAATTTTATTTTACCGTTTATAATTTTAATTTTAGTGGTTGTATTCATTCATGAATATGGCCATTATTATTTTGCTAAAAAATATGGAGTTGGAGTAACTGATTTTTCTATAGGTTTTGGAAAAGAAATATTTGGCTGGAATGATAAATCTGGAACTAGATGGAAAATTTGCTGGATACCTTTAGGCGGTTATGTAAAATTTTTTGGTGATAGAAATGTATTTAGTCAAGCCGATCAAGATGAAGTTTTAAAAAAATATAGTGAAGAAGATCAAAAAAAACTTTTCATTCTAAAACCACTTTATCAAAGATCTTTAATTGTGGCAGCTGGTCCAATTGCTAATTTCATTTTAGCAATTGTTATATTTTTTTTTATTTACACTTTTGTAGGAAAAGATTTTACACCTGCTGTTATTAATGAAGTTAAAAAAGATAGCCCTGCTTTTGTTGCTGGTCTTAAAAAAAATGATGTCATTATCTCTGTAGATAATAATAAGGTTAAAAGCATTTTAGATGTATCCAAGTTTATTGCTATGTCTACTGGTGAATATATTAATTTTACGATTTCACGATTTGATAATGAAATGATGTTTAAAGTTAAACCTGAAATGGTTGACACTGAAGATAATCTTGGAAACAAAATAAATAAAAGAATGGTAGGTATTCAAATTGGAGCTTATAATAACCAAATAAACCATGTAAAACTTGGACCTGCTAAATCTGTTTACTATTCATTTAATGAAGTTTATTTTGTTTGTTCATCCACTTTAAAGTATTTGTTCAGCATAATAAAAGGTACTGGTGATAGCTCACAACTCGGTGGACCAATTCGTATTGCAAAAGTTACTGGCCAAGTTGCAGAATTTGGTATTCTCCCTTTTTTAAGCATGATGGCTTATATTTCAATTAGTTTAGGATTAATAAATTTATTTCCAATACCGTTATTAGACGGTGGACATTTAATGTTTTATGCGTTTGAAAAAATTTTAGGAAGA
Organism: uncultured Pelagibacteraceae bacterium; assembly: GCA_902634485.1. GTDB lineage: Bacteria > Pseudomonadota > Alphaproteobacteria > Pelagibacterales > Pelagibacteraceae > Pelagibacter. The sequence continues at coordinate 11,348 of CACPKA010000002.1, read as the reverse complement.
CCTTTAAGTCAAAAAACTCAAGAAGGTTTTTTTCGAATCGGGATGTTTTTACTATTGTCATTGATGTTTTTTGCAACTTTTAATGATTTAAAAGACATTGGATTGTTTTAATAATATTTTTTAAAACTCAAAAAAGTCAACAAATTCAAGGCTTTTTAAAAAACACTATATCTTGTAGTTTCTTAGTCTAATAACACTAAAAAAAAGCTTGATTTATGAGGTTTTATAGCAATTATCAAAGTCTAAAACCTATAAAACCGGAGCTAAAATGAATAAAAAACAATTAGTCGCTAAATTAGCTGGTTCTTTAAACCAGAGCAAAGCTGATGCAGAACGTACTTTTGATACTATTACCAATACTATTTTAGATGCCTTAAAAGGTGATGACTCAGTTAAAATAGCTGGTTTTGGTACTTACAAAGTAGCAAAAAGGAAGGCTAGAATTGGAAGAAACCCAAGAACTGGTGAACAAATCCAAATAGCTGCTTCTCAAAAAGTGAAGTTTTTACCTGCTAAAGCACTTAAAGAAATATTTAATAAATAAAATCATATTGATAACAGCCTTATTTAATAAGGCTGTTATCTTAATTTTGTTGAATTAACCTAATTTACATTCATCCCATACTTTTTTCCAATCAGTATTAGGGGACAGTCCGAAAACAGAGTTAATATTTGTTAAATGTATAGCTAAAGATGGTATTGGGCTTAAACAATACTCCTTTTTGTAAATTTCATGAAAAGGTTTTTCAAAAGGATAATGTTCAAATTTGCAAGTAGAAGTTAACTTATCCCAGTGTTTTACCAGCATTTCTTTACTAATTAAGAAAGTGCATAAAGTTTCTTTTATTGATCTCCAGTGCTTTTTATTACCTAATAATATTTTTGAGTCTTCAATTTTACTATATAAATAAGGATAGTCAGAGGGACAAAGTATTAATTCTCTTTTAAGCAAACTTGATAATTTTTCGTAAGCCAAAACCATTTCGTTTATGGCTTCAATAGAATGAATATAGTCATCCTCGACTAAATATACCAAATCTTCACATTCTTTTGCTAAAATTAGTGATTGATGAATATTTGCCATGTTCGAAATTTGATTATCACTTACTTTTTCATTTTTTTCATTTATGGAATTGATAGACCCTTTAAAATCATCAACATTTAGTTTTAAAAACTTGCTGTTAAAAAATTGATTAGAAATCATAGACTTCATTTTATCAATTACATGATTTTCGGAATTGTGATCAACAATAATTAGTTTTATATTTATATTCTCAAACAGTTTTTTTGCAAAATTTATAGAATTAATTATTGAGTTTAGAGATCTTAAAGTATATTCTGATTTTTTCATATCGAACAATCTTTTCTTCGATTGAGTAAGCATATTTACAGATGAGCATGTTCTTAAGATAATAGTTAGAGATTTAACTGGTCTTGTAATCTCAACTTTGCCCATAGGCATAGTTAAAGATCTTTCACCAATTTTAGATAAATCATCATTAATGTCTTGGTTGGTAACTGGTAAATGAAAATTAGCTTGATCAATAATTTCATAACCTAATACTCTACAAATCTTTATAAAAAATTTTTTAAAAAAAGATGATTTATTTACTTTTTTTTGAATCTTCATTTGTATATACTTTATCGCAAAATGAATATTAAATCATCTAAAACACTAGTAGAAGAAGCGTTAAATATAGTAAAAACCATTTCGCCTGACGAAGCTTTAAAGAAAGTAGAAAATAAAGAGTGTAATTTAATAGATATTAGAGATGTTATAGAATTGCAAAACGAGGGATCAATTGAAAATTCAATTAATGTTCCTCGAGGGTTATTAGAATTTTATATGCATCCAGAGAGTCCTTTAGTCGAAAAAGAAAAATTAGATTTAAATAAAGAAATCGTATTATTTTGTGCCGCAGGAGGCAGATCTGCTCTAGCTGCAAAAACTTTAAAAGAGATGGGTTTTGATAAAGTTTCTCATGTAGCCGGTGGCTTTAATTTAATGAAAAATATGGGTTTTAAAATTAAATAGAGCGCTTATACTCCTCTAAAGCATAATCTAATCTATCTTGACCCCAAAAAATTTTGTTATTTACCACAAATGTAGGTGCACCAAAAATATCTTTTTTAAAAGCTTCTTTAGTTAGTTTTTTTAGTCTATCTTTTATTTTTTTATTATTTATTTTTTTAAAAAATAAAGTTTTGTTAATTTTATTTTTTTTTAAAATATTAGAAATAATTTTTTTATTTTTTAAATTTAATTTGTAATTCCAATAAGCATCATAAAAACTATCTATATAATTTTTTTTTTGCTTAGGTTTAATTGTAAGAATCCCGCGCATCAAATCCAAACTATTTATTGGAAATTTTGGATTAAATTTGAAGTTAATATTTGATTTTTTTGCTACCATCTGACAATCTCGAACGATAAATTTAGATTTTTTTTTAATAAATGCTGGCGCCGTAATGCCACTTAAATTATGAAGACCACCCAATAAAATTGGCTTATATTTAAATTTAATATTCTGTTTTTTTTCAATCAGTCGAATTTTTTTGTGGGCTATATAAGAGTATGGGCTAATAAAATCAAAATAAAAATCAATATATTTACTCATATAAATCAATTTTCTTGCTGTAGAAAATCCTTAAAATCCAATAAAAAAAAAGTCCAATTGGACCTATAAAATATGTTAACAGCAATGGAAAAAAAGCTAAAAATTTTGACATAGATGTTTTTTGATAATCTCTTACTATCCAACATCCACAAAATAAATTTATAGCTAAAAAATGAACCCAAAACAAAATTAGATAATTTTTATCAGCCATTATATTAGTTAGTTCATCTAAATTTAAATAAAGATTAAATGCATATAAAAAATCAAATTTATTATGATATAATTCAAATAATAAATATGAATCAACAGCAACAAAAACTATAATAGGAAATACAGAAGTTACAAAAATTTTACAAATTCTACTTTGAGGAAAAAAAAATAATATAACCCAAAAGGGTAGTACACCTATAGTTAACCACATATATATCATGTCAGTAGTAAAAAAATTGTAAATTTGATCAGTCATAAATTCAAAAAATATATTATATTACATCATTCAATGATTCCTATAAAAAATAAAAAAAAAAATTTGGAAATGACAATTGAAGAAATGAGAAGATTTGCTTTTAACTATATTGAAAAATATACGCCTTCAAAGCAGCAACTAAAGACCTATTTGTTAAAAAAATATTTAAAATCTTCTATTTCGCCTATTAAAAAAAGCGATATTACTGATTTGATCAATGTTGTTACTGAAGATCTCGAAAAAACAAAATTTATTAACGACAAGTTTTATTCTGAAACCAAATCAAAAAATCTTATACAAAGAGGTAGCTCTATAAATAAAATAAGAAATTATTTAATATCTAAAGGAATTCAAGATAAGTATATTCAAGATGCAATAAATAAAATTAAAGAAAACAATGAAGATCAAGATTTCTTTTCAGCAATTAAAATATGTAAGAAAAAAAGAATTGGACCAGCTAGGGACGATGACAATAGATCACTTTTTTATAAAAAAGATATATCAATATTAGCAAGATCAGGTTTTGATTTTGAAACTTCAAAAAAGGTTATGGATATTAATAAGGAAGATTATGTTAGAATTATAAATTTTCTATAATTTTTTATTATTTTTTTGATTCAAATAGTAATTTATTTTATTTTTAATATAGTTTTTTACAAATACAAATACTATAAGACCAAATATTGAAACAGAAATTATAATTATTAAAATTATTTTAAACTGTTCACTGATCATAAATTTATTTCTCTTCTTAGTATAAGGCTGGTATTTTTAAAATTTTTTTTTCCATAAATAATTTCTCTTTCGTCAAAATCAGTAACAATTCCACCAGCGTGCTCAAGTATGGCATGGCCTGCTGCGATATCCCACTCATGAGCTCTAGCTTCTGCAGCGTAAAAATCAAATTCTCCAGATGCAATAACACAAAATTTAAGTGAACTTCGCATATTTTTATAATTTGTAACTTTATATTTTTTATAGAAGCTTTCAATTACAGGGTTAGCTTTTCTTGAATAAGCAACAGCATTTATTTCATGCTCGAGACTTCTTTTTTTACATTTCAACTCAATTTTATTATTATTATTTAATTCATAACTTTTTGAAGAGCCGTATGAATAAAAAATTCTATTTTTTCCTGGAGCATTTATTATTCCAGCAGCAGGTTTATTATCTAAAATCAATGCTGCGTTTATAGTAAACTCATCTTTACCGCTAATATAATCAGAGGTTCCGTCGATTGGATCAATTAACCAAAAATCTTTTAAACTATTATCGCTTTTATTTTCTGAAGTTTCTTCAGATACAATTTTAATATTTGGTGTTAATTTTAAAATTTTATTAGTAATAATTTTGTTTACTTCAATATCTCCATTTGTAACTGGAGTATTGTCAGATTTAGTTTCTTTTATTAATCCTTTTTTTCTTAAATCTAATGAAACTTTACCCAATGTTACGAAAGTCTCTAATAAGCTTAAAATTATTTTTTCAATTTCTGTTGAATTCATTTTTTTCCAATTTATGTAATACTATATTATTTGAATTTATTACTTTTTTTCCGACATTTTCGAAATTTACTGTGATTTTACTGTTTATAATAGACTGTACTTGACCAATTCCCCATTCTTTATTTAATGGATTTATAACTTTATCCCCAGGCTCGAAATCTAAAATCATTTAAGTTAATATATATATTGTATATAAAATTAAATATCATCTTTTATGATTAGAACAATTAATTCTTTAGGTTTAAACAAAAAAGTAAATGAAACTACAGTTGTTGTTGCTATGTCTGGTGGAGTCGATTCATCTACTGTAGCAGGAATGATGAAAAAAGAAGGTTATAATGTAATTGGAATAACTCTTAAATTATATGATGATTTAAAAAAAAACAAACAATCAAAACAATGCTGTGCCGGCCAAGATATTATGGATGCTAAAAGAGTAGCACAAAAATTGGGAATAGCTCATAAAATACTTTATTACCAGGATAAGTTTAAAAATAGCGTTATAGATAATTTTGTTAACAGCTATCTAAATGGAGAAACGCCTATACCTTGTATTCAGTGTAATCAATCAGTAAAATTTAATGACCTCTTTTATGAAGCTAAAAAATTAAAAGCTGATGCTTTAGTAACTGGGCATTACGTAAAAAGTATTACAAAAAACAATATTACCAACATGTATAGAGCAAAAGATAGAAATAGGGATCAAAGTTATTTTTTATTTAGCACTACAAGAGATCAATTAAATTTTTTAAGATTTCCACTGGGAAGTTTAGATAAATCAGAAACTAGAGAAATAGCAAAAAAATTAGAACTCAATGTTGCTGATAAACCTGATAGTCAAGATATATGTTTTGTTCCAAATGGTGATTATGCTTCTGTTATAAAAAAATTTAGACCAGACTCATATAAAAAAGGCAATATAAAAAAACAAGATGGAACAGTGGTTGGAGTTCATGATGGAATTATCAATTTTACTATTGGACAAAGAAAAGGAATAAAAGTAGCAGACAAAGAACCACTTTATGTAATTGAAATTGATTCAATTAAAAATGAAATTATTATTGGACCAAAAAATAAATTAATAAAAAGATTAGTAAAATTAAAAGATTTAAATTTGCTATATGATGAAAAAAAAGAATTAGAAGAAGAAGTTTTTGTTAAAGTAAGATCTACTGGCAAGTTAATTAAAGCAAAAGTTGAATTAATAAATGGAAATGCGAATGTAAATCTACTTGAAGACGAATATGGAATTTCTCCAGGACAAGCATGTGTATTTTATTCAAAAAATAGTGACGGTTATAAAGTTTTAGGTGGAGGATGGATTAAAAAATAGTTATCCCCATAGTTCACATATTTTAATTAAAAAAAAATAATCAACTAAAAAGTGATACAAATATTATCTTTAATGAAATATGATTGAATTAATTAAGAGGCAACTCTTAACTGGCCATCTAGGGAAAAGCCGAGAGGCTCAAGCTTAGAGGGCAGAAAGTCTTGCAGAGTAGCGCTAAAATTGTAAGGCGGTCATGGCTTGGCGGTAGCGCATACAACGACGAGCCAAATCTTTAATCACACACCCTTCTGGGTGTGTGGTAGGGGTTTCCAAAAAAAGTAATTAAGCAAATAAAAAGTTAGTATACCTACTAAATAGTTCCATTCCAAAGCATGTTTAAAGTTAACATAGTCAGACGACCCTAGGATAGGTAAACTTGCAATTGCTACAACTACCAGAGATGAAACTAATAATATTTTAATTTTTAAAATTTTTTTTTTTATAAGATTTTCAATATTATCTTTAATTCTATTTAAATTTATAACAAGCAAGGTTTGAGCAACTAATTCGAATATTATAAAACTTAATAAAATGAATCTTCTAAAAAATTTATAAATATCTAAATCAAATTTAATTCCTAAAAAGATTGCGTGTAAAATTATGAAAATTGCAGAAGCTATACCATAAAATCTAAAGTGTTTTTTTAAATTGTTAACATTATCTAAATTCTGAATTAATTTATAATTAGCATTCCAATATCTTATTAAAATAATTCCAGTAAAAATCATTGCCGGTTTAAATATTAAATAACTAGGAAAAACTCTTGCAGTTCTGCTTATTGAAGTTTCGCCATCAAAATAGGGAAAAGTTGGTCCACCTAAAGCATCACCATGAGCCAAATATTCTCCAAAATAGGTAACTATTATCAAACAGATATTAACTGCTATTAAAGGAACAAAAAATATTAGTAAGCTTGATTTTCTGATTCTATATATATATTCCACAGAGACTATTTTTTTTTATTTTTTTTCCTAGCTCTTCTTTTTTTTGAGCCCATCTTGCGTCTACCTCTATGTTTTTTTGGGTATCCCATCTATGTTCCTTTCTTTTATTTATATTTATTTGGCCTTAATTGTCGGATATACCATTGTAGATAATAGTTATCAAATTATTTTATGAAAATTAAAACAAAAACTTTTTTAAAACATGCTGCTAAAGATTTTTATAATCAATCCGTAAACCCTCCAGTTGTTAGAGCTTCAACAATTATTTTTAAGTCAATGAATGAGTTAAGAAAAACTCAATCTAAGGGTAAAAAAAATCCAATTGGCGGTCATTTTGAATATGGGAGACAAGGCACTTCTACAACATATATTTTACAACAAATGTTAAAGAAATTGGAGGAATGTTATCATGTATTTTTAACTCCAACTGGCTTTGGTTCGGTATTTCTATCAGTTTTTAGCATTATTCGTCCTGGTGATGAAATTTTAGCTGCCGATCCAGTTTATTCACCAACACGATTATTAACTGAAGATTTTTTGAAATCATTTAATATTAAAACAGTTTTTTATAATCCCAATGATTTAAACACATTAAAAAAAAAGATCACAAAAAAAACAAAATTAATTTATGTCGAAAATCCAGGAAGTAATTCTTTCGAATTTCAAGATTTATCTAAAATAATTTCAATAGCAAAAAAAAATAAATTATTTTCGATAATAGATAATACTTGGGGCACTCCATATTATTTAAAACCTATTAAATTAGGATTTGACATGTCTATTGTGTCAGCAACAAAATATTATTCTGGCCATTCTGATGTTATGGGTGGAAGCTTAGCTGTTAATAAAAGAGTTTTTAAATACGTTGAAAAAGCAAACAAGATTACTGGTCTTAGGTTAGGACCGGATGATGCGTACTTAATAATAAGAGGGTTAAGGACTTTAGATGTTCGTTTAGATAGACATGAAGAAAATGCTAAAAAAGTTGCCTCTTTTTTATCTCGTCATAAAAAAGTTAAACTTTTATATCCATATAAAAAAGGCTCACATAATTATAAAATGTGGAAAAAACATTATTCAGGAGCATCAGGATTAATGGGTTTAAAAATTAAAGCAAAAAACAAAAATTCTATTAATAAATTTGTAAATTCTTTAAAATTATTTGGTTATGGATATAGCTGGGGAGGATTTGAAAGTTTAGCATTACATCAAGAGTTCAGAGAATTAGGAAAAAGAAATTATTTAAAACTAGAAAAAGATGAACATTTAGTTAGACTTCATATTGGTCTAGAAGATCCTAAAGACTTAATTAATGATTTGAAAAGATCATTGAGATTCATTAAATGACTTCAGAAAAATTTATACCGAATAAAACAGCTCTAATTACGCTAATAGCAGCCTCTCTAGTAGTTATTATTTCTTTAGGTATTAGACAGACTTTTGGTCTTTTCTTTTTTGATTTTGAAATTGATCTTGGTTGCACACAAACTGAGTTTGGTTTTGCGATGGGTATTCAATTATTTTTTTGGGGACTATTTGGGCCTCTTTTTGGATTAATTACAGATAAATTTAGTGGAAGAGTAGCTGTATTTATAGGTTTTTTATTTTATTTATCTGGAATTTATTTTTTAAATTATGGACCAAATACAGGATTTTGGTTTACTTTCGATTTAGGAATTTTAATTGGAATTGGACTTGCTGCAACTGCAATAAGCATCCCTATTTCTATTGTGTCCAAACATTTTCCACTAAATAAAAGGACCATTGCGATAGGTGTTGTTACTGCCGCTGGTTCTTTTGGATATTTTGTATCTCCTATTTATACAAGATTTTTACTTTTAGAATTTGGTTGGAATCCAACGTTACTTATTTTTGGAGCTATGATTTTAGCAGGTTTGGTTGTTTCTTTATTTTTATCTACTCCAATGACTGGGACCGGATTAAAAAAAGAAAACGAAAATAATCAAACAGCTATGCAAGCTCTAAAAGAAGCATTTTCAAACAAAAGTTATAATTATTTAACTTTAGGCTTTTTTGTATGTGGTTGGCATATAGCTCTTGTTGCAACACATATACCTATGCACATAAGAGATAAAGGACTTGAAGACTGGACAGCAACTGCAATTTTAGCATTAATTGGTCTATTTAATATTTTTGGAACTTTGACTAGTGGATATTTGTCTACAAGAATTAGTAAGAAAAAATTATTAAGTGCAATTTATTTATTAAGAGGCGTTTCAATTTTATACTTTATACTTATGCCAGCAAGTGTGATTAATGCATTAATTTTTGGAGCTACATTTGGTTACTTGTGGTTATCAACTGTTCCACCTACAAGCGGAATAGTAAGTCATATTTTTGGAACCAAATATGTGTCTTTATTATATGGTTTTGTTTTTTTAAGCCACCAAGTTGGATCTTTTCTAGGTGCCTATCTAGGCGGGCTATTTCATGATTTATATGGTTCGCTTGATTATGCATGGTACATTTCTATCGCTTTATCTTTATTTGCAGGCTTGATACATTTACCTATAAAAGAGATAGCAATTGAAAGAAAACAGCTCGCAACATCTGAAATTTAATCCTTATTTAGAAAGACTATATCATTCTGATAAGCCTTTGATTATTTATAAAGTTCATGATGGTTATAATTTGTATACTGATTTTTCAAAAAAAGTTATATTAACAAAAAAAAATATAAATAATTTTTTTAATTTATTTAAGAGTAAAAAATTTAAAAAAGAGACCGATCTTTTAATAGGTTTTTTTGGATATGAAATTCTTTGTAATTTATTAAATATTCAAATTAAAAATCAACAAAAACTTAATTTTTATAAGGGTATTTTTTACAAACCAGAAACATTAATAAAGATAAGAAAAGATATAAAAATAATATCATCAATCAAAAAACATAAGTTCAATAGTTTTTTTAATAAAACTCAGATCTTAAGTCCCTTTAAAACAAATATTAATTATAAAAAATATAAAACAATATTTGATGTATTTTCAAAGAAAATAAGACAAGGAGAGACATATCAAATTAAAATTTGCACTAAATATAAAAATAAATCAACAATTAACCCAGTCAATTTTTTTTGGAAATTAATGAAAATAAATTCATCACCTGAATCTTTTATGATTAGAGACAAAAACTTTTCTATAGTAAGTTGTTCGCCCGAGACTCTTATAAATAAGAAAGGAAATAAGATTATTACCAAACCTATTGCTGGAACTCTTAAAAAAAGTAAAAAAATTAACAAAATTAAAGCACTAAATTTTTTCAGAAATAATGAAAAAGAAACAAAGGAACACAACATGATTGTTGATATGGAAAGAAGTGACCTATCAAAAATATGCAAGCCCGGATCAGTAAAAATATTGAAGAAAAAATACGTAGAGGAATACAAGCACCTCTTTCATTATGTTACATCAATACAAGGTATATTAAACAAAAATACTACTCCAAAAAATATAATTAAATCTATGATGCCAGGAGGCTCAGTTATCGGATGTCCAAAAATTAGAACTCTTGAACTTTTAAATAAACAAGAAACAGAAGATAGAAATATATTCACAGGCAGTTTTGGATATATCAAATTTAATCAGGATATGAAATTTAATATAATTATAAGATCAATTTTAAATTATAAAAATATTTCAGAAATTTCAGCAGCCTCTGGCGTTGTTTTAGAAAGTTCGTCTAAAAAAGAATTTAATGAAAATTTTATAAAAGCAAAATCTTTATTGGAGCTTTATAAATGATTTATATAATTGATCATCAAGACTCTTTTACCTGGAATGTTGTCCATCAATTTTCGAAGTTTGATAAAGTTTATTGCTCTAATTATTTTAATATTAACAAAAAAAAGTTAGATCAATCTAGCACAATTGTTTTATCACCTGGACCAGGGTCACCAAAAGATTATCCACTAACCTCAAAAATTTATAAAAAATATAAAGGGAGAAAGAAAATTATAGGAATTTGTCTTGGATACCAGCAAATTTTATTTAATGAAAAAGGTAAAATAGTGCAGCAAAAAAATATTTTTCATGGCTATCAGTCAAAAGTAAAAGTAACAAATGAAAGTAAATTATTTAAAAAAAATAAAATATTTAAAGTTGGACGGTATCATTCTTTAAAATTGCATGAACCCTATAAGTCAACTAATATAAAAATAACGATGAGATGCGCTAAATCAAATATTCCAATGGCTATCGAAAGTAAAAAAAATAATGTATATGGTTTTCAGTTTCATCCAGAATCTTTTTTAACAGAAAATGGCAACTTTATTATTAAAAAAATCTTATCTTCATAAAGATCTTAAAGAAGTTAAATTTAATGATCTTTGGAACGGGTACGGTATTTTTACCACGATGCGTGTCTTAGGTAGATCTGCAAAGATACTATTTTACAAAGCTCATATAGATAATTTAGTTAAATCATTAAATAAATATAATATTAGAAAAAATAACTTAAGAAAA
>CACPKA010000001.1 GCA_902634485.1 uncultured Pelagibacteraceae bacterium | reverse complement strand
CCTAATGAGTTTTGCACTTCATCCTAAATGGGTTTTTGATTATTTAACTCATGAAAAGTTTGAATTATCAAATGTTTCAAAAAAAACTGACAAAGGAACAAATATTACAACATCAGTTATACAATATGTTAATGAACAGTATGACCCATCAATGAATTGGAAAGATGCAGAATATATAGTAAAAAAATGGGACGGCCCATTTGCTTTAAAAGGAGTTATGTCTGTTGAAGATGCAAAAAGAGCAATCGATATAGGTTGTACAGCAATAATGATATCTAATCATGGTGGAAGACAACTCGATGGATCTAGATCTCCTTTTGATCAATTGAAAGAAATTTCAGATGCAGTAGGAGATAAATTAGAAATTATATTAGATGGTGGGGTTAGAAGAGGAACTCATGTGTTAAAAGCATTAGCTGCTGGAGCTAAAGCATGCAGTTTTGGTAGAATGTTTTTATTTGGTTTGAGTGTAGGTGGCCAAGAGGGAGTTGAAAAAGTATTAAAAAATTTACATGATGAGATAAATAGAAATATGATATTAATGGGATGTAAAAATCTTAGAGAGTTAAATAGTTCAAAACTTATTTACAGAAAATAAAAAATGAAACTAGCAAAAAATCTTGAAAGATTAGGAACAGAATCTGCATTCAAAATATTAGCAGAAGCAAAAAATTTAGAAGCTGAAGGAAAAAAAATAATTCACTTAAGCTTAGGACAACCAGACTTTAAATCACCAAAATATGTAGTAGATGCTACAAAAAAGGCCTTAGATGATGGTCATCATGGATATGTTTTACCTAATGGAATAATTGAGTGTAGAGAAGCTGTTAGTAGAAAAATTAAAAAACTTTACAATGCTGATATTAATCCAGGAAGAGTAATTATAATGCCTGGTGGCAAACCAACTATGTATTATGCAATAACTCTATTTGGTGAGCCGGGTGCAGAAATAGTTTATCCAGATCCAGGTTTTCCAATTTATGAGTCCATGATTAATTATACTGGTGCAAAAGCTGTTCCAATTAATATGCTTGAAAACAAAGATCTTTCTATAAATCCTGAAAAGGTATTGTCTTTAATTAATGAAAAAACTCGATTAATAATTATTAATAATCCAAACAATCCAACAGGAGCATTCACGGAAAAAGATAAAATAGACAAACTAGCTGAAGGATTAAAAAAATTTCCTAATGTCGCAATTTTAAGTGACGAAATTTATAGCAGACAAATATTTGATGGAAAAAAAATGCCAACTTTTTTTGACTATCCTTTTTTATATGATCGATTAATTGTACTTGATGGTTGGAGTAAAGCATATTCTATGACAGGCTGGAGATTGGGTTGGTCAGTGTGGCCAGAAAAACTTGTAAATCATGTGATAAAATTTTGTGTAAATAATCATTCTTGTGTAAATGCAGCTATCCAATATGGAGCTATAGCTGCTTTAGATGGTCCGGATGATCCAATTAATTTTATGATGGAAAAATTTACCAAAAGAAGAAAATTAATTTTTGATGGATTAAATAGTATCAAGGGAATTGAGTGCAGTCTACCCGGAGGGGCGTTTTATGCTTTTCCAAATGTTATAGGAACGGGAATGAATGGAAAAGAATTTGCAAAAAAATGTCTTCATGAAGCAGGAGTAGCAATCGTACCAGGTACGGCATTTGGTAAAAAAGCTACAGATTATGTAAGATTTAGTTTTGCTGCTTCTCAAGATAATATTTCGAAGGCATTAGAAAATATAAAGAAAATTGTGGGTTAATTTAAGTATATTTTATATTAAAATTAATGTTATCTTATTAAAAAATGAATGAACAAGTACAAAATGAACTAAAAAAAATTTTTAACGGAAGATTTTCTACATCTGAATCTACAAGAGGAAATTATGCGCGAGGTGAAGACACGTATGATCCAGTGTTATCTCAAGCAGTAGTTTTTCCTGAGACTAATGAAGAAGTTTCAAAATTTTTAAAAATATGTAATGAAAATAAAATTCCAGTTGTTCCATTTGGAACTGGAACTTCCTTAGAGGGAAATGCGGTTGGCAATGCAAATGGAGTTACAATATCACTTGAAAAAATGAATAAGGTATTAAATGTTAATGCTAATGATTTTGATTGTCGAGTTCAAGCAAATGTAACAAGAAAACAACTTAATGAATATTTAAGAGAAGACGGAGTCTTTTTTCCAATTGATCCAGGAGCAGATGCTGCATTAGGTGGAATGGCTGCCACTTCAGCTTCGGGGACTATGGCAGTAAAATATGGAACAATGCGTACAGTTGTTTCAGGATTAACAGTAGTTTTAGCTAATGGAGAAATTATTAAAACTGGAAGTAGAGCAAAAAAATCTTCTGCAGGATATAATTTAACAAATTTGTTTATTGGTTCAGAGGGAACACTGGGAATTATTACTGAAGTTCAATTAAGACTGTCTCCAATTCCAGAAAGTATAATGAGTGCAGTATGTTATTTTCCTGATCTAGACTCAGCCGTTCTAACTTCACAAGAAGTAATCCAGTATGGAGTTAATATTGCAAGAATTGAAATGTTAAATAAAGACCAAATGGAAATAAGTATTAAATATTCAAAATTAGATAACATAAAAGCTTCTCCAACTCTCTTTTTTGAATTTCATGGTAGCGAAGATTCTAATAAAGAGGCAATAAAAATTGTAGAAGAATTATCAAAAAATAATGGAGGAAGTGATTTTAAGTGGGCTGAGTCTATAGAGGAAAGAAACAAATTATGGAAAGCAAGGCATGATGTTTATTATTCAGTCAAATCTCTAGGCAAGAACATGAAAGTTTATTCGACAGATATATGTGTTCCAATTTCAAAACTTGTAGAATGTGTTTCCTGGGCAGAGAAACATGTTAAAGACAATGGTTTAATAGCGCCAATGGTTGGCCATGTTGGAGACGGTAATTTTCATTCTATTATTTTGTATGATCCTAATGATAAAGAAAAACAAAAGTTAATCAGAGAATATAGTGACAAACTTATAGAAAAAGCTTTAGAGCTAGAAGGAACTATAACTGGTGAACATGGGATTGGATTACAAAAAAAAGGTTATTTGTTAAAAGAACATCCTGATAATTTGCCAGTAATGAAATCTATTAAAAGAAGTTTGGATGCAAACAACATAATGAATCCAGGAAAAGTATTTGATTTAAACTAGATTTTCAATTTCAGATTGTATTTATAAATTTTTTTTTCTTTATTTTTGGATTTTTTTTCATATGAGAAAGATTATCAAGGACTCTCAGAACATAATATGCTTAAATAATAAAGTTAATTAACAATAATAAGAGGGGAAGATATATGTCAAAAGAAACTAAAACGTTAAAAGGAAAAATTCCTTCAAGACGTAAGTTTATAAAAGCTGCTGCTGCAACTGGTGTTGCTGCGGTTGCTGCATCGTCTTTAGCTGCCCCAGCTGTTGCTGCAGAGAGAGTGGAAGCGGCAATGGTTGCTACTTGGCCAAGGGATTTTCCTGGCTTAGGTACGGGTGCACAAAGACTTGCAAAAAGACTAAGTGATATGAGTGACGGAAGAATACAAGTTACTTATTATGCTGCAAACGAAAGAGTAAAAGCATTTGACTCATTTGATGAAGTTGCTTCTGGTAACTCACAAATGTATCACGGTGCAGACTACTACTGGGTTAAAAAACATCCGGCTTTTGGATATTTTACAGCATGTCCATTTGGTTTTACGTACTCTGAAATCAATGCTTGGATACACCACGGTGGAGGACAAGCGCTTTGGGATGAACTAACTGATGACTTTGGTACACAAAGTTTTATAGCTGGTAACACTGGAGTTCAAATGGGTGGTTGGTTTAACAAAAAAATTAGATCAGCTAACGACCTAAAAGGTTTGAAAATGCGTATGCCTGGATTAGGAGGACAAGTACTTGGAAAACTTGGTGGTTCTCCAATTTCACTTCCTGGTGGACAAATTTATGAAAACCTTGTTTCAGGTGCAATTGATGCAACTGAATGGGTAGGTCCTTGGAATGATGAAGCTATGAAGTTCCATGAAGCTGCTAAATACTATTACTATCCTGGTATGCACGAACCTGGTTCGATGTTAGCATGTGGTGTTAATAAATCTTGGTTTACTGGTTTAACAAAATCAGACCAAATGATTATTAAAACTGCTTGTGCTTGGGCTGACGAAATCACTATGGCTGAGTACAATGCTAAAAATGGTGCAGCATTAGGTCGTTTAATAAACGATCATGGTGTTAAACTTGAGAAGTTTAATGACAAAGTTTATGATGCTTTTGCTAAAGGCGCAGCTGAAGTTTATGATGAAGTTCAACAACACAGTGATCTTGCCGCTAGAGTTCATGGAGCTTTTGTTAAAGCACGTAAAGAGATTGGTGCTTGGACTAACTTGTCAGACTCACCATATATTGCACAAAGAAATAGAGCTTTAGGACTATAATACTTAAAGTTTGATAAAATTTAAAATTAAGGGCCCTTTTTAGGGCCCTTTTTTAATAAGACAAAAATTTTTTATTTTATGGTTTCAAAAAGTAATTTACCGATAATTATTAGAATATTTAGTTATTCGATACTAGCTATTACTTTTATTTTCTTATTAAATAATGTTCTAACAGTATGGTTCGAATGGCCTGGTGTTAAAAAATTATTTTCACATTATGGTTTGTTTGGATTTAAAAAATTAAGCAACCCTTTGGAAGGTTCATTATTAACAACAGCCTACATACAATTATTTTTTTATTTTGCTTCAATATTATTAGCAATTTTTTATGTATTTAGATCTATTAAACAAACTTTAGAAACTGACTCAGAAATTCTTACTAAATTCACAGCTTATATTATTCGTTCATCTTTTTGGGCAGTTTTAATTGTTGGAATCGCAGATTTAATAGTTTCATTTATGGTTGTAGAGAAATTAGTTGAACCAATTTTTGGCGAAACTTTAAAAATTAAATTAGTTATTCCAGCCTTTAGAATTACTTTTGTTCATTTTCCTTTAATATTAATTTCATTTGTAATTGGTTATTTTACAAGAACAGTAGGTTTTATTTGGTTAGCTGTTTTAGTTGTTGCTAGTGAATTTTTTATTGTAGTATCAAGATTCATATTCGAGTACGAACAAGCTTTTCAGGGAGATTTAGTTCGTTTTTGGTATTCTGCCCTTTATCTTTTTGCTAGTGCATATGCATTAATGCATGAAGGCCATGTGAGAGTTGATGTTTTGTACACTGGCTTTAGTGAACGAAAAAAAGCCTGGACAAATTCAATGGGATCTTTGCTGTTAGGAATTCCACTATGTCTTATCGTTTTATTTTTAGGAATGGGTGGTAAAGCAAGTATTATTAATGGCCCTGTTATTTCTTTTGAAATTACGCAACAAGGATCCAACGGATTGTATTTACTTTACCTAATGGCAGTTTATTTAGCTGTATTTGGCGTCACTATGTTAATTCAATTTACAAGTTATTTTATGGGTAGCAGTTATAAACTTTTAAAAAGTTAAACTATGGAACATTTATTTTTATCTTTACTTGTTTTAATTATGATAGTGGCATTGGCATCAGGCTTTCCTGTTGCTTTTGCATTACCAGGTTCAGCTATTATTTCAATAGGTGCTGCAGCTTTCTTTGGATATCTTTTTGAAGGAGATGTAGGCGCATATTATGCAACTGATGGACCAATAGAATGGTTAACAGCAGGGATTACAAATTTCAGGAGTAATTATTGGGATGTAGAAACTGATACTTTAATTGCAATACCTTTGTTTATTTTTATGGGGATTATGTTGCAAAAATCTAAAATTGCGGAAGATCTTTTGGTAACTATGGGTCAATTGTTTGGTCCTATCCCTGGAGGACTTGGAATTTCAGTAATTTTTGTTGGAGCATTACTTGCAGCAACTACAGGAATAGTTGGAGCAACTGTAATTGCAATGGGCTTAATTTCATTGCCCACTATGTTGAATAATAAATATGATAGAAGCCTTGCAAGTGGAATTGTTTGTTCATCTGGAACACTTGGTCAAATAATTCCTCCATCAATTGTTTTAATTATTATTGCCGACCAGTTAGCTAGCGCTGCCGATGTGGCAAATACCATGAGGCAGGCAGATTATAAATTAATAACAGGAGAATTTAATATGCCTGGTGAGTTTAGAGTAGGCTCTACTAGTGCTGGTGATATGTTTCTTGGAGCGTTGTTGCCTGGATTAGTATTAGTTGGTTTGTATATGTTGTATGTATTTGTATATGCAAGATTAAATCCTAGAGCAGCTCCTCCTGTTCCATTTAAAGGTCGATTTGATTTTAAATTTTGGATGAAAGTTATAATGGTAATAATTCCACCACTCGCATTAATATTTGCAGTTCTTGGATCTATATTAATGGGAATAGCGACGGTGAACCAAGCTGGTTCTATTGGTGCAATAGGAGCGACTATAATGGCTGGGTATCGTCTACATCAAGGAAAAAAAGATGCATATTATCCTTTGCTAATAACCGTTATAGCTTTAATTCCAATTTTTTATATTTCAAATAATTATAATTTAAATATTAAAGCCTTAGAAACCAGAAACTTAACTGCAATTTTAATAACAGGTTTTTTTACTTTAATCTTTTTAATAGGTATAATTTGGAGCTTTTGGAGATCTTATAAAGTTGATAACGTTTTAAAAGAAGTTGTTACTGAAACTTGTGTAACTACTTCGATGGTATTTATAATTCTTTTAGGTGCAGCAATGTTAACTTCAGGGTTCAGGGCTTTTGGAGGCGAAGAATTAGTAAGAGATTTTTTACAAGATTTGCCAGGTGGGTTTTGGACTCAATTTATTGTTGTCATGATAGTAATTTTTCTTTTAGGTTTTTTCCTTGATTTCATAGAAATTGCAGTAGTAGTTGTTCCTATTATTGCACCAATATTATTAGCTGAAACAGGAGCTAATGTTAGTGCAATTTGGTTAGGTGTAATGATTGGGGTAAATTTACAAACTTCTTTTTTAACTCCTCCTTTTGGTTTTGCTTTATTTTATTTAAAAGGTGTTGCACCGAAATTTATTACAACCTTAAATATTTGGAAAGGTGTTGTTCCTTTCATAGCATTACAATTAATTGGACTTGCGATTGTAGGTTTTTATCCAAGTTTAGTAAACTATTTACCTGCTAGAACATACTTAACATCTCATGTGGCCCCGCCTCCAATGAATCCTAAGCTTCAACATTGTTTACAAGAATATAAATTTGATATTTACAACAATGATGAGCAAAAAATCACAGCTGCTATAAAAAGTTTTGAGCAGCTGGTTCCTTCAGGTCTTCCCAATGATAAATTAGATATTTTTGAGGAACATTTTGAAAATGCGCTTGGAACTTTTGCGCTGGTTAAAAAACTTCAAAAAACTGAGAAAGATTATAACTTATTTGCTGAAGATTATAGAGACCTTCATTTCAATGTAAGAAAAAAACAAAAGAAAATAAGAAAAATAGAATTAAAAATAGAAAAATCAAAAGCGGAAATTAGAAATTTGGAAAAAGATGACTTATCTGAAAAAAATAAAATCGAACTTAGAATTGAAGATTATAAGTTAGAAATTGATGAAATAGCAAAACAAATTCCAGAAAATTGGATATCAAAAAATAAAGAATTTGAAATTATTCAGAAAGCCAAAAATACTCAAACAAAAAGATATAAAAAAAATGTAGACGAGGCATATGATAATCTAGATCAAATTGCTATGTTTATAAAAGATCATGAAAATTTAGAAAAACTTTCATCTGAAATTCAAGATTTAAAATATGAAATTAATAATAAAAACTATCAAAATTCAATTACAATTATAGATAGTCTATTTGAAAAACTAAGTGAAATTTCAGGTACAGAGGAATTTGCCAATAGATTAGATGATCTATATTCTTTAGTTGATAGTGAAGAAATAGATGAAAATAAAATATCAGATGCAAGCTCAGAAGTATTTATTTTGTTTGATAAGGAAGTAAATTGGAGAAAAGATGCAGCTCAAAATTTAATGCCAGAACTTGAAAAATATAATGAGGTTATTAAAAATAATATAGGTTTAAGATTACAATCTCGTTTAACAAAAGAACAGGCGAAATTTGTTGCAAGTTGTAACTCTATCCATCGTGATATATCTTTAAATTTCTAATTTAAATAAATGGAAAAAAATATTTTGCCGATTAAAAAAGCGGTTCTAATATTTTTTGTATTTGCTTGTGGATATTTTATATCTGCACTTTTAAGAGCAATTACAGCAACTTTATCTCCTTTATTAACTTCAGAGTTTAATTTAAATGCTGGTGATTTAGGGTTATTAGCTGGTGGTTATTTTTTAGGATTTGCATCTATGCAAATACCTCTTGGATATTTACTTGATAAACATGGACCCAAAAAAGTTGTTTCATCCTTTTTATTAATTGCAATTATTGGTACAGGCGCTTTTGCTTTGTCACAAAGTTTTTCTGGTCTACTGATATCAAGAATTTTAATTGGAGTTGGTGTTAGTGCATGTTTAATGGGACCTTTAACTGGTTATAGAATTTGGTTTGCAGATGAATACCAACAAAGAGCTAATGCATGGATGTTAATGGTGCTTTCAATGGGTTTTGTTTTTTCAACATTGCCTGTTCAAATTTTATTACCAGTTATTGGTTGGAGATGGATATTTGGCTCTGTAGCTGTTGTAATACTTCTTATTATAATTTTAACATTACTATTTATTCCTTCATGGAAAAGTGAAGATAGTAAAGATGTAGAGAATGCAGGATCTTTATCAGATGTTTGGAAAAATAAATTTTTTAGAAGTACAATTCCTCTTGGCTTATTTAATTATGGAGGAATGGTTGCAATTCAAACTTTATGGGCCGGGCCCTGGATGGTTAGAGTTACGGGATATACACCATTAGAGAGCGCAACAGGACTTTTTTGGATAAATATAACAATGTTAATTGCCTTTTTTATTTTTGGATACATTTTGCCTAAAATTACAAAACTTGGCCTAGAGTCTATGAGACTAATGAAGTTTGGACTACCAATTAGCTATTTATCATTACTTGTTATAATTATTTCAGGAGAAAATGCAGGTGCATTACATTTTACTATATATATACTTACTTCAATTGTGTTAACTCTTACCCAGCCTGCTGTGGCTTTATCTTTTCCAACCAGTCTAGCAGGAAAATCACTTACATCATTTAATTTACTTATTTTTGTAGGTACTTTTTTAATGCAATGGGGAATTGGCTTAGTTATTGATTTATGCCAATTTTTTGGAAAAGGAGAGATTCAAAGTTTCCAAATTTCATTTTTTGTTTATTTTGTTATTTGTATACTTTGTTATTTATATTTTGTTTTGAATAATAAAAATGAATAAAAGAAAAATGTATATTTTATCTGTAGTTGGTTTAGTACTTATAATTTACCTAATTATTACATTCATATTATACAAGTCTCAAAGAAGTTTGTTATATCATCCTTCAGAAAATAATTATTCTGGAGATAAACTGATAGTTTCAATCGATAAAGTTAAAATTAAAACTGATGACAATATTGAATTATTAGCTTGGTATCACGATAAAGATATTGATAATTATAAAACTATTCTTTTTTTACATGGCAATGCTGGATCTTTAGAAAATAGAATACATAAAATTAACCATTTTAAAGAAATGGAAATAAATTTTTTAATTATTTCTTGGAGAGGTTTTAGTGGTAACGATGGTAAGCCAACGGAAGAAGGTCTTTATAAAGATGCCAGAAGTGCTGTTAAATGGTTATTAAACAAAGGAGTGAAAAAAGAAAATATTGTTATTTATGGAGAATCTCTTGGAACTGGAGTTGCAACCGAAATTTCACAAAATGAAAATTTTGCTGGAATAATTCTGGAGTCTCCTTTTACTTCCATGGTTGCTGCTGGAAAAAGTAAATATCCAATATTTCCTATAGGACTACTTCTAAAAGATAAATATGAGAGTGATAAAAAAATTAAAAATATTAAATCTCCAGTTTTAGTTATGCATGGAGAAGCAGATACTATAGTTCCATTTTGGATGGGAAAAAAAATATATGAATTAGCCAATAATCCTAAATATTATTACTTTCCTGAATATGATGACCATATGATGGAATATAATGATAAATTACTCAATACACTCAAAAGTTTTATTAAAAGCTTAAATTAGGTCACAATTTTAACAAATATTATTCTAAATTAAAAAATAAGTTTTCATTTAGTGAAAAAATTAATTTTATTATTATTTCTCTTTTATTCTACAAATATTTTTGCTGAATCTGATGATTATTTTTTTATTGGAAAAATGGAGTCTTACAATAATGATTTTACTTTATATTTTAAATCAAGAGAAAAAGCCATTTTAGCAAGAGGTGAAAATAATAACTATATTAATGATTATCCCCAAGATCTTTATATCTATGATCATAAAGCAAAAACTGATTTACCACTAATTTCTTATGAATGGTTTCCTGGAAAGGCAAAAAAAATATTAAACAATTACGATTTTCCAGTATTCCCAGAAGATTTTGCATATTATCTATTGAGCGATAATAATACTTTAGTAATGGTTAGTGCTATGAAAAATGTAAACAAGAATTTACAATTTGATATTTCCAAAAAAGAATTGAAAATTCATGATGGATTAGGAAAACTAGATTTTATTATATCAACCTATGCAAGGAGTTGTGGATATGGAAGTTTAAATTCAAATCATAGATGTAATATATTTAAACCTTTAATCTCTCAAAACTTAATTAATTAGTTTCTATAAAAGCATTAGCAAATTTTTCAGCTTCAAATATCTGTAAGTCATCTTCTTTTTCACCAAGACCTAGTGCAATAATGGGTATCTTGTGTTTTTTAGCAAGAGCAATCAAAATTCCGCCTTTTGCGGTTCCATCTAGTTTAGTCATAATTAATCCTGTTACAGGAATAATTTTATTAAATTCCTCTACTTGATTTAAAACATTCTGTCCTGTTGTTGCATCTAATATTAAAATTACTTCATGCGGTGCATTTTGATCAATTTTTTTTGCAACATTTGCAATTTTTTTGTATTCATCCATTAGATTTTTTTTATTTTGTAATCTTCCAGCTGTATCTATTAGAACATAGTTAGAACTATTTTTTTTTGCAGTACTTATTGATTTATATGCAACTGATGCAGGATCTGATCCTTGATCTGACTTAATAATATCTACATTAATTTTATTTGCCCAATTTTCTAACTGCTCTATTGCAGCTGCTCTAAAAGTGTCACAAGCAGAAAAGAGAATTTTGTTATCATTTGACTTTAGTATTTTACCTATTTTTCCAATTGTTGTAGTTTTTCCTACTCCATTAACACCTGCAATAAGTAATACTTTAAGATCTTCACTTTTATTAAAAAAATCTTTTCTTTCTAAGGGTTGCATTAACTTAATTATATATTTTTGCAAAATTATATTTACTTCATTAATAGGGTTTTTTTTTGGATCAATTTTTTCTGATGAAATTATTTTTTTTATTTCTTCAGCTGCATCAATTCCAACATCTGACTGAATTAAATAATTTTCGACTTGATCTAGAGTATTATCATCAATTTCTTTTTTAACGATTATATTTTTTAGACCAGAAGTGAAAGTAGTTGCACTTTTTTTAAATCCAATCTTAAATTTTTCAAAAATTCCCATTAAAGTTTAATATCTATTTCTTTTACTTCAGAAACAGGACCTTTCATATGAATGTTATTTTTTTCATCTATAAAAATAGATAGTTTCCCTAGTTCAAATTCAATATCTACTTTTTTATTTAATAAACCATTTATATTACCAGCTACTGCAGTGGCGCAAGCTGCTGTTCCACAAGCTTTTGTTAATCCTGCTCCTCTTTCCCATACCTTCACTTTAATTAAATTGTTATTAATTATTTGTGCAAAAGTAACATTACACTTTTCAGGAAAAATTTTATTATTTTCAACTTTTGGTCCAATTTTTTTTACATCAAAATCATCAATATTTTTTACAAAAAAAACAACATGTGGATTTCCCACGTTAACTGCAGTTCCACCTATATGTTCTTTATTATTCTTATCTAATATTTTAATACCTAAATTTTTAGTATTCCTATTTTCACTTATAGGTATTTTATTCCATTCTAATTTTGCTACACCAATATTGGTTTCAACATTATTATTATTCAATATTTTTGATTTTAATATTGATGAAGAAGTCCAAACTATAATTTCTTTTTTATTATTTTCTCTAGACAATAGATAAGCAGCACACCTAGTTCCGTTTCCACATGCACCAGAAACACTACCATCAGAATTAAAAAATTCTAAACCGGCATCTAAATTTCTATTTTTTTTAATAATAATTAATTGATCACAACCTATAAATTTTCTATCACTAATTTTAATAATACTATCTTTTGATAATTTTATTACTTTTTCTCTTTGATCAATGATCACGAAATCATTACCTAAACCATCCATTTTGTAAGCTTTAAAGTTCATATAATAGATATTTAACTTATTTATTGACTTTTTGAACCTCTATTATAACTTGGCACGGTTTCCGCAAAAACAGCAATTTGCGGTGTCTTTGGGAACAAAGATATCGACACTAGTCAGCGAGGGTTCGCCCACTAGTGCGATTACTGCTGGGTAAAATTATGTTTGAAAACTTAACAAATAAATTTGAAGAAATTTTTTCTTCTTTAAAAAAAGCCCCTTCGCTTGATGAAAATCAAGTTGATGAGGGACTGAGAAGTATAAGACAAGCCTTATTAGAGGCCGATGTTTCTCTTACAGTTGCAAAAGAATTTATAGACAAAGTTAAACCTAAGGTATTAGGACAAGAAATTATTAGATCTACTTCTCCTGGCCAAATGGTGGTCAAGATCGTTTATGACGAACTTGTTAATTTATTAGGAGAAAGTAATGCGGAAATAAATCTAAATGCTGTCCCTCCAGTTACAATTATGTTGGTAGGCTTACAGGGTTCTGGAAAAACAACAACTACAGCTAAATTAGCAAAATTTTTGGAAAATAATAAAAAGAAAAAAATTATGATGGTTAGCTTAGACGTTTATAGACCAGCAGCTCAGGAACAACTTAAAACTTTAGGAGAACAAAACAATATTTTAACTTTGCCAATAATTCAGGGTCAGTTACCTGCAGATATATGCAGTAGAGCTCTTAGTGCTGCAAAATTAAACGGTGCTGATATAATTCTTTTTGATACTGCAGGTAGAACACAAATAGATCTTCAAATGATGAGTGAAATTAAGGAAATTGAAAAAACTATTAAACCTAGTGAAGTTATACTAGTTGCAGATTCTCTTACAGGACAAGTAGCAGCAGAAGTAGCTAAAGAATTTAAAAATACTGTAAATGTATCTGGAATAATTCTTACAAGAGCAGATGGTGACGGAAGAGGCGGTGCAGCTTTAAGTATGAAGTTTGTTTCTCAAGTTCCAATTAAATTTTTAGGTATTGGTGAAAAAATAGAAAATTTCGAAGTTTTTCACCCTGATAGAATAGCAAATAGAATTCTTGGGATGGGAGACATTGTTTCTTTGGTAGAAAAAGCATCACAAGATTTAGGAGAAGAAAATATTAAAAAAGCAGAAGAAAATTTAAAAAAAGGAAAATTTTCTATGGAGGATTACTTAACTCAATTAAGACAGATGAAAAAAATGGGAGGAATAGAAGGTTTAATGTCTTTTATGCCCGGAGTATCAAAAATTAAATCACAAATGGACAAAGCTGGTATTGATGAAAAAATTATAACTCATAATGAGGCAATAATATTGTCAATGACAAAAAAAGAAAGAGAAAACCCAAAAATAATAAATGGTTCAAGAAGAAAAAGAATTGCTAATGGTTCTGGAACAGATGTAGCCACTATCAATAAATTGTTAAAACAATTTAAAATGACATCAGAAATGATGAAAAAAATGTCAAAAGGAAATCTGAAGGGTATTGAAGATAAAGGAATACCACCGGAACTTTTTAATCAATTAAAATAATATAATAGGAGAGAAAATGTTAAAATTAAGATTATCAATGGGAGGAACAAAAAAAAGGCCGATATATAAAATAGTTGTTGCTGATAGCAGGTTTGCAAGAGACGGAAGGTTTATAGAAAAATTAGGTTTTTTTAATCCTCTTTTACCAAAAGAAAAACAGGAAAGAATAGGATTAGTTGAGGATAGAATAAAATATTGGATAAGCCAAGGCGCTAAACCAACTATGAGAGTTGCGAGAATTTTAGGTGAGAAACAAATAATTCCTATGCCTGCTAATAGTAATAATCCAAAAAAAGCTATTCCAAAAAAAGATAGAAAAAAAGCAGATGAACCTAAGGAAGAAAAAAAAGCAGAAGCACCTAAGGAAGAAAAAAAAGCAGAAGCACCTAAGGAAGAAAAAAAATAAATATGTTTTTTGCAAGAATATTTACTCTATATCCAGATTATTTTCCTGGACCACTAAATAGAGGGCTTTATGGAAAAGCTATAGAAAATAAAATATGGGATATGGAAACGGTAAATATTAGAGACTATGCTACTGATAAACATAAAACAGTTGATGATACACCTTATGGAGGTGGACGCGGAATGTTAATTAAACCTGACATTTTAGCTTCTGCTTTGGATAATAAAATTAATTCAAATGAAAAGATTTACTATTTAAGTCCAAAAGGAATAATGTTTAATCAAAAACTAGCAAAGGAAATATCTAAAGAAAAAACTATCAATTTAATTTGTGGCCATTTTGAAGGAATTGACCAAAGAGTAATTGATTCAAGAAATATTGTAGAACTAAGTATTGGTGATTTTATACTATCTGGAGGAGAGACAGCAGTTTTTGTTTTTATGGATGCTATTTTAAGATTAATTCCAGGTGTTATTGGAAATAACAACTCAATAGAGGATGAAACTTTTGAAAATGGTCTTTTAGAGTATCCACAATATACAAAACCTCAAATTTGGGAGAAAAAAGGCATTCCAGATGTACTTTTATCAGGAGATCACGCGAAAATTAAAGACTGGCGTTTAACACAATCTGAGGCTATAACACGCGACCGAAGACCAGATTTGTGGCAAAAATATAAAAAAAATTAAATTGATAAACATTAACATGAAAACAATTGAAGAAATAAATCAATCAAGTGTTAAAAAAATTGCTTCGGAAAAAAAATTTCCAGATTTTTTTCCAGGAGATATTGTCAAAGTTGGAGTAAGAATTACTGAAGGCAAAAGAGATAGAATTCAATATTTTGAAGGAGTTTGTATTGGAAAAAAAAATAGAGATTTAAATTCATCATTTACAGTAAGAAAGATATCATTTGGAGAGGGAGTAGAGAGGACATTTGCTCTATACAGTTCAATAGTAGATTCAATTAAAGTTATTAGATCTGGTAAAGTTAGAAGAGCAAAACTTTATTTCTTAAGAGACAGAACAGGAAAGTCAGCGCGAATTGCTGAAAAAATAAAAAAGAAAATAGGTATTGAGATTGAGACAAAAGCAGAAAATATACTTGAAGAAAAATTAGAAACAACGAATGATACAGTTAAAGAAGGGGATGAAAAAAAAACAGATATTAAAAATAACCCTAAAACTGAAATAAAAAAAGAAGATCCAAAAAAGAAAAAATAATTTTTTTCTAAATGTCTAAAACAATCTACGATAAAATTTGGAATGAGCATTTAGTTCACGAACAAGAAGATGGAACTTCATTGTTATTTGTTGATAGACATTTAATACATGAGGTTACTAGTCCACAAGCATTTGAAGGTTTAAGGAATTCAAAAAGAAAAGTAAGACATCCCAAGTTAACCCTTGCAGTTGCAGATCATAACGTTCCTACTACAGACAGATCAAAAGGAATTTTAGACAAAGAATCCAAAATTCAGGTAGATACTTTAAATGCTAATTGTAAAGAGTTTGGAGTTCAGGTATTTGATATGAAAGATAAAAGAAATGGTATAGTTCATATTATTGGACCTGAGCAAGGATTTACCCAGCCAGGAACAATAATTGTTTGTGGAGATAGCCATACAGCAACCCATGGAGCATTCGGTGCTTTAGCTTTTGGAATTGGTACTTCCGAAGTGGAACATGTGTTAGCGACACAAACTTTAGTTCAAAAAAAGTCTAAAAATTTTAGAATAAATGTTAATGGAAAATTATCTACAGGTGTAACTTCTAAAGATGTGATCCTTCAAATAATTGGAGAAATAGGAACAGCTGGTGGTACAGGATTTGTAATTGAATATGCTGGAAATTTAATTTCTTCATTAAGTGTGGAGCAGAGAATGACAATTTGTAATATGACCATTGAAGGTGGGGCAAGAGCAGGACTAATTGGACCAGATCAAAAAATATTTGATTATTTAAAAAATAAACCAATGTCTCCAAAAAATCAAAATTGGGATAAGGCCTTTGAGTACTGGAATACACTTAAGACAGATTCTAGTGCAAAATTCGACAAAGAAATTTCTTTAAGTGGTGAGGATATTAAACCGATGGTTACCTGGGGGACTTCTCCGCAAGATGTGGTTACAATAGATGGTAAAGTTCCAAATCCTAATAATGAAAATGATCTGGATAAAAAAAGTTCTATTGAAAGATCTTTAAGTTATATGGGTTTAAAACCAAACACTTTAATGAAAGACATTAAAATAGATAAAGTATTTATTGGTAGCTGTACTAATGGCAGAATTGAAGACTTAAGAGATGCAGCAAAAATATTAAAAGATAAGAAAATAGCTAGTCATGTAGATGCATTTGTTGTTCCGGGATCAGGATTAGTTAAAGAGCAAGCAGAGCAAGAAGGTTTAGATAAAATATTTATAAACTCAGGCTTCGAATGGAGAGAGCCAGGATGTTCGATGTGCCTAGCTATGAATGCTGATAAACTAAAACCAGAGGAAAGATGTGCATCAACTTCAAACAGAAATTTTGAAGGTCGACAAGGAAGAGGTGGCAGAACTCATTTAGTAAGTCCAGCAATGGCAGCTGCAGCCGCTATTTCTGGAAATTTAGATGATGTAAGAAAGTATGATAATTAAATGAATAAATTTTCAACATTAAAAAGCATTCCAGCGTATTTGCCTATGGTCAATGTGGATACAGACAAGATAATTCCTAAACAATTTTTAAAAACAATAAAAAGAACTGGACTTGGGAAGAGCCTTTTTTATGAAATAAGATATGACAACAATGGAAATGAAATAAAAGATTTTATACTTAATCAAAGTCCTTTTAATAATTCTAAGATACTAATTACAGGCAAAAATTTTGGTTGTGGTTCATCTCGAGAACATGCACCTTGGGCCTTACTCGATTTTGGAATTACTTGTATAATAAGTTCAAGTTATGCAGATATATTTTATAATAATTGTTTTAAAAATGGTATTTTACCAATAATAATTTCTGAAAATGAAATTAAAGAGATATCTGATTATTCAAATCGAAAAGAAGAAATATCAATAAATTTACCAGATCAAAAAATTTCTTTTGGAAATAAAGAAATCAATTTCAAAATTGATCCATTTAAAAAAAAATGTTTAATAGAAGGTTTAGATGATATTGCGTTATCTTTAGAAAAATCTGCTAAAATTTTAGCATATGAAAATCAATTAAAAGTAAACAAACCTTGGATTTTTAATGATTAAGGTAAAAAAAAGAAAATTCTTATTGTTACCTGGAGATGGTGTGGGGCCTGAAGTTGTTGGAGAAGTTAAAAAAATTATTCAATGGTTTAATTCTAAAAAATCTTTAGATTTTGAAACCGAGGAAGATTTGGCTGGTGGCGCATCTTATGACAAGCACGGGACACCAATTACTGATGAAGTTTTTTATAAAGCTTTAGAGTCTGAAGCAGTTATCCTTGGTGCTGTAGGAGGGCCAAAATGGGATAACTTAGAATTTTCAAAAAAACCTGAAAGAGCACTATTAAAATTAAGAAAAGAATTAAAACTATTTGCAAATTTAAGACCTGCAATATGTTTTAAACAATTAGTAGATGCTTCTACTCTAAAACCAGAAATTGTTTCAGGGTTAGATATTATGATCGTGAGAGAGCTTACAGGAGGTATATATTTTGGAGAGCCAAGAGGTATTAAACCAATTGATAATGGTGAAAGAAAAGGAATTAATACTCACACATATACAAGCAATGAAATTATTAGAGTAGCTAGAGTGGCATTCGATTTAGCAAAAAAAAGATCAAATAAAGTAACCTCATGTGAAAAATCAAATGTAATGGAGGCTGGACAGCTTTGGAAAGAAGAGGTTCAATCTTTGCATGAAAAAGAATATAAAGATGTAGAACTTAAACATATGCTTGCAGATAATTGTGCAATGCAATTACTAAGAAATCCAAAACAATTTGATGTTATAGTTACTGATAATTTATTTGGAGATATGTTGTCTGATCAAGCTTCTATGTTAACCGGATCTCTAGGGTTATTGCCCTCGGCTTCTCTTGGAGCTAAAAATAAAGATGGAGAAATGAGAGCAATGTATGAGCCTATTCATGGCTCAGCGCCAGATATTGCAGGAAAAGGAATTGCTAACCCAATAGCCACAATTTTAAGTTTTGCTATGTCCCTAAGATTTTCTTTAAATTTAGACAAAGAAGCAGATGTTTTGGAAAATGCCGTGCAAGAAGTGCTAAATGATGGGTTAAGAACTAAAGATATAGTATCAAAAGGAACGAAAGAAGTATCCACAGCTCAAATGGGAGATGCGATTATTTCAAAATTGAAATAATTATTTAATTATCTTAAGATATTAACATGCCAACTTATACTGCTCCTTTAGAAGATATGATGTTTCTTTATGAGAAATTAAGAAATAACAAAAATTATAATGAGTTAGAAAAATATAAAGATGTAACTTCTGATTTAGTAAAAGATATTTTACAAGAGGCTGCAAAAATCAATCAGAACATTATTCTTCCTTTGGCTAAGATAGGTGATGATAGTCCAACAATTTTAGACAATGGTATTGTTAGAACTCCACCAGGTTACAAAGAAGCCTACAGTAAGTTTATACAGGATGGTTGGCAATCTTTATCCTGTGATCCTAAGTATGGGGGACAAGGAATGCCAAAAACAGTTAGTGCTTTTTTTGATGAGATGCTATCTTCTTCAAGTCTTGCTTTTAAACTTTATACTGAACTTAGTATCGGTGCATATAATTGTATACACAGACATGCATCAGATTCTATAAAAGATAAATTTTTGCCAAAAATCGTGGAAGGAAAGTGGAGTGGCACAATGTGTTTGACAGAACCAGTTTGTGGAACTGATTTAGGTTTGTTGAAAACTAAAGCTGTAGAACAACCAGATGGAACTTTTAAATTAAGTGGACAAAAAATATTTATTACTTCTGGTGATCATGATCTTACTGAAAATATTATTCATTTAGTAATTGCAAGGGCTTCTGACTCACCCCCTGGTACAAAAGGCATAAGTTTGTTTTTAGTTCCTAAATTTCTTGTTAAAGAAGATGGATCTATTGGACAAAGAAACGGAGTATCAACGGGCTCTATTGAAAGTAAAATGGGAATAAAAGGATCTGCAACTTGTGTATTGAACTTTGATAATTCGATTGGATATATGATTGGTCCAAAAAATAAAGGATTAAATTCAATGTTTACTATGATGAATTTGGAAAGAATAGTAGTTGGAATTCAAGGATTAGGAATTTCTGAAATTGCTTATCAAAATTCGTTAAGTTATTCAAAAGAAAGAAAGCAAGGAAAAAGTAATAATAGTATATCGAGTAATGGAGCAGATTTTATAATAGAACATGCTGATATTAGAAAATCAATATTAAACATGAAATCAATTATAGAAGGAGAGAGAGCTTTATGTTTTTGGTTGTCACAACAAACCGAAGTAAGTCTTTATCACAAAGATGATAAAACTAGAGAGGAAGCATCTGACTTGGTGTCTTTAATGACGCCAGTAGTAAAATCTTTTTTCACCGATATGGGGATGGAAATCACCAGTGATGCTATGCAAATATTTGGAGGATATGGATATACTAAAGATCAAGGAATTGAACAACTATATAGAGACAATAGAATAACCCCAATTTATGAAGGTACAAATTCTGTACAAGCAATTGATTTAGTATTTAGAAAGTTGGTAAATAAAAATGGAAGCATAATTGATAAATACATTTCATTAATAAAAAAAGAGATTTTAATAAATGATGATAAAATCAAGCCATTTATAGAAAAACTCAATAAAAATATAGAAATATTAGTTAAATTTACTGGATGGATAAATGATAAAATGAAAAACTCAAAAGACGATGTTAACGCTGCATGTAATGATTATTTAAAGGTGCTGGGTTTAGTAGCTATTGCACATTCTTGGATTAAGGTTTTAGAGGTTAGTTTTAAAGATTATGAAAAAAATAAAAAATTTTATGAAGAAAAAATTCAAACAGCAAATTTTTTCTTTAATAGGGTTCTTCCAAGAATAGAAAGTTATTATTTGACCGCAACTAGTGGAAGTAAGTATATTATGGATTTTAAATTTAATTAGCATGAATCATTACGATACAAACCTTGATAAAAATAAAGCAAACTTTGTTCCATTAACACCTCTGTCTTTTTTACAAAGAGCAAAAGATATTTATCCAAATTATGAGGCAATAGTTTATGAAGATAGAAAGTATACATGGGAGGAGGTCTATAAAAGATGTATAAAATTTGCGAGTGCATTAGAAAAAATTGGTATTGGCAAAGGAGATACAGTTTCATTTTTAGCTTTTAATACTCCAGAAATTTTTGAGGCTCATTATTCTGTTCCTATGACCGGAGGAGTACTAAATACAATTAATATCAGATTAGATGCAAAAACTATCGCTTATATATTGGAACATAGTGAAGCCAAGGTATTGGTTGTAGATAGACAACTTCATGTGGAAGTTAAAAAAGCATTAAGTACAATAAAAAGAAAAATTATTGTAATAGATATAAATGATAAATTTGCTGACCAATCAAAATTAGAAAAAATTGGTGATTTAGAATATGAAGAATTTTTAAAAACTGGAGATGAAAATTATATTTGGAAAATGCCCGACGATGAGTGGCAAGCTATTTCATTAAGTTATACTTCTGGAACAACTGGAAATCCAAAAGGAGTTGTTTATCATCATAGAGGAGCATATCTAATGTCAACAGGAAGTGCAGCAGCTTGGAATATGCCGAATAGACTAAATTTCTTAACTATTGTGCCAATGTTTCATTGTAATGGTTGGTGTTATCCTTGGACAGTTCCGATGTTAAATGGCAAAACAATTTGTCTGAGAAATATTGATATTAAGAAAATATTTGAATTAATAGATAAATATAACATAACTCATTTCGGTGGCGCACCAATTGTGCTTAATATGATTACTGGAGCACCGGAAAGTGACCGTAAAAAATTAAAACAAAAAGTTTATGTATTAACAGCTGGAGCTCCACCTCCAAGTATAATTTTTAAAAAAATGAAAAGCTTAGGTTTTGAGGTAATGCATGTTTATGGCTTAACCGAAACCTATGGACATGTAACGCAATGCGCATGGAATGAAGCATGGAACGAATTAGAAGAGGAGAAGCAAAACGAAATTAAAGCTAGACAAGGAGTAAGATATCCTAATACAGAAGGTGTAACAATTATGGACCCAGAAACTATGAAAGAAGTTCCAAGGGATGGAAAAACTATTGGAGAAATTATGATAAGAGGAAATGTAGTTATGAAAGGCTATTTTAAAGATAAAGAAGCCACTTCAAAAGCAATGAAAGGTGGATGGTTTCACACCGGAGATTTAGCTGTAATGCATCAGGACGGGTACGTAAAAATTCAGGACAGATCAAAAGATATAATTATTTCTGGTGGGGAAAATATATCATCAATTGAAATAGAAAATACTTTATCAAAACATCCTTCTGTATCTATAGCAGCAGTAGTAGCAAAACCTGATGAAAAATGGGGAGAAGTTCCTTGTGCATTTATTGAATCAATTAAAGATAAGCCTGTTACAGAAAAAGAGTTGATTGATTTTTGCAAGGAAACTTTAGCTAAATTCAAAGTTCCGAAGAAAATTGAATTTTGTGAGCTACCAAAAACTTCAACAGGAAAAATTCAAAAATTTGAACTAAGGAAAAAGGCTAAGGAGCTCAACTGAATTTAAACGTTAATGAGAAGAACGTGTTCGTCTCAACAGGCGGCATGGATTTTGAAAAAGATAAACCATCAATATTATTGATGCATGGAAGTGGATTAACGCATATAGTTTGGTCTCTCCATGAACAGTTTTATGCTAATCAAGGTTACAATGTTTTATCAGTAGATTTACCAGGACACGGTAATTCTGAGGGGCCATCATTAAAATCTATAGAAGAAATTTCTGACTGGATAAAATCACTAATGAATGTTCTTGATATTAAAAAATTAATTATTATAGGCCATTCTCAAGGAAGTTTAGTAGGTATTGATTTTGCCGCTCGTTATCCAAATTTAATAAATAGTTTAGTTTTGGTAGCAGGTTCATATAAAATGCCTGTTAATCAAGATCTTATTAATTATGCCGAAGCAGGAGATGAAAAAGCAGTTTTACTTATGATGAAATGGGGTTATGAAGGGTCAAAAGCATTTATAGGTGGTAATCCAGTAAAGAAAATAATTAATTCTTCTCGTGAAATTAGAGAAGTTTTAGCTGTGGACTTAAATGCCTGTAACAATTACAAAGGCGGCAAAGAATCTTTAGGAAAAATTAATTGTTCAACTCTATGTATATTTGGTGATTTGGACAAAATGGTTCCTTTGGAAGTGGGAAATAAAATGTCATCGATGATAAAAAATGCTGAAAAAAAAGTAATTAATAATTGTGGTCATATGATAATTTTTGAAAGAGCATTTGAAATGAGAAAAATTGTGAAAGAATTTTTAGGCAATAAAAAATGAAAAATTATTTTATTGCAAAATCGAGAAGGCTTAGAAGTACGCCTTATACATCAAGAATTGAAAAACAAGGTGTCACTGCTTATACCTCTTATAATCATATGCTTTTGCCAGCGTCATTTGGATCTTTAGAAGAATCGTACCATCATTTAAAAGAAAATGTACAAGTATGGGATGTTGCTGGAGAAAGGCAAGTTGAAATTTCTGGTAAAGATTCTGGAAAATTAGTTCAATTAATGACTTGCAGAGATCTATCAAAATCTAAAGTAGGAAGATGTTATTATTGTCCAATTATAGATGATGAAGCTGGTTTGATTAATGATCCAGTAATTCTAAAACTTGGTGAAGAAAGATGGTGGATTTCAATTGCGGACTCGGATGTAATTTTATTTGCAAAAGGATTAGCAATTGGAAAAAAATTTGATGTTAAAATATTTGAACCAAATGTTAATATATTAGCTGTACAAGGACCAAAATCATTTAAGCTTATGGAAAAAATATTTGGAAAAAAAATTACTGAAATGAAATTTTTTGGTTTTGATTATTTTGAATTTTCTACAGCAAAACATTTGATTGCCAGATCAGGCTGGTCAAAACAAGGTGGTTACGAGATTTATGTTGAAAATACAAAGTCTGGTCTAGCTCTATACGATAAATTATTTGAAGTTGGAAAAGAATTTAATGTCAAACCAGGATGTCCAAATTTAATTGAAAGAATTGAAAGTGCTTTACTATCATATGGGAATGATATGGATAACAATGATAACCCACTTCAATGTGGATTAGATAAATATGTAAATTTAGACTCTGAAGTCAATTTTCTTGGAAAAGAAAAACTAAAAAAGGTTAAACAAACAGATATTAATAGAAAGCTGATGGGAGTAATAATTGATACAAAAGAAATTGATGTATCAAAATCTATAGATCTTATTAATGATAAAAGCTCAAAAATAGGAGAACTTAGATCTGGTGTATATTCTCCACATTTTAAAAAAGTAATAGGAATTGCAATGTTAGATAAGCCCTACTATGAAGTTTCTCAGTCATTTAAAATATCAATAAATGATAGTACTTTTGAGGGAAAAGTTTGCGATTTACCTTTCATTTAGTATAACTAAATCATCATGAATATAGCAATTGTTGGTGCAACAGGAAATGTTGGAAGAAAAATATTAGAGGTCCTAGAAAAAAGGAATTTTCCTATGGATAATCTATACTTTGTTGCATCTTCTAAAAGTGCAGGGTCAAAATTAAAATTTAAAGGTAAAGATATTGAAGTTAAGAATTTGGAAACCTTCGATTTTTCAAAAGCCAATATTACTTTTTTTTCAGCAGGAGGTAAAATTTCTGAACAATATGTTCCTATCGCTGCGGAACAATCTGTTGTTATTGATAATTCAAGTTTTTTTAGAATGGATCCTGATGTTCCTTTAATTGTTCCTCAAGTTAATTCAAATCATATAAAAAATATGAAAAAAAATATAATTGCAAATCCAAATTGTTCAACGGCTCAGCTTGTTATAATTTTAAAACCTTTGCACGATTTATTTAAAATAAAAAGAGTAGTAATTTCCACATATCAATCAACTTCAGGCGCAGGGAAAGCTCCGATGGATGAACTTTTAGAACAAACTAAACTTTCGTTAGAGAACAAAAAAATTGTTTCAAAAAATTTTACTAAACAAATTGCTTTTAATGCAATTCCACACATCGATACTTTTGTAGAGGAAGGTTATACAAAAGAAGAATTAAAAATGGCAAATGAAACAAAAAAAATTTTAGATAAAAATATAGAATTAACCGCAACATGTGTAAGAATTCCAGTGCTTATTTCTCATGCCGAATCAATTAATATCGAATTTGAAAAAGAATTTACTTTAGAAAAAATTCGTGAAGTTTTAAATAAAGCTGATGGGTGTAAAGTTATAGATGAGAGAAAGGATGGTGGATATATAACTCCGGTAGAGGCAGCAGGAAAAAATGAAACTTTCATTTCTAGAATTAGAAAAGATAATAGTAATAAAAAAGCCATTAATCTTTGGTGTGTATCTGATAATTTGTTAAGAGGTGCTGCATTAAATGCAGTTGAAATAGCTGAGGCATATATTAAAAATAATTAATGAAAAACGATAATCCTTTATCGCCACATATTCAGATTTATAACTGGCACATATCATCGCTAGTATCGATTTCACATAGAATAACTGGCATTATAAATATAATTATAATAACTTTAATTTGTGTTTGGGTATCGCTATTAGTTTTAGGTAATAGTAATTATGATCTAATTCAAAAATTCTTTGAAACGTACTTTGGTAAATTTTTTATTGTTGGCACAATTTGGTCTTTTTCTTTCCAAGCCTTATGTGAAATTAGACATATATTTTGGGATTTAGGATATGGTTTTGAAATAAAAACTTCAAATATAACTGGTTTACTAGTTATTTTTGGATCATTTATTTTAACAATTTTAATTTTTGGAAGAAATATAATTTTATGATTAGTGCTACTAAAAAATGGATTTTTTTAAAAGTGAGCTCAGTGATATTAGTTCCTTTAATGTTATGGTTTTCATTTAACCTAGTTTCTTTCTATGATAAATCCTATGAAGAAGTATTATTATTTTTTACTAGCCAACCAAAAAAATTTGTTTTCTCATTATTTATCATTTTTGCTTATTTTTATTCTGCACTAAGTATTAGTGAGGTTTTTGAAGATTATATTGAGAATAAAAAATTAAAAAATGTCGCAAATAAATTATTATATTTTTCTGCTATAATAATTCCTATATCAACTTTATTTTTATTATTTAGATTAAGTTTATGAGTTCATACAAAATTATAGAACATGAATATGACGTAGTTGTTCTTGGAGCTGGAGGAGCTGGCTTGAGAGCTGCAGTTGGTCTTAGCGAGGTTGGATTAAAAACTGCTTGTATATCAAAAGTTTTTCCTACTAGAAGCCATACTTCAGCAGCTCAAGGAGGTATTTCAGCTGCGCTTGGCAATATGGGCGAAGATGATTGGAGATGGCATATGTATGATACTGTTAAAGGTTCCGATTGGTTAGGTGACCAAGACAGTATAGAATATTTGTGCAAAGAAGCTCCACGAGCAGTTTTAGAATTAGAGAGATATGGTGTTCCATTTAGCCGTACAGAGGATGGAAAAATATATCAAAGACCTTTTGGTGGAATGACTAAAAATTATGGAAATGAAACTGTTCAAAGAACTTGTGCAGCAGCAGATAGAACTGGTCATGCGATACTTCACACTATGTATGGTCAAGCATTAAAACATAATACAGAATTTTTTATTGAATATTTTGCTTTAGATTTATTAATGAAAAATGGAGAGTGTAAAGGTTTAATAGCTTGGAATTTAAATGATGGAACCATTCATAGATTTAGATCTCATATAACAATTATAGCAACTGGCGGGTATGGAAAAACATATTACTCATCTACATCTGCTCATACTTGCACTGGCGATGGAAATGCTATGGTTTTAAGAGCTGGCTTGCCTTTACAAGATATGGAATTTGTACAATTTCATCCAACAGGTATTTATGGACATGGTACTTTAATTTCGGAAGGTGTTCGAGGTGAAGGAGGTTACTTATTGAACTCAAAAGGAGAAAGATTTATGGAGAGATATGCTCCAAAAGCTAAAGATCTTGCGTCTAGAGATGTGGTAAGCAGATCAATAGCAGTTGAAATTAATGAAGGAAGAGGAGTTGGAAAAGAGAAAGATCATGTTCACCTTCATTTAGATCATTTAGATCCAGAAGTAATTGAAAAAAGACTTCCTGGAATTTCAGAGTCTTCAAGATTATTTGCAAATGTTGATGTTACCAAAGAACCAATACCAGTTGTCCCTACAGTTCATTATAATATGGGTGGTATCCCTACAAATTATAAAGCTGAGGTTTTAACTGTAAATGGTTCAGAAAAAATTGTACCTGGACTAATGGCAATAGGTGAAGCTGCATGTGTTTCAGTTCATGGTGCTAACAGACTTGGATCAAATTCATTAATTGATTTAGTAGTTTTTGGAAGAGCTGCAGCAAAAAGAGCTTCTGAAATAGTAAAACCAGGAACTCCACATGAGGAAATATCAATTTCAGAAACTGAAAAATGTTTAGATAGATTTGAAAAATTAAGAAATGGAAATGGAAATAATAGAACAGCTGATCTTAGATTGGCCATGCAAAAAACTATGCAGTCAAAATGTGCAGTTTTTAGAACTGAAAAAACTTTAAAAGAAGGTGTAGAGGAAATAAGAAAGCCATTTGAAGGGATAGATTCAATATCAGTGAAAGATAAATCTTTAATTTTTAATACTGATTTAGTTGAAACTTTAGAATTTGATAACTTAATAAGACAGGCAATAGTTACGTTAGATTCTGCATATGAAAGAAAAGAAAGTAGAGGTGCCCATGCAAGAGAAGATCATCCCAAAAGAGATGATGATAATTTTATGAAACATACATTATCTTGGTGTAAAGGGAGCGAAACAAGAATTTCTTATAGAGATGTGCATAGATCAACATTAACAAATGATGTACAATATTTTCCTCCTCAAGAAAGAGTTTATTAATGGTCCAAATAAATTTACCCAAAAACTCAGAAGTACAAAAAGGAGAATATTACAAGGATAAAACAGGATCAAAGAATATTAGAAAAGTTAATATTTATAGATGGGATCCTTCGAGCGGTGAAAATCCTCGTATAGATACATATGAAGTTGATATGGATAATTGCCCATCGAAAGTATTAGACCTTTTAAATAAAATTAAAAATGAAATAGACCCATCAATTGCTTACAGAAGATCATGTGCTCATGGAGTATGTGGTTCTTGTGCCATGAACATGGATGGAAAAAATGGATTAGCATGTACAAAGTCACACTCTGAGATAAAAGGAGATATTAATATTTATCCCTTACCTCATTTGAAAGTTGAAAAAGATTTAATTGGAGACTTAAGTACACTGTATAAACAATACCATTCAGTTGAGCCATGGTTAAAAAATTCTAAAAAAGATGATGGAAAAGAAAATTTACAATCTACGGAAGATAGAGCAAAATTGGATGGACTTTACGAATGTATAATGTGTGCTTGTTGTTCAACGGCATGCCCAAGTTATTGGTGGAATGGTGATAAATATCTTGGACCGGCTGTTTTATTACAGGCTTATAGATGGATTATGGATAGCAGAGATGAAGAAAGAAAAGAAAGGTTAAAGAAAGTCGCTGATGAGTTAAAACTTTATAGATGTCATACCATTATGAATTGTACAAATGCTTGTCCAAAAGGCTTAAATCCTGCAAAAGCTATTGCATCTATAAAGAAAATGCTTGCAACAAGCTAATTACTTAATTAAATAATTTTAGCTATGAATTTAATTCAACACTTTGTAAATGGAAAAACAAATTCAGGAACATCAGATAGAAAAGGAAAAATATTTAATCCTGCAACTGGAGATCAACAATCCGAAGTTAAATTAGGTTCAAAATCAGATTTAGATGAAGCTGTAAATATTGCAAAAAAAGCTTTTGATGCATGGTCTTTAAAACCACCAATTCAGAGAGCAAGAATCATGTTCAAATTTAAAGAGTTAATAGAAAAAAACTCTGATGAATTAACTAAAATGATAGTTTCTGAACATGGAAAAGTTTATGAAGATGCTAAAGGTTCACTTATAAGAGGTCTTGAGGTAGTAGAGTTTGCATGTGGCATTCCACAAGTTTTAAAAGGAGAATTTACTGAAAATGTTGGAACTGACATCGACAGTTGGTCAGTAAGACAACCACTTGGCGTTTGCGCTGGAATAACTCCATTTAATTTTCCAGCTATGGTTCCCATGTGGATGTTTCCTATGGCTATTGCCTGTGGGAATACTTTTGTATTAAAGCCTTCAGAAAAAGATCCATCTTGTTCAATCAGATTAGCTGAATTATTAAAGGAGGCTGGATTGCCTGATGGAGTATTCAATGTAGTTAATGGAGATAAAGAAGTTGTAGATGCAATTTTAATTAACAAAGATATTAAAGCAGTAAGTTTTGTTGGTTCAACTCCAATTGCAAAATATATTTATGAAAATGCAGCTAAAAATGAAAAAAGAGTTCAAGCTTTAGGAGGAGCAAAAAATCATTGTGTGGTTATGCCAGACTGTGATTTAGATCAAGCAGTCAATGGTTTAATGGGAGCTGCCTATGGATCAGCCGGCGAAAGATGTATGGCCCAATCTGTTGCAGTTGCTGTTGGTAATATTGGAGACCAATTAGTAAGTAAACTTAGTAAAAAAGTTGAAGCATTAAAAGTTGGTCCTGGTATGGATAAATCATCTGAAATGGGACCATTAGTTACGAAGGATCATTTAGAAAAAGTAAAAGGTTATGTTGATCTAGGTGTAAAAGAAGGAGCAAAATTAGTAGTTGATGGAAGAAATTTAAAATTACAAGGTTATGAAAATGGTTTCTACATTGGAGGATGTTTATTTGACCATGTTAAGAAAAATATGCGAATTTATAAAGAAGAAATTTTTGGACCAGTACTTTCAGTAGTTAGAGCAAAAGATTTTGAAGAAGCTACACAACTAGTTAATGACCACGAATTTGGTAATGGGACAAGTATTTATACTAGAGATGGAGACGTTGGCAGAACATTTGCAAGTAAAATTAAAGTTGGAATGGTAGGAATAAATATACCTATACCTGTACCAGTGGCTTTTCATAGTTTTGGTGGATGGAAAAGATCTTTATTTGGAGATCAACATATGCATGGGATTGAAGGTGTAAGATTTTATACAAAACTTAAGACAATAACTTCGAGATGGCCATCTGGTATAAGATCAAATCCTGAATTTATTATGCCGACAATGAAATAAATATGTCAAAAAAAATATCTTTAATTGGAGCTGGCCAGATTGGTGGAACCTTAGCACATTTAATTGGTTTAAAAGAACTAGTAGATGAAGTTGTTTTATTTGATGTTGCAAGTGGTATTGCTAAAGGAAAAGCTTTAGATATAGCTCAATCGTCATCAGTTGATGGTTTTAATGTTAAATTATCTGGAACGGACAATTATGAAGATATTAAAGACTCTGATGTAATTATTATAACAGCTGGAGTGCCAAGAAAGCCCGGAATGAGCAGAGATGATTTGCTAGGGATAAATTTAAAAATTATAAAACAAGTAGCAGAAGGTATAAAAAAAAATGCACCCAATGCTTTTGTAATATGTATCACTAATCCTTTGGATGTTATGGTTATGGCATTTCAAAAATACTCTGGACTTCCAGCAAATAAAGTTGTTGGAATGGCAGGAATACTAGATAGTTCTAGATTTAAATTATTTTTATCACTTGAGCTTAAAGTTCCGGTAAAAGAAATAGAAGCAATGGTTATGGGTGGTCATGGAGATACTATGGTTCCATTGCCAAGATTTACAAAAGTTTCAGGAAAGCCATTATTAGATTTAGTTAAAGAGGGAAAATTATCTTTAGAAAGATTAGAGGAAATTAATCAAAGAACTAGAGATGGAGGTGCTGAAATTGTTAAATATTTAGAAAAAGGTTCAGCATTTTATGCGCCAGCTGCATCTGGAGTTCAAATGGCTGAATCATTTTTAAAAGATGAAAAAAAATTAATTCCTTGCGCAGTTCATCTCAAGGGAGAATATGGAGTAAAAAATATATTTGCAGGAGTTCCAGTAATAATTGGAAAGAATGGTGTAGAAAAAATAGAAGAAATAAGCCTTGATGAAAAAGAAAAAAGTCAGTTTATGCATTCAATAGATGCAGTTAAAAAATTATGGGATATTGCTTCAGAAATTGATAAAGATCTTTCTAAATAATAATGAATATTCACGAGCATCAAGCTAAACAAATTTTAAAGGAATTTGGAATAAAGGTCCCAAATGGTGTATTTGCTTTTTCAGTTGAGGATCTTATACAGAAAGCTAAAAAATTAAATACTGAAAAATATGTGCTTAAAGCACAAATTCATGCTGGAGGAAGAGGTAAGGCAGGAGGTATAAAAATACTTAACAACATTGATGAATTGACCCAGGCATCAAAAGAATTATTGGGTAAAAAATTGATAACGCCTCAAACAAGCTCAGAAGGCAAAGAAGTAAAAAGGTTATATGTAGAAGAAATTTCTAGTATTGAAAAAGAATTTTACCTTTCATGTTTAGTAGACAGGGAAAGTTCTAAAATAGCTTTTATATCTAGCGATCAAGGAGGTATGGATATAGAAGATGTAGCAAAAAATAAACCAGAAAAAATAATTACTACCAAGTTGGATGTTAGTGAAGATATTTCAAAAGATAATTGTGAAAGAATAATTAAAATTTTCAATCTTGAAGATAGTTCAAAATTAGCAGCTATTTCTTTAATCAAATCAATTTATAAAATGTTTTTAAGTACTGATGCCAGTCTTGTGGAAATAAATCCACTTATTTTGACCAAGGATAAAAAAGTTATTTGTTTAGATGCTAAAATTAATTTTGATGATAATTCACTATATAGGCAACCAGAAATATTAAAGTTAAGAGATTTAAACGAAGAAAATCCTACTGAAGTTGAAGCTAGCAAGTATAATTTATCATATATAAAACTTGATGGAAATATTGGTTGTATGGTCAATGGAGCGGGTCTTGCTATGGCTACAATGGATATAATAAAACTTTATGGAAAAGAACCAGCGAATTTTTTAGATGTTGGAGGAGGAGCATCAAAAGAAAAAGTTTCTGCAGCTTTAAAAATAATTCTATCTGATAAAAATGTAAAAGGTATTTTAATAAATATTTTTGGTGGAATAATGAAATGTGATGTGCTTGCTCAAGGAGTAGTAGATGCTGCTAAAGAAATAAAAATTAATGTACCTTTAGTTGTAAGACTTGCAGGTACAAATTATAAGGAAGGAAAAGATATTTTAGATAATTCTGGTTTAAAGCTTACTTCAGCAGAAAACTTAGATGATGCCGCTAAAAAAATTGTGCAAGCTGTAAACTAATTATTTATGTCAATTTTAATAAATAAACATACAAAAGTTATTTGCCAGGGTTTTACTGGATCTCATGGAACTTTTCATTCTGAACAGGCTATAAAATATGGAACAAATTTAGTTGGAGGTGTAACTCCAAAAAAAGGTGGTCAAAAGCATTTAGAAAAGCCTGTTTTTAATACTGTTCAAGAAGCTAAAAAAGAAACCGGAGCAACTGCAACAATGATATATGTTCCTGCAAAATTTGCCTCAGATGCAATTATTGAAGCGATAGAGTCATCGATGGAAATTATAGTCTGTATAACTGAAGGTATACCAGTATTGGATATGCTCAAAGTAAAAAAAAAATTAGATGGTTCAAAAAGTAGATTGATAGGACCGAATTGCCCAGGAATAATAACACCAGAAGAATGCAAAATAGGAATAATGCCAGGAAATATTCATAAAAAAGGATCTGTTGGAATTGTTTCAAGGTCAGGAACTTTAACATATGAAGCGGTTGCACAAACTTCTGAAAATGGTCTTGGACAATCAACATGTATTGGAATAGGCGGAGATCCTATTAATGGCACAAATTTCATTGATTGTTTAGATTTGTTTTTAAAAGATGATGAAACAAAATCCATATTAAT
Organism: uncultured Pelagibacteraceae bacterium; assembly: GCA_902634485.1. Classification (GTDB taxonomy): domain Bacteria; phylum Pseudomonadota; class Alphaproteobacteria; order Pelagibacterales; family Pelagibacteraceae; genus Pelagibacter. The sequence continues at coordinate 77,080 of CACPKA010000001.1, read as the reverse complement.
TATAGGAGAAATAGGTGGAACTGCAGAAGAGGAAGCTTCTGAATTTTTAAAAAACCATAAAATTAAAAAACCAGTAGTTGGATTTATAGCTGGAATTACTGCCCCCAAAGGAAGAAGAATGGGGCATGCAGGAGCAATTATTTCTAAAGGCAAAGGTGGAGCAAAGGAAAAGATAAAAAAAATGGAAGAATGTGGCATAACTATAGCGCATTCTCCTTCAGAAATAGGTAAAACTTTATTAAATAAATTGTCTAATTGAAAAATACTTTTCAAATATTATAATATTATTATTAATGTCTTCTTCAAAAAACTTTGATGCAAAAAAAACGTCATTTCTTAATAGGTCAAATTTTGAATTTATTGAGCAGATGTATCTTAAGTTTATCAAAAAAGATCCTGAATTACCTTTAAGTTGGAAAAAATATTTTGAGGATTTGGATGAAGAATCAGAATTAATAATAAAAGATATTAATGGACCTTCTTGGCAAAGAAAAAGAAAAATTAATGAAAATGAAATTTTAAAAAAATTCGAAGAAAAAAATATTTCAAAAAAAGAAAATGAGTTTATTGAAAATGATGAACAATCAAGAAAAGACTCGGTTCGAGCTGTTACTTTGATAAGAGCATATAGAACTCAAGGGAATCTTCTAGCTAAACTCGATCCACTTGGACTTAAAACCTCGGAGTATATTGATGAACTACATCCAGAGTATCACGGTTTTAAAAAAGGTGATTATGATCATAAAATTTTTCTTGATGGCATATTGCATAGACAATATGGAACTATAAGAGAAATATTAACTTTTTTAAGAAAAACATATTGTGGATCAATTGGGTATGAATTTATGCATATATCAAATCCAAAAGAAAGAAAGTGGTTTAGAGATAGAATAGAGAAAGATGGAAATGCACTAAAATTTACAAAAAATGGAAAATTAGCAATATTAGGCAGACTAATTTACGCTGAAGGTTTTGAAAAATTTTTACATACAAAATATATTGGTACAAAACGCTTTGGTATAGACGGGGGTGAAAGTTTAATTCCTGCTTTAGAACAAATAATTAAAATAGGAGGCCAAAGTAAAATCAAAGAAGTTAAAATAGGAATGTCTCACAGAGGCAGATTGAATGTTTTAGCTAATTTATTACAAAAATCATATAAAAGAATTTTTAATGAATTTGCTGGTGAACTGGATTCTTCAGCGGAAGAAAGTGCTGGCGATGTTAAGTATCATTTAGGCGCATCTTCAAACAGAGAATTTGATGGAAATTCTGTACATATAAGTCTTACTGATAATCCTTCACATCTAGAGGCAGTTAATCCTGTTGTTTTGGGACAAACTAGAGCAAAACAATATTTTCATAAAGATTATGAAAGAAATAAAGTAATACCAATATTAATTCATGGCGATGCTGCTTTTGCTGCACAAGGAATAGTTGCTGAATGTTTTGCAATGTCAGGTCTTCCAGGACATAATACAGGTGGAACTATTCATATCATTATTAACAATCAAATTGGATTTACAACTAGCCCTAGGTTTGCAAGATCATCTCCGTATCCATCTGATGTAGCAAAAATGGTAGAAGCACCAATACTACATGTAAATGGAGACGATCCTGAAGCTACAGTTTATGCAGCAAGGATTGCTACTGAGTTTAGATTAAAATTTAATAGAGATGTAGTTATTGATATGTTTTGTTATAGAAGATTTGGCCATAATGAAGGAGATGAGCCATCTTTTACTCAGCCATTAATGTATAAAAAAATCAAATCCCATCCATCTACTTTAAAAATATATGGAGAAAAACTGATAAATGAAGGAGTTATAACTAATGAATATTTTGATAATCAAAATAAAGAATTTAAAGCTTTACTTGATGAACAATATAAAAATTCAAAAAATTATAAACCCAAATTAGAATGGTTCGAAGGAGCATGGAGCCGCTATAAGCCTGAGAGAGGTAAAGATAAAAGAGGTAAAAGTGGAGTTAAAGTAGAACAATTGATAGCAATTTCTGAGAAAATTAATTTAATTCCTGAAGAAACAAACATACATAAAACAATTAAACGAATTTTTAATTCGAGGTATCAGGCGATTAAGCAAAAAAAAAATATCGATTGGTCAACAGCAGAAGCATTAGCATTTGGTTCACTTTTGGAAGAAGGTTTTCCAGTAAGATTAGTAGGACAAGACTCTGGAAGAGGTACTTTTAGTCAAAGGCATTCAGTTTTAAGAAACCAATTAGACAATTCAAGATATGTTCCACTTAATAATATTTCTAAAAAACAAAAGAGATTTGAGATAGTAGATAGTTTACTTTCAGAATTAGCTGTCTTAGGTTTTGAATATGGATATAGTCTGGTAGAACCAAACACTTTAACTATTTGGGAAGCACAATTTGGAGATTTTGCAAATGGAGCTCAAATAATAATAGATCAATTTATTGCTTCTGGCGAAAGAAAATGGTCTAGAGCATCTGGCTTAGTGATGTTGTTACCTCATGGTTATGAAGGTCAAGGACCAGAACATTCATCTGGAAGGCTAGAGAGATTTTTGCAATTGTGTGCAAAAGAAAATTTACAAGTTATGAATTGCACTACTCCAGCAAATTATTTTCATGCTTTAAGGCGTCAAATTCATAGAGATTTTAGAAAACCACTAGTTATTATGACTCCTAAATCACTATTAAGAAACAAACTTTGTGTTTCTAATCTAGAAGATTTTGGAAAACAAAATTCTTTTCATAGAGTTTTATGGGATCATGCTCAGGAGCAAAAAAATAATTTTATAAAATTAAAAAAAGATAAAGAAATTAAGAAAGTTATTTTATGTTCTGGAAAAGTTTATTTTGATTTATTAGATGCTCGTGAAAGTTTAGGAAAAAATGATATTCTTTTATTGAGAATCGAACAACTTTATCCATTTCCAATAAAGTCATTAGTTAAAGAAATTAAAGCATTTAAAGATAATGCTAAATTTTATTGGTGTCAGGAAGAACCCAAAAATATGGGAGCTTGGTTTTCTGTGCGAGATTATATCCAATGGACTTTAGATCATATTAAAGCTAAATATAATAAGATTTCTTATATAGGAAGAAATACAGCTGCCACGCCTGCTACAGGTTATGCAAAAAGACATCTTTCTCAACAAAAAGAAATTATAGGAAAAGTATTTAATAATGAGTGAAAAAATTTTAGTACCAGCTTTGGGTGAAAGCATTAACGAAGCAACAGTAGTTAAATGGTTAAAAAATGTAGGTGAATCCATAGAAGCAGACGAACCTTTAGTAGAACTTGAAACTGATAAAGTTAATTTAGAAGTCCCTTCTCCAGTGAGTGGAATATTATCCGAAATAAAGGCAAGAGATGGAGAAGTAGTTGAAGTGGGTTCAATATTAGGGGAAGTTACAAATGAAAAATCAGAGTTAAAAATAAAAAAAAATATTCCAGAAGTAGAAGAATTACCAAAAAAAAAAGAAACTGTAAAAGTAGAACCAAAACTTTTTGATAATAATGTTGTTAAGCTAGAAAAAAAAATAAGCACCAAACAAAAAGAAGAAGCTTTAGTTTTAGATGAGCCTGAGCCTCTTGTTTTAAAAAATGAAGTATTGCCAGTTAGTAAAATTGAAAAAAATGAATCGAGTCAAACTTTGTCCCCTGCTGTAAGAAAAATAGTAGAGGAAAAAAATATAGATATAGAAAGTGTTTCGGGTTCTGGTAAAGAAGGAAGAGTTCTTAAAGGTGACTTGATAAACTTAATGAGTGTAATTCCTAAACCATCAGAGAGAAAGATAAAATATGGACATGAAGAAAGAATTAGAATGTCAAGGCTGAGATCTACAATTGCGAAGAGATTAAAGCAAGCACAAGAAAATGCTGCAATTCTTACAACCTTCAATGAACTAGATATGAGTGAAATTATTCAAATGAGAAAAAATCATCAAGAAGATTTTACAAGTAGGTTTGGAGTTAAATTAGGTTTTATGTCTTTTTTTGTTAAAGCTTGTATTGTTGGATTAAAAAACTTTCCAGCAATAAATGCCGAAATAGATAATGATGAAATTATATATAAAAATTATTACAATATAAGTTTTGCAGTTGGAACTGATAAGGGTTTAGTTGTACCTGTTTTGAAGAATGCAGACGAATTATCTTTTTCAGATATAGAAAAAAATATAAAAAATATATCTGAAAAAGCAAGAGAAGGAAAATTAACTGTCGAAGATCTTCAAGGTGGAACATTTACAATTAGTAATGGAGGTGTTTATGGATCTATGCTTTCAACTCCCATTCTCAACGTTCCACAATCTGGAATATTAGGAATGCATAATGTAATCGAAAGACCAGTAGTTTTTAATGGAGAGATAAAAATTAAACCTATGATGTATTTGGCTTTATCTTATGATCATAGAATAATAGATGGAAAGGATTCAGTTTCATTTTTAAAATGCATTAAAGAAAATCTTGAAGATCCGAGAAGACTTTTTTTAGATTTATAATAATATGTCAGAAAATTACAATGTAGTTGTAGTAGGTGGTGGGCCAGCAGGATATGTTTGTTCAATTAGGTTGGCTCAACTAGGTTACAAAACAGCATGTATTGACTCAAGAGAAACTTTAGGTGGAACTTGTTTAAATGTTGGCTGCATACCTTCCAAAAGTTTATTAAACCTATCTGAAAAATTTCATGAAGCAAAAAAATTATCTGATAAAGGAATAGAAATTGAATCTATAAAATTAAACTTAGAAAAAATGATGAAAAATAAAGAAAAAGCGGTAATGAATTTAACCAAAGGTGTAGAGTTTCTGTTAAAAAAAAATAAAATAACTTTCATAAATGGACATGCGCGTATTAAATCATCAAAAAAATTATCTATTGTTGGGGCCGACGAGACAGAGAAAATAATTGATACAGATAATATTGTTATATGCACAGGATCAGAACCTGTTTCTTTACCCAATGTTAGTTTTGATGAGAAAAAAATTATTTCTTCAACTGGAGCATTAAGCCTAAAATCAGTTCCAAAAAAAATGTTAGTTGTAGGAGCAGGATATATAGGCTTAGAAATGGGTTCCGTATGGTCGAGACTTGGCAGCGAAGTCCATATAATTGAATTCCTAAATCACATAACACCAGGGATGGATAGAGAAGTTTCTAATGAATTTATGAAAATTTTACAAAAACAAGGTCTTAAATTCCACCTAGATACTAAAGTCGAGAGTATTAGTAAAGTATCAGATATAATAAAAATAAAATCTTTGAACAAAAAAGGTGAAAAAAAAGATTTTGAATGCGATGTAGTATTGATCGCAATTGGTAGAAAACCAAAAATAGAAAATTTAAATTTAGAGACAATTGGAATTGAGTTAGATGATAAAAAAAGAATTAAAGTTGACAATAAGTATCGAACAAATATAAATAATATTTATGCCATTGGAGATGTAATCGATGGACCTATGCTAGCTCACAAGGCTGAAGATGAAGGTATAGCTGTAGCAGAAATAATTGATGGACAAGCTGGACATGTTAATTATGATGTAATTCCAGGAGTAGTTTATACTTCGCCTGAAGTTGCAGTTATAGGAAAAACTGAAGAACAGCTAAAAGCAGATAAAGTAAATTATAAAGTTGGAAAATTTTCATTGATGGGAAATTCTAGAGCAAAAACAATTAACGAAACAGATGGATTTGTTAAGATAATAGCTGATAGTAAAACAGACAAAGTGTTAGGTGTTCACATGATTGGATCTAATGCGGGTGAGTTAATTGCAGAAATGGCGCTTGCTATGGAATTTGGTGCAAGTTCTGAAGATATTGCAAGAACTTGTCATGCCCATCCTACTTTTTCGGAAGCAATAAAAGAATCTGCCCTATCAGTAGATAAAAGAGCAATACACTCGTAAAAAATTTTCATATTATACAAATATGAAAATTCCGATTCTTATTCCAAAAATATTTGATTACCCATTTACATATGAAAGTGGTGATATAAATGCAAAATTAGGTGATTTTGTTCAGATTCCATTTGGTACTAAGAAAATTGTAGGCGTTGTATGGAATGAATTTGAAAAAGATAATAAAAAAAATTTTATTATAAAAAAAATAATTTCAAAATTAGATCTTCCTCCACTTAATATAGAAACAATAAATTTTCTTAATTGGTTTTCTAGATACAACTTGGTTCCACGTGGGATGTCATTAAAATTATTACTATTAAATGGAAATGTTGCTAAGGACAATTTAACTAAAAATTTTAAAATATTTGAAGAAAAAAAAGAAAAAAAATTTTTTCATTTAACAGATGAACAAAAAAAAGCATTAAATGATTTAAATCATGAAAGTAATAAATTTAGAGTACATGTTCTTCAAGGAACAACTGGTTCAGGTAAAACTATTGTTTATTTTGAGTCTTTAAAAAAAAAAATAAAAGATGGTTTTCAAGGATTGATAATGCTACCCGAAATTGGATTGACTAAACAATTTCAAGAAAGATTTGAAGATTTTTTTGGTTTTAGTCCAGCTATATGGCATTCAGGAATTACAGCAAAAAATAAAAAAATAATATGGAATGGAATTTCAAAAGGAAAATTAAAAGTAGTCATAGGAGCAAGATCTTCATTATTTTTACCTTTCAAAAATTTAGGTTTAATAATAGTTGATGAAGAACATGATCAATCTTATAAGCAAGATGAAGGTGTTATCTATAATGCTAGGGATATGGCAATATCCAGAGCCTATTTTCAAAACATTCCTATAAATTTAGTTACTGCGGTACCATCAATCGAAACATTTGAAAATATCAAATCTAAGAAATATAAAATTTCTAAAATTTTTCGAAGATTTAAGGATGCTTCGTTACCTAAATATGAGATTATTGATTTAAGTAAATCAAAGAATTTGAATAAATCTTGGCTTTCATACGAAGTAATTGAAAAAGTAAAAAAACATTTAGAAAATAATGATCAAGTACTTTTTTTTTTAAATAGAAGAGGATTTTCACCTCACGTTTTATGTAAAAATTGTTTAAAAGTTTTTTCATGTCCAAATTGTACAATTAATTTAGTTTTTCATAAGAATAATAAAAATCTTTTATGTCACTACTGTGGATTTAAAACAAATTTAAAAAGAGAATGTAAAAGAAATATAAGTGGTAGTTGTCAATTCATTTTTAGTGGGCCAGGTGTTGAAAAAATATCAGAAGAGTTAAATAAAATTTTTCCTGAAAAAAAACATATTATTTTTTCTAGCGATACTATAAATAAAAAAGATTCCTCAAAGATTCTAGAAAAAATTGAAAATAATGAAATTTCAATTTTGATTGGAACACAAATAATATCCAAAGGATTTCATTTTCCTAATTTAAATTGTATTGTTGTTGTTGATATTGATTTATCTTCTAGAGGGCACGATTTGAGAGGTGCAGAAAAAAATTTACAATTATATCATCAACTTTCTGGACGTGCTGGAAGAACTGGAAAACCTGCAACAGTTTATTTTCAAAGTTATAACCAAGAAAAAAACATGATTGATTCTATTACAAATAAAAATCCTGATATTTTTCTAAGCAAAGAATTAGATATTAGGAGAAAAAATAATCTACCTCCATATCAGAGATTTATATCAATAATTATTTCATCAAAAAATGAAAAAAAACTATATAAACAATCTTTAGAATTCAAAAAATATCTAGTTACTAAATTGAATTCACTTATTTTAGGTCCTGTAAATGCTCCAATTTATAAAATCAGAAATAATTTTAGAATTAGGTTATTAATCAGAGGAAAAAGGTCACTAAAGATACAAGAATCTTTGTCTAAAGCAGTGAAAAATTTTAAGTTTGAAAAAGGAATAAAACTTTCAGTTGATGTTGATCCAATTAGCTTTAATTAGAGAGAAAAAAATTACCCTTTTTCCACTATGTCTCACTTGAAGACATAAGATTGATATGATATTTAAATTCAACTTTTTAAATTCATCAAGTTAATTATAGGATCTAAATTGAGTAAAAATAATAAATTTTCAGAAACATCTGCTAGCAGATATTCTTTGGCTCTTTATGAACTGGCAGAAGAAAGCAAAATAATTACTGATGTTGAAAAACAAGTTTTTTTACTAAACGAAATAATTAGTAGTAGTTTAGAATTTAAATCATTTTTAAAAAATCCAACAAGCAGTCAACAGGATCAAATAAATGTATTAAGTAAAATTTCTGATCATTATGGTTTTAACATTTTACTAAAAAATTTCTTATGTTTTTTAGTAGAAAAAAAAAGGTTATTTTTTTTAACAAATATTTTAAAAAATTTTGTTGATATTTGTTCTAAAAAAAGAGGCGAAATAAAAGCCAAGTTAATTGCTGCTAAGCAATTAGATAAAAATCAAGTAGATAAAATTAAAGAGGAATTGTCGAAAGATTTTTCGAATAAAATAAAATTAGATTATGAATATGACCCAACTTTAATTGGGGGATTAATTATTCAAGTTGGAAGTGTGATGATAGACACATCAATAAAAGGTAAATTAAAAGATCTAGAAATTAAAATGATTGGAGCATAAATGGAAATTAATCCTTCTGAAGTTACGAAAATATTAAAAGAACAGATAAAAAAATATGGAGACAAAGCTGAAGTAACTGAGGTTGGTCAAGTTTTATCTGTTGGTGACGGTATTGCCAGAATTTATGGGCTCGATAATGTTCAAGCAGGTGAAATGGTAGAATTTTCTGACGGATCTAAAGGTATGGCTTTAAATTTAGAAAGTGAAAATGTTGGGGTTGTAATTTTTGGTGATGATAGAGCGATCAAAGAAGGTGACACTGTAAAAAGAACAGGTGCAATTGTAGACACACCAGTTGGAAAAGAATTACTTGGAAGAGTAGTTGATGGATTAGGAAACCCAATTGATGGAAAAGGAGCATTAGATAAAACAGTTAAAAGAAGTAGAGTTGAAGTTAAAGCGCCAGGAATTATTCCACGTAAATCGGTTAGTGAACCAATGCAAACTGGCCTTAAATCTATTGATAGTCTCGTACCAATTGGAAGAGGGCAAAGAGAACTAATTATTGGTGATAGACAAACAGGTAAAACAGCAGTTGCTATTGATGCAATTATAAATCAAAAGAAAATTAACGAGTCTAATGATGAAAAGCAAAAGTTATATTGCGTTTATGTAGCTATAGGTCAAAAAAGATCTACTGTTAGACAAATTGAAAAAACTTTAGAAGAAGCTGGTGCTATGGAGTACACTACAATTGTTGCAGCTACAGCCTCAGACGCAGCTCCGCTACAATTTTTAGCTCCTTACACAGGATGTGCAATGGGAGAATATTTTAGAGATAATGGAATGCATGCACTAATTATTTATGATGATCTTTCAAAACAAGCAGTTGCTTATAGACAAATGTCACTTTTATTAAGAAGACCTCCAGGAAGGGAAGCTTATCCAGGCGACGTATTCTATTTACATAGTAGATTACTAGAAAGAGCAGCTAAATTGAGCGATGAACACGGCGGAGGATCTTTAACTGCTCTTCCAATAATTGAAACACAAGGTGGTGATGTTTCTGCGTTTATACCTACAAATGTAATTTCAATTACAGATGGCCAAATTTTTTTGGAAACAGAATTGTTTAACCAAGGTATAAGGCCAGCAATTAACGTTGGACTATCAGTATCAAGAGTTGGATCTTCTGCTCAAACAAAAGCAATGAAAAAAGTTTCTGGATCTATGAAACTTGAACTTGCCCAATATAGAGAAATGGCAGCATTTGCCCAGTTTGGGTCGGACTTAGACGCTTCTACTCAAAAACTTTTAAATAGAGGTTCTAAATTAACTGAATTATTAAAACAAAAACAATATTCTCCTATGACTGTAGCTGAGCAAGTAATTTCAGTGTTTTGTGGCGTAAAAGGTCATCTGGATGATGTTGAACAAAAAAATATTGCTGATTTTGAAAATAAAATCATAGAAAAATGCAAGTCAGAAAAACCAGAAATTTTAGATTCAATTGTAAATACAGGAAAACTCGATGAAGGTGTTGAAAAAAGTTTAGCTGAGGTAATTATTCAACTTAAAAAAAACTTTAATTCATAGATAAATGGCAAGTTTAGACGATTTAAAAAAAAGAATAACAAGCGTAAAATCTACACAAAAGATTACAAAGGCAATGAAAATGGTTGCAGCTTCTAAACTAAGGAGAGCTCAAGAAAGTGCTGAAAAAGGAAGACCTTACTCAGATAAAATGAATAATATTATTCTTAATCTTTCAAATAATATTTCAGACAAAGATAACGCACCTAAATTACTTGCAGGTTCTGGGGAAGACAAAGTTCATTTATGTGTAGTTATGACTTCTGATAGAGGACTTTGTGGAGGATTTAATACAAATATTATAAAAAAAGCTAAAACGTATTTTAAAAAAAATTCAGATAACGGAAAGACTTTAAAAATTATTACTGTTGGATCAAAAGGTTATGATCAATTAAAAAGATCTTACAAAGATAATATAATTGAAAAAATTTCTTTCAAAGAATCTAAATATGCTAATTATTTTGATGCAGACAAAGTGGCAAAAATAATTATAGATAAATTTGAAAAAAAAGAATTTGATGTATGTACAATTTTTTATAACCAATTTAAAAATGTAATAACTCAAGTACCACAAGAGCAGCAAATTATTCCTTTAAAAGTTTCTAAAATAGACGGAAATTCATCTAAAGATAATTATGAATTTGAACCTGAAGAAGATGAAATTTTAAGCAATTTATTGCCAAAAAATATATCTACTCAAATTTTTAAAGCAATGTTAGAAAATTCAGCTAGCGAACAAGGCTCAAGAATGAGTGCAATGGATAATGCAACTCGAAACGCAGGTGAAATGGTTGACAAGCTTACTATTCAGTATAATAGAAGTCGTCAAGCAGCAATTACTAAAGAACTAATTGAAATTATATCAGGAGCAGAAAGTTTATAATTATGAGAAAAGGAAAAATTACACAAATTATTGGAGCAGTAGTAGACGTTAAATTTGATGGAGATCTACCTGAAATATTAACCGCATTGGAGTGTGATAATAGTGGTAACAGACTAGTTTTAGAGGTTGCTCAGCATTTAGGAGAATCAAGCGTTAGAACAATTGCTATGGATGCAACAGAAGGTTTAAAAAGAGGTGATGAAGTTACAGACACCGGAGCTCCAATTAAAGTGCCTGTTGGTCCTGAGACTTTAGGAAGAATTATAAATGTAATTGGAGAACCTATTGATGAAAAAGGGAAAGTCCAAACTAAAGAAAGCTGGCCTATTCATAGATCTGCACCAGAATTTAATGATCAATCAACAGAAACAGAAATTTTAGTAACGGGCATTAAAGTTGTTGACTTGTTAGCGCCTTATGCAAAAGGTGGTAAAATTGGTTTATTTGGTGGTGCAGGAGTAGGAAAAACAGTTCTTATTATGGAACTTATTAACAATGTTGCAAAAGCACATGGAGGATTTTCAGTTTTTGCAGGTGTTGGTGAAAGAACTAGAGAAGGAAACGATCTTTACCATGAGATGATAGAGTCGGGAGTAATTAAAACAGAAGGTACAGGATCAAAAGCTGCCTTAGTTTATGGTCAAATGAATGAACCACCAGGAGCAAGGGCTAGAGTTGCATTATCAGGGCTAACTGTTGCTGAATATTTTAGAGATCAAGAGGGTCAAGACGTACTTTTCTTCGTAGATAATATATTTAGATTTACTCAAGCTGGTTCTGAAGTTTCTGCCTTATTAGGAAGAATACCTTCTGCTGTAGGATACCAGCCTACTTTAGCTACAGATATGGGAAATCTTCAAGAAAGAATTACGACTACAAATAAGGGATCGATAACATCTGTTCAAGCCATATATGTTCCAGCGGATGACTTAACTGATCCAGCGCCCGCTACATCTTTTTCTCACTTAGATGCAACAACGGTTTTATCGAGACAAATAGCGGAAATTGGAATTTATCCAGCTGTAGACCCGTTAGACTCAACATCTAGAATTTTAGATCCAAGAATAGTTGGAGATGAGCACTATAGAGTTGCTAGAGAAGTTCAAAAAGTATTGCAAACTTACAAGTCTTTGCAAGACATTATTGCGATACTAGGAATGGATGAGTTATCTGAAGAAGATAAATTAACTGTTGCTAGAGCAAGAAAAATTCAAAGATTTTTATCACAACCTTTCTTTGTAGCTGAAGTTTTTACTGGTTCACCAGGAAAATTGGTTGATTTAGAATCTACCATCAAAGGATTTGATGCAATTTGTAAAGGTGAATATGATCATCTACCTGAAGCAGCTTTTTACATGGTAGGTACAATAGAAGAAGCTATTGAAAAAGCTGAGAAAATGGCAAAAGAGGCCGCCGCATAATGAGTGAAGGTTATAAGATTGAAATAGTAAACCCAGAAAGATCGTTTTTATCAAAAGAAGGTGTTTCAGAAGTAGTAGTACCAGCTTTTGAAGGTGATATGGGAATATTAAAAGATCATATATCCATAATATCTTTTTTAAAACCAGGGATAATAAGAGTTTTTGAAGGATCAAATGAAGAAACTTACTATGTAGAAGATGGAATAATAGAATTTAAAGATAATTGTTTATCAATTTTAACAAGTAACATTTTTGATATTAAAAAAGTTGATAAAAGTATTGTTAAAAATGCTTTAGCCAAAGCAGAACAAGATGTAGAAAAAACAGATATTTCTGATCAAAAAAAATATCTACTTGATCAAAAGATTGAAGTTTTAAAATCTATAAGTTTGAATTAATTTAATATTTTTGTTAATTCTTTTTTGATATTTTTATATACATCCAATTTAAAATGGACTGCTACTTTAGGCAAATCATCTATATTTATCCATTTCCAATCTAAAAATTCAGGATTTTTTGTATTTATATTAATTTCATTTTCGTTTCCAATAAATCTCATAACAAACCATTTTTGTTTTTGACCTCTGTACTTTCCTTTCCAAATAATTCCTATTAAATAATCTGGCAATATGTAGGTAAGTTTTTTTTCAATTTCGTTAATAATTTTAACACTTGTTATGCTTGTTTCTTCTTTTAATTCTCGTAAAGCTGCATCTTTATAATCTTCGTTTTTATCTACACCCCCCTGAGGCATTTGCCAATAATTTTTTGGATTATCAATTCTTTTTGCAACAAATATTTTATTATCATCATTAAGAACAACCATTCCAACACCATTTCTCAATGGTAATTCTTTTTTATTTTTTTTCATTTTATCCGTTAAAAAGTTTTACTGCAAAATTTAACTGATTGTCAGTTTCAGTATTAATTACAAACTGATCAGAACTTTCTTCAATCTCAATATCTGGTGTTACACCAACTTCAGAAATAGATTTTCCCGAAGGTAAATAATATTTTGATATTGTTAATCTTATTGCACCTTCATTTTTTAATTTTATTATTGATTGCACTGATCCTTTTCCATAACTATTTTCTCCAACAAGAATAGCTCTTTTATGATCTTTTAATGCACCAGCAACAATTTCAGAAGCTGATGCAGATCCATAATTTATTAAAACAATAAGACTTTTCCCTTTTGTTATGTCACCTTTTTTTGCAAAAAACTTTCTATTTTCTGAATTCTTTCTTCCTTTTGTTGAAACTATTTCTCCATCTTCTAGAAAATAATCCGTAATTTTTATTGCTTGAGACAATAAACCTCCTGGATTATTTCTTAAATCTAAAATGAAACCTTTAAGTTCGATTTTTTTATTGAACTCTTTAATTTTTTTCTTTATTTGATCTCCACTATTTGCGTTAAAAGATGTTAGCCTTAAGTATCCAATGTTTCCATCAATATATTTTGATTTTACAGAAACTACTTTTATTATTTCTCTCTTTATATTAAAAATTATTGATTTTTTAACTCCTATTCTTCTCACAGTTATTTCAATATTTGAATCAACTGGTCCTCTCATTAGCTCAACGGCTTCACTTAAAGATTTTCCCTGAACTTGCACATCGTTTATTTTTACAATGTAATCTCCTGCTTTCACTCCCGCTCTTTGTGCTGGAGTATCATCCATGGGTGCTATTACTTTTACAACACCATGCTCCATTCCAACTTCAATTCCAAGCCCACCGAACTGACCTTCAGTTTCAGTTTGCATTTCTTGAAACATTTCAGGAGATAAATAAGCCGAGTAAGGATCTAATGATTGAAGAACGCCATTTATTGCAGCATCCATCACTTCGTTTTGATCAACTTTGTCGACGTATTCTTTATCAATCTTATTTAAAACTTCACTAAATAAATCTATTTTTTTATAAATATCTTTTTGAGAATCGGCAAAACATATATTAAAACTAATAAAAGTTAGTATAGATGTTATTATAAATTTCATATCAAAACCTTTTCTTTTGGAATTAATTCAGACCACATTTTTTCTAAATCATAAAATTTTCTTTTTTCTGTATTAAATATATGAACTACAACATCAATTCCATCAATTAACTTCCAGTCATTGCTATCTTTTCCCTCAATTTTGCATGTTGCAATTCCATTACTTTTAAATTTTTCTAAAACTATTTCAGATAATGCTTGCATATGTCTAGAAGAAGTACCACTAGCAATTATTAAATAATCTGCCATTGAGCTTTTATTTTCTAAATTTACAGTTACTATATCTAAAGCTTTATTTGAATCCAGTATATTGATTATTGTATTTTTTAGATCAAAAATTTTATCCATTAATTATAAAAATCTTATCAAATTTTTCTTAATTTTGAAGACGAAATGTTTATTTTTTTAAATTTAATAAATTTAAAATTTTTTTTATTTAATACTTTAAAAGCCCTTGATTTTAAAGATTTAGCTCTAAAACCTTGTCTGTCAAATACTAATATATTGCATTTTTTTGAAATTGACTTCCATTTATACCATTTATGAAAATTTATTAGATTATCAGCACCTATTATAAAATAAACTTCATTCTGATTATTATTTTTTGTTATATAATTTATAAGATGAATTGTTTTATTTGAATTTATTTTTTTTTCATAAAATCTTACTTTAATAAATCTTTCTTTTTTAGTAAATTTTTTTGCATACATAATTCTTGATTTTAAACTACTTACACTTTTTATTTTGAATGGATTTTTTTTTGTTATAGCCCATATTATTTTATCTAAATTGAATCTTCTCTTTGACTCTTTAGATATTTTTAAATGACCTTTATGTGCAGGATCAAAAGTTCCACCTAAAATTCCAATTCTAAAATTTTTTTTTTTTAACAATTTATTTCCTTATTTGACCTTTACCTATTACTTCATACTTGTAAGAAACTAATTGATTTAATCCAATTGGGCCTCTTGGTGGAAGTTTGTTTGTTGATATACCTACTTCTCCACCAAAGCCAAACTCGCCTCCATCTGCAAACTGAGTTGAAGAATTATGAATCGCTATAGAACTTTTAATATTTTTTAAAAATTTTTTTGCTGTTTTTTTATTTTTAGTTATGATGCTGTCAGTATGCATCGTACCATATTTATTAATATGATTAATAGCTTCTTCTAAATTATTAACAGATTTAACAGATACTTTTGAAGACAAATATTCAGTTGACCAATCTTTCTTGCTGGAAATTAAAATTTTCCCTTTATAAAATTTTTTTATATTTAGGTCTCCAATAATTTTACAATTATTTTTTTCTAATTCTCCAAGAACTGGATTACAGAATTTTTTTAAAATATTTTTGTGCATTAGAATGGTCTCGGTTGCTCCACAAATACTTGTATTTCTTAACTTTGCATTAAGTGATATTTTTATAGCCATTTTTAAATTTGCATCCTTGTCTATATAAGTATGACATATGCCTTCCAAATGGCCAATTGTAGGTACATTTGAAAATTTTTTAACTTTTGCTACTAAATTTTTTCCTCCTCTTGGTATAATTACATCAATATAATTTGTCATTTTAGAAAGTAAGAAATCCACATAAGATCTATTTTTTTTCTCGATAAGTTGAACATAATCAGGATTGATTTTGTTCATTTTTAATGCTTTTCTAAATAAAGAAATTAGTATTTTATTTGAATTTAATGATTCACTGCCTCCTCTTAAAATAACAGCATTACCCGATTTAAAACATAGACTAGAAACATCAGAAGATACATTAGGCCGACTCTCAAATATAACTCCTATTACTCCAATTGGTATTGTAACTTTTTTAATTAATAATTTATTCGGTCTCTTCCATTTATCCAAAGTAAAATCTACTGGATCTCTTAAATCTTTCACTTTTTTTATTGAAGTACAAATATTAGATATTTTTTTTTCGTCAATTCTTAATCTTTCTATAAGATTATTCTTAAGTTTTTTTTTTATAGCAAATTTTAAATCTTTTTTATTTCTGCTTATGATCAACTTTTTATTTTTTTTAATAAGGTAAATATAAGTACCTAAAACTTTATTTTTTTGTTTTGAACTAACTTTATTTTTGAGAGCAGCGTTAGCTTTTTTTCCAATTAGATACATTAAATTTTTCATTACTATATTTCTACCATATCATCTTTATGCACTACCTCAGATTTAGTAATGTATCCAAGTAAATCATGAATATTGCTTGAATGATGTCCTTTTATTTTATTTATTTCATCTGATGTAAATGAGCTTAAGCCTCTTGCACACTCTTTATTGTTTCGGTCAACTATTTTAATATGATCGCCTTTATTAAATTTTCCAACAACTATTTTGATTCCTGCGGCTAATAAGCTTTTTCCCTTCTTTAATGCATTTTTAGCACCGTCGTCTATTATCAACTCTCCTTTAGGTGAAACTGAACCAATAATCCATTTTTTTCTTGCATCTAACTTTGAAACTTTTGGAAGAAACCAAGTACAGTTATTTTTTTTATTTATTTGATTAATTGGTCTTTCCATCAATCCATTAGCGATAGCCATAATACATCCAGAAAGTTGGCAAATTTTAGCAGCATCAATTTTTGTTTTCATCCCTCCCGTTCCATGTTCACTAACGCCATTTGTTGATATTTTTTCTATTTTTTTATCAATATTATTAATTTCTTTTATCAATTTTGCATTTTTTTTCAGTTTTGGATTTTTAGTATACAATCCATCAACATCTGATAACAAAATTAAACAATCCGCACCTGAAATCTGAGCAACTCTTGAAGCTAATCTGTCATTATCTCCATATTTAATTTCTGAAGTTGCCGTACTATCATTTTCATTAACGATTGGCACAAAACCTAATTCAAATAGATTTTCAAAAGTTCTTTTTGCATTTAAAGCACGTCTTCTTTGTTCTGTATCATCCAAAGTTAACAATATTTGAGATATATTAATTTTATTTTTAGAAAAAACTTTATTAAAAAGATTCATTAGTTCAATTTGACCTATTGAGGCAACAGCTTGACTTTTATCCAATTTTAAATTTTTTTTATTAAGTTTAAGTTTTTTGCATCCCATAGCTATTGCGCCTGAGCTGACTATTATTATTTTTTTGTTTTTATTTAATAATTCCTTTATATCTTTTGAAAATTCATTAAGCCATTTTATCCTTATATTTTTTGATTTATCTATAAGTAAAGATGAGCCAATTTTAATTACAATTTTTTTTGAATTTTTAAGGTACATAATTTATGAGTTTTTTTTTAATTTTTAAAATGGAGTCTTTTTTAAAAGTAGATAGAGGTAATACCTCACATTTTTTCATTTTTTTAAAATTACTAATAATTTTTTTTACCTCATTATTATCAAGTAAATCAATTTTATTTAATATAACAACTTCTTTCTTTTTAAGTAATTCTTTGCTGTAATTTCCTAACTCTTTTTTTATTTGATAATACGATTTATCTAAATTCTCTTCAGTTATATCAATCATATGAACAAGTGTTTTACATCTTTCTATATGTTTTAGAAATTTTAAACCTAAACCTACCCCTTCGTGAGCCCCTTCAATTAATCCCGGAATATCTGCTAAAGTAATTTCTTTGTCATCGTAAGTTGCAACACCCAAATTAGGATTGATAGTTGTAAATTTATAATTTGCAATTTTTGGATTAGCATTTGTTATAGCTGCAAGTAAGCTTGATTTGCCAGAATTTGGCAATCCAACAATCCCTATATCGGCTATAGTTTTTAACTGAAGCCATATCCAGAATTCTTCCCCTAAGCTTCCTTTTGTAAATTTTCTTGGTGCTCTGTTAGTTGAGCTTTTAAAATTAGTATTTCCCAAACCTCCTTTACCTCCACTAGCTACGATAAATTCTTCTTTTTCTTTTTTAAAATCAAACAATAATGTTTTATTGTCCTCTTCTAGTATCTGTGTTCCAATAGGAACTTTTAAATATAAATTTTTTCCATTTTTTCCTGTTTTATTTTTACTCATTCCATTTTGTCCTTTTTCAGCTTTAAAATGTTGAGTATATCTATAGTCAATTAAAGTATTTAAATTTCTTTCAGCAATAAGTATTATTGAGGCTCCATCACCACCATTACCTCCGTCAGGACCTCCATATTCGATAAATTTTTCTCTTCTCATACTAGCTGAGCCAGCTCCACCATCGCCTGCTTTTATATAAATTTTTACTTGATCTAAGAATTTCATAATACAACTCTATTATTTTATGTTGTATTGATTAATTGGGTTTTACTGATACAAAAGTTCGGTCTGATTTGCTTTTTTTAAATTCAACTTTTCCTTTTACTAATGAAAAAATTGAATGATCTTTTCCCATTCCAACATGTTGACCAGGAAAAATTTTTGTTCCTCTCTGTCTTACTATTATATTGCCAGGATTTACAAATTGACCACCATATTTTTTTACTCCAAGTCTACGACCAGCACTATCTCTTCCATTTCGAGATGATCCACCTGCTTTTTTTGTTGCCATAAAAAAATACCTAATTATTTTTTTGTTTTAATTTCTTTTTTTAATTCTTTTTTTTCTTCTTTTTTAACTTCCGAAAGAATACTACCATCTTTTGAAAAAATTTTCTTTATTTTTACAAGTGAAAAAAGTTGTCTATGACCATTTTTTCGTCTGGAGTTTTTTCTTCTTCTTTTTTTAAAAATTAAGACAGTTCTATTTTTTCCATTTTTTATTAACTCTGCCTCTACTTTTGCACCTTTAATGAGGGGCGATCCAACTTCAATATTTTTATCATCTCCATAAGCCAAAATTTCATTAAATTCAACTTTACTTTGAGGTTTTAAATTTTCTAATTGTTCTACTTTTAAAATCTCACTAGCTTTAACTCTATATTGTTTTCCACCGGTTTTTATTATTGCAAATGACATTTATATCCTAATTTTTATATGGTGGAATATAGACTTAGACTAATTATAGTCAAGCTGAATAACCTAAAAATTATCCTTTAAATCTCTTAATTTTGAAAAAGTTGTAAGAGAAGAACTCCCCTTAAGATTTAAATTAGATTTGATTTCCTCATTATCACTTCGTAAAAAAATATTATTTTTAAATTCATCTTCCAAAGTAGAAGGTATTGTTGGTTCATTTTTTTTCAATTTTTCATTTATATCTTTAATTTTTTTAATTAGACTTTGATTTTTATTATCATACTGGATACAAAATTTTGAGTTTTGCAAAGTATATTCATGGCCACAATATATTTTAGTTTTTATGGGTAATTTTTTAATTTTCTCTAAAGAAGAAAACATTTGTTCATAAGTTCCTTCAAAAATTCGACCACAACCTAGTGAAAAAAGAGTATCACCTGTAAACAGATTATTATCTTTATAAAAATAGAAACAGACATGCCCAAGAGTGTGGCCAGGTATATGTATTATTTTAGCTTCAAAATTGTCTTCTTTCCATATTTCTCCATCTTTTAATTTGATATCAATCTGAGGAATTTTTTTATAATCTTCTTCAAAACCTAATATTTTAGAATTATATTTTTTTTTTAATTCAACATTTCCGCCAATATGGTCATAATGATGGTGAGTATTAAGAATATAATTTAATTTTAGATTTTTTTTTTCTAAAAAATCAATTATAGGTTTTGACTCACTTGGATCTATTACACAAGTTTTTTTATTTTTTTCATCAATAATAATATAAGAATAATTATCTTTTAAGCATGGAATAATTTCAATTTTCATTCTATTTTTTTATCAAAAATATACCTAATTCAGAATTAAGATTTTTTAAATTTATATTTCTTTTATTTATAGACGAAGTTTGTTCTTTATTTAAAGCAATAGATTTCGTCATATATATTTTTTTCCGGAAGCAAAAATTATAAAAATCTTTTATAGAACACATATGTATATTTGGCGTACTATACCATTCATTTGGTAAAGCGTCGGTTACAGGCATCGTTCCTTTTAAAAGTAAGTGTATTCTAACCTTCCAATAACCAAAATTTGGAATTGTTACTATGGCTTTTTTTGAGACTCTTAAGAGGTCTTCTATTACTTTTTCTGGGTCATAGAAAGCTTGCAAGGTTTGACTTAAGACAACGTAATCAAAGGACAAATCTGGAAATTGATGTAAGTCCTTTTCTGCATTTCCTTCAATTATTGAGAGACCTTTACTTATACAATTTTGAACATTTTCTTTTGATATTTCCAATCCTCTTGTATCAACATTTTTTTCGTCTTTTAAAAATTTCATTAAGGTTCCATCTCCACAACCTACGTCTAAAACTCTAGTATTATTATCAATTAAATCTGAAATTATTTGAAATTCTTTTTTCATATATTTAGTAGTTTGCTTCTAAAAAGTTTTTAACTGTTTTTAAAAACTCCGTAATATCGAGTAAAAAAGAGTCATGCCCTTTGTCACTTAATATTTCTATAAAACCAACATCTGCGCCTGAAGAATTTAATGCAATCAGAATTTCTTTATTTTCTGAAGTCGGATAAAGCCAATCTGAAGTAAAAGAAATAATAAAAAACTTAGTTTTTGTTTTTTCAAATGCTTTTGATAAATTACCCTTATATTCTTTAGTAAGATCAAAATAATCCATAGCTCTGGTTATATATAAATAACTATTAGCATCAAATCTATCAACAAAGATTGAACCTTGATATCTCAAGTAGCTTTCAATTTGAAAGTCAGCATCAAAGCTAAAATTTAAATCATCTTTTTCCTGAAGCTTTCTTCCAAATTTTTCTTGCAGCCCTTTCTTTGAAAGATATGTGATATGAGCAGCCATTCTAGCTACAGCTAAACCTTTATCAGGAGACAAATTTAATTTTAAATAGTTTCCATCTTTCCATTTTGTGTCTGCCATTATTGCTTGTCTTCCTAATTCATTAAAAGCAATATTTTGTGCTGAGTGACTTGCAGTACAAGCAATTGGAATCGCTGTTTTAGTTTTATTAGGAAAATTTGCTACAAATTGCAATACCTGCATACCACCCATTGATCCACCAAGAACACTATATAATTTTTCAATTTCAAAAAATTCTAGCAAATTATATTGTGCATTAACCATATCATTAATTGTTATGACAGGGAAATTTGTGCCATAAGTTTCATTATTTTCAGGATTAATACTTGAAGGACCAAAAGAGCCCATACATCCTCCAATTACATTTGCACAGATCACAAAAAATTTATTAGTATTGATTGCTTTATTAGGTCCAACTAAATAATTCCACCATCCAGGTTTATTTGTTATTGGATTTTTTCCTGTAACAAACTGGTCGCCAGTCAATGCATGAAATACTAAAATTGCATTATCTTTTTTTTCATTTAGTTTCCCGTATGTCTCGTAAGCTAATGGATAATCGCTTATAGTTTTTCCACAGTCCAACTTAAGCGGTTTTTTTACAATTATTTTTTTTATATTTTCTTTAGTATTCATAAACTTGCACCAAAGATGAATTGTGAGAAAAAAACTTATTTAGCGGTTTTTTTTAAGCGCTCGCAATTCAGATAAATCAGCGCGTTTTTTTTGTACTAGATAAGATTCAATATGTCAATTTTTTTATGTTAATTGACAATTTTCATTAAATCTTGATTAATTTAATTATAAGGATAGTTATATAAAATAATAAAAATGACTTTACCAAAATTCAAAAAAATTGGCTTAGAATCTTACAAGCCCGGAGCATCTAAATTGTCGAGATTTAGGAATATTATTAAGCTTTCAGCAAACGAGTCTGCATTAGGCACGAGTCCAAAAGTTAAGCGTGAAATTTATAAAAAAATTAATTTTTCCAAGTATCCAGATAGTAAATCAAAAGATTTAAGACTTAGTATTTCAAAAAAATTTAGTTGTGATGTTAAAAAAATTATTTGCGGTGCTGGATCTGACGAAATTATTCAAATTATTTGCCAATTATTTTTAAAACCAAGAGACGAGGTAATTGTGCCTCAGTATAGTTTTTTAATGTACAGAATCTATTCAAAAAATGTTGGAGCCAATGTAATATACGCAAAGGAAAAAAATTATAAAATATCTGTTCCAGAGATTTTAAAAAAAGTAACAAAAAAAACAAAAATAGTTTTTTTGGCCAATCCAAACAATCCAACAGGAACTTATTTAGAAAAAAATGAATTATTAAAACTAAGAAAAGGGCTCAGAAGTAATATTTTGTTAGTTGTTGATGATGCTTATGTTGAATATATGAAAAACAAAAATTACACGCCGGGTTTAAAACTTTTTAAAAATAGTAATAATGTTATTGTGTTAAGAACTTTTTCTAAAATATATGGACTAGCATCTTTGAGAATAGGCTGGGGATATGGACCTAAAAGAATTATTGAAGCAATGAGCAAAATTAAACCTCCATTTAATACAAATTTAGCAGCGCAGTTAGCAGCTATAGCAGCTTTACATGATAAAAGTTTTATTAATAAAGCAGTGAAACATAATTTTTTTTGGGCTAATAAACTAAAAAAAAAATTAAATATTTTTAATATAACTACAAATGAAGTTACTGCTAATTTTTTATTATTAAATTTTAATAAATGTAAATATTCAGCAAATTATGTTCAAAAAAAACTGGAAGATAAAGGTATTATTCTAAGAGGAATGCAGTCATATAAAATTAAAAATGCTTTAAGGTTAACAATTGGCAACAATTCAGAAAACAAGTTGTTTTTAAAAAATATAAATAGGATATTTAAAAATGTTTAAAAATATTTTGATCATTGGATGTGGTATGATTGGATCCTCAATTCTTAGAGGAGCCATTAGTCAAAAGTTGTGTAAAAAAGTTTATGTATATGAAAAAAATATTAAATACCAAAACCAAATAAAAAAAATAAATAAGAAAATTATTTTAATCAAAAAACTTGATAAAAAAATAAAGGATATGGATTTAGTTGTTATTTCAACTCCAATGAGCGAATACCAAAAAATAATTATTAAACTAAATAAAAATTTGAATAATAAAACTTTAATTACGGATGTAGGATCAACTAGGGGAAATGTTACAAAATTAATTAAAGAAAAATTATCAAAAAAATTAAATTGGGTAATGAGCCATCCCATATCTGGTTCTGAAGCTAGTGGACCAAAATTTGGTAGTAAAAATTTATTCAAAAATAAATGGTGCATTCTAATAAAAAACAAGAAAAACAAATTATTAGAAAAAAAATTATCTAGGTTTTGGAAAAAATTAGGTTCTAGAATTTTGTTTATGCAAGAACATGAACATGACAAAGTTTTTGCAGTTACTAGTCATCTACCACACTTAGTTGCATACAATTTAATTAAAACTGCTCAAGATTTTCAAAAAACTTATAAAAAAAATGTAATTAAATACAGCGCAGGTGGTTTAAGAGACTTTTCTAGGATAGCGGCATCTAATGAAATTATGTGGAGAGATATATTTTTTAATAATAGTAAAAACATCTCTAAAATAATCGATTTATTCATTAGAAACTTAAAGAACTTTAAAATAGATATTAATAAAAAAAGAAATTCTTTATTACTTGATAAGCTTAAAAAATCAAAAAAAGCTAGACAACAAATCTTGTTATTAAAACAAGATATTAGTAAACCAGATTTTGGTAGAGAAAATTAAATTCTAAATACTTTTTTTACCTTTAATTTAGCAGTTCTTTCTATCCTTTTTATTGTTTTGCGAATTGGCATTATAATAACTTTTTTTTCTGGACCATAAGCATGTATTAGTTTTTTTGAATCAATACATACTGCAACATGTCCTTTCCAAAAAATTATGTCACCTTTTTTAAATTTTTTTTTTGTTGTGCTTCCTTTTTTATATTTTATTTGATCAACTGTATCTCTTGAAAAAAATTTATTATTAAATTTATAAAAAATTTGAACTAAAGCCGAACAGTCGATACCTTGGTAAGTTTTACCTCCCCACTTATATTTACAATTTTTAAATAATTCAAAAATTTTGATAAAATTTTTTTCTTTTTTATTTATTAAAGTAATATCTTTTAGTTTTATCCATTTATTTTTTTTAAACATAACATAACTTTTTCTCTTCTTTAAAATTTCAATTTCACTTGAAAATGGTAAAAATTTATTTGATTTGTTAATCTTGGTCTTTAAAACTTTTACTTTGTGGGTAGGTTTAAATTTTTTAATAAAATTTTTATTTTTTATATAACCAGTATATTTATCATAAAATGTTCTTATTTTTATGAAATTTTTTGTTCTTTTTAAAATTTTAAATTTTTCACCATAAATAATTTGTGAGCTAATTTTAGAGTTAATCGAAGGTCTTTCGTAAATGTTGATATACGGATTATTGCAATAAAAATTAGTTTGCACCTATTTTTACTTTATGCCTTATAAACCATAGACATATTAAAGATGGAATAACCATTATTGTAGTTAACACAAAGAATGTTCCCCAATCTCCATTTAACCAGTCAACAAGAGCTCCCGAAGATGAAGCTAGAGTTGTTCTGCCAGCTGTACCGATAGATGCAAGTAAAGCATATTGTGTGGCAGTATAAGTTCTATCAACTAATAAAGAAATAAATGCAACAAATGCTACCGTTGCAAACGCAGCAGTAATATCATCGGCTATTACTGCAATTGCGAACAATAATTCAGATTTGCCTGTCCAAGCTAAAAAAGCAAATAATAGGTTTGTTAGAGCCATTAATCCTCCAGCAAAAAACATTGTTTTTATTGTTCCCGCTCTCATTGCCATCACTCCACCTAACAATGTAAAAACGACAGTTGTAATCCAACCAAGTCCTTTTGAATAAATTGCAATTTGTCCTTTAGAAAATCCAATTTCTTTATAAAAAACAATAGACATACGACCAAGAAACGCTTCACCAATTTTAAATAAGAAGACAAAACCTAATATTCCTACAGCAATAGCAAATCCATTTTTTTTAAAGAAACTAATTATAGGTCCACCAATAGTTCCAGTAATGTAAGCAATAAAATTAGTTATAATATTGCTAGATCCAAGTTTTCCTTCAATTAATTTATCAGTTTCCTTTTGTTTTGCTTGTCTGTCAGTTTCAATTGGTTCATGAACAAACATTAAACCAATATTCATTAAAATTATTACAACTCCCAGAATTAAAAAAGTAGCTTGCCAATAATCTGCAATACCCATATTTTGAAAAAATTCTGCTGTAAATAATGCTATTACTCCTCCAAGTTTATAACCTGTCCACCAGCCTACAACTGCCATCGCAGCACCAGCTGCCATGGATTTTCCTTCATTGGCATTAATTTGTTCAATCCTTAATGCATCAACAGTTATGTCCTGAGTGGCGGAAGCTATTGCAATTACTAAACCGACAGTAATTAATAGAGCTAAGTTTTGAGTTGGGTTTATAACACTCCAAATTAACAGGCTTAGCAAAATTATAATTTGCATTAAAACTATCCATCCTCTTCTATGTCCTAGTTTTTTTGTTAAATAAGGTATTTGAATTCTATCGATTATTGGTGCCCATAAATAATTAAAGGCATAAACTCCAAAAATTAATCCCGCCCAACCAATTGTAGATCTACTTAAACCTTCTTCTTTTAGCCAAAGACTTAAACTACTCGCAATTAAAACCCATGGAAAACCACTTATTGATCCTAGCAAAAGTATTCTGACCATTCTTATATCTTTGTAAACCTTAAGAGAGTCCAACCAAGTTTGTTTTGTTTCAGTCATAATTATTTTTGCCAAAATGAAGGCAATATCAAAACTAGTATAGCAAATAATTCAAGTCTTCCCAAGATCATTCCTAAGCTTAATACCCATTTTGAAAAGTCCGGTAATAGCGAAAAATTACCATTTGGGCCAATTAATTCACCCAATCCAGGCCCCACATTAGAAATTGAAGTAGCAGCACCTGAAATCGAAGTAGTAAAATCTAAACCGCTTAAAGATAACAAAGCTGCAATAATAAAAAAAATAATTATATATAGATATATAAATGATATTATAGAAGCCATAAATTTATCATTAACAATATTATTATCGTATTTTATTACAAATACTCCTCTTGGATAAATCATTCTTCTCAATTGATTTTTCAAAAAAAGATATAAAATTTGAACTCTAAAAATTTTTATTCCACAAGTCGTTGATCCAGCACAACCTCCTATAAACATTAAAATTAAAAAATAAATTAATGTAAAATTTCCCCAGCTGTCAAAATTAGTTGTTACATACCCTGTTCCTGTTAAAATTGATATTACATTGAAAGATACAGATCTTAGACTTATTGAAGCAATGTTGCTATCAGCAAAATTTAAATATAAAAATAAAATTATTATTGAAAAAAAAATAATTTTAAAAAAAGATTTTATTTGTGAATCTGTATAAAAAATTTTTTTATTTCCACTCAAATACTTAATATAAGATATAAATGGTATACTTCCCAAAATAATAAAAATCATAGAAGTTATTTCAATCTTTACATTATCGAAATGGCCAATTGAATTGTTGTAATTTGAAAAACCTCCTGTAGCAATAGTTGTCATCGAGTGGGTTAAGCTATCAAAAAATTTCATACCAAAAATTTTATAAAAAAATGAACAAACAGCAGTCAAAGCTAAATAAATTATAATTATTCTTATTGTAATTTCTTTTGTTTTAGGAAGTATTTTTTCACTAGCATCGCTAGTTGACACCTTTAACAACTGCATTCCTCCAACATTCATTATTGGCATTAGTGTAATTGCCATTACAATTATTCCAATCCCTCCTAGCCATTGAAGAATAGCTCTCCATATTAAAATTGCTTTAGGAGCCGAGTTCAAGTCAGTAATTATTGTTGACCCAGTTGTAGTGATTCCAGACATACTTTCAAAAAATGAGTCTGTTACACTTAAGTTCAATTCAGAAAAAATAAATGGAAGTGAACCAAAAATTGCTACACTTAACCAAGATAAGGCAGTTAATAAAAAAGCATGTTGTAAATTCAATTTTTTATCATTTTCGAGGTTAGATAATAAAAACAAGGTTCCAAATGTAATTGTAATTATAGATGCACTTATAAAAGACGAATCTAGCTCATCAAATATAAATTGGGTGATAATTGGAAAGATCATTGATACTCCCAGTATGATTTGCAAAATACCCAGTATAAAAAAGACAGTTTTGTAATTAGACATTTTGAATGAACATTATTTTATGGTAAATAAATTTCAACTCTATAAGAATTAATAAAAACAAGAGATATTTGATTTTTTGCTATTAAAACAAGTGATTGAAAAAATAAATTTAGAAAAAACCAATGCTTGGCCTTTTGTTGAGGCTAGGAGAATTTTAATTGAAAGAAAAAAATTTATAGAAAATAAAGGTAAGATAATTTTACAAACTGGTTATGGTCCTAGCGGTCTACCACACATAGGTACGTTTGGTGAAGTTGCGAGAACAACAATGGTTGTTAATGCTTTGAATCATATAACTGATTTACCCAAAGAGATTATTACTTTTTCTGATGATTTGGATGGTTTAAGAAAAATTCCTGATAATGTTCCTCAAAAAGAAATATTAAATAATAATCTCCACAAACCTTTAACAAATATTCCTGATCCGTTTGGAAAATATAATAGTTTTGGCGAGCATAACAACGAAATGTTAAAAAAATTTTTAAATAAATTTAATTTTAATTATAATTTTAAAAGTTCTAGTAAACTTTATAAATCAGGTTTTTTCAATCCTACTCTTAAATTAATTTTAGAAAAATATAGCTCAATAATGGAAATTATTTTACCAACTCTTGGAAAAGAAAGACAAAAAACTTATTCTCCTTTTTTACCCATATGTCCAGATAGTGGTGTGGTTCTAGAAATTCCAGTGATTGAAATTGATAATAAAAATTCAAAAATAATATTTGATAATAAGGGCAAAAAACTTGAAAAAAGTATTTTAGATGGAAACTGTAAACTTCAATGGAAAGTTGATTGGGCCATGAGATGGTACGCGCTTGATGTTGATTTTGAAATGTATGGAAAAGATTTAATTGAAAGCGCAATTTTATCAAATAAAATAATTAAAGTATTAGGAAAAAATAATCCCTCAGGTTTTGCGTATGAATTATTTTTGGACGAGAAAGGAGAAAAAATATCTAAATCAAAAGGAAATGGGATAACAATAGACCAATGGTTGCAATATGCTTCTCCAGAAAGTTTATCACTTTTTATGTATCAAAATCCTAAAAGAGCAAAGAAACTTTATAAAGAAATTGTTCCAAAAGCTGTTGACGAATATTTAGACTTTATTGAAAAAGGAAAAACTCAAGATGAGTTAAAATTATTAATGAACCCTGTGTGGCATGTTCATAATGGAAAAATACCAAAAGAAAATATGATTATGACATTCTCAATGCTTTTGAACTTAGTTGAAACTAGTAATGCTGATACAAAGGAACTTTTATGGAAATTTGTAAAAAAATATAAAAGTAATTTATTAGAAAAAAATTTTCCTATATTTGATCAACTTATTAGTTACGCTATTAAATACTTTAATGATATAATAAAAAAAAATAAAAAGTATAAAAAACCTAATAGTTATGAAAAAAAAGCCTTACTAGCACTAGTTTCAACTTTAGAAAAATGTAACGATGAAATGCAACCAGAAGAAATACAAACACAAATATATAAGGTTGGTAAAGAAAATGGTTATGATGAAAATTTAAGAGAATGGTTTAAGTTGATTTACGAAGTAGTTTTTGGAGAGGAAAATGGACCTAGAATGGGTTTCTTTATTAGTTTTTTTGGAGTTAATGAGACAAAACAATTAATAGCAGATAAAATTAACTGATGTTTTCAAAAATAAGACCTTTTATATTTAAATTAGATCCGGAATTTGCACATTCTTTAGCCATAAAAGCTTTAAAATTAAACTATTATTCTAGTAAGAAAATTAAAAAAGATAAATCTATTGAAACAAAAATATTTGGAAAATCTATTTCAAATCCAATTGGTATTGCAGCAGGGTTTGATAAAGATGCCGAAGTTTATAATTCTTTATTTAAACTAGGTTTTAGTTGTGTAGAAGTAGGAACCATAACTCCTAAAAAACAATATGGAAATACTAAACCAAGAATTTTTCGTTTAGAAGAAGATGAAGCATTAATTAATAGATTGGGTTTTAATAATTCAGGAGCAGACACAACAAGGGCTAGAATAACATCCAATTTACCTACAGGTTTATTTGGCATCAATATTGGACCTAACCAAGATACAAAAAATAAAATAGAGGATTATTTAATTTGTTTTAGAAAATTTCATAATATTTGTGATTATATAACTATAAATATTTCTTCCCCAAATACTGAAAATTTAAGAAATTTTCATAATCAAGAGGAATTGGAAGACTTACTAAATTCTCTACAGCAAGAGAAAAAAAATTTGAACACAAAAGTTCCTATCGCAATAAAAATTTCTCCAGATATTGAAGATAGTTTTATTGATAAAATTTCAAATTTATTAATAAAATATAATATTAGTGCTGCAATAATTTCTAATACTACTGATAAAAATAGAGAAAATTTAAGAAATATTAATAAATTAGAAAAAGGAGGTTTATCAGGAAAGCCTTTAAATGAAAAATCCAATTTATTAATAAATAAATTTTTTAAAATATTAAAAAATGAAATTAAAATAATTGGTGTTGGAGGTGTTGACTCTGGAGAGAGTGCATATGAAAAAATTATAAATGGCGCTTCTATAGTGCAATTGTATACTGGCATGATATATAATGGCCCCAATATAGCTAACAAAATAAGTGGTGAGTTAATTGATATATTAAAGAATAAGGGAATAAAAAATATATCAGAAATAATAGGTATCAAAAAATAATCTTGACTGAGAAGTTTGAAGTGCCTATATAGTCATAATTTATGTCTAAAAAATGTGAACTAACTGCAAAAATACCACTTAAAGGTCATAAGGTTAGCCATGCAAATAATAAGACTAAAAGAAAATTTCTTCCAAATTTAAAAAAAGTAAAATTTAAAAGTGAAATTTTGAATAAAAGTTTGAGATTAACAGTATCAAATGCTGGCGTGAGATCTGTTGATAAAAAAGGAAGTTTTGATAATTATATTAAATCAGCAAAAACAAAATACCTTTCTTTAAGATTAAAAAAATTAAAAAGATCATTACTTAGTAAATCCGCATAATGAGTCGTTTATTTTTTATTCTCTCATTTCTTATGGGAGTGATTGTTTTATTATCTAATTATTTGGTTCAATATCCAATAAATTATTTTAATTTGAGTTCAATATTAACTTATGGAGCGTTTAGCTATCCAATAGCTTTTTTAATAACTGATATTGCGAATAGATTTTATGGAAAACTTTTAGCCAGGAAAATTGTTTATATTGGTTTTACAATAGGTATTATTTTTACACTTTTATTTTCTACAAATTTTGCAGATTTAATTTCAATAAGGATTGCGATTGGTTCTGGTACAGCCTTTTTAGTTGCACAATTATTGGATGTAAAAATCTTTGACAAACTTAGGAAAAAAAAATGGTATATAGCTCCATTAACATCTTCTTTAATTGGATCTACTGTTGATACTTTTTTATTCTTTT
This sequence comes from uncultured Pelagibacteraceae bacterium, assembly GCA_902634485.1. Taxonomy (GTDB): domain Bacteria; phylum Pseudomonadota; class Alphaproteobacteria; order Pelagibacterales; family Pelagibacteraceae; genus Pelagibacter. The sequence goes on along the minus strand of CACPKA010000001.1, from coordinate 46,089 downwards.
CAATATCTTTTTATTCAACAGGAATTCCATGGTTTACTCTTTCTTTAGGAGATTTGTCAGTTAAAATTTTTGTTGCACTAGCTATGTTAGTTCCATTCAGAATTTTAATAAGAACGATTAAAGTTGTTTAATATTATTTATATAGAAATTTGTAAGATAAAATTTTATAGGCTAGTTTTGCTACTAAAAAGTTATATGAATCAAAACCTTTTATTGGAGCAAGTTCATTTATATCAACGCCAACTATATTTGAATTTTTAGATGCTATTTTTATTATATTTAGAGTTTCATCCCAAAAAAGCCCTCCAGGTTCGGGCGTTCCAGTGGCAGGCATAATACTCGAGTCAAATCCATCTACATCAAAAGTTATATAAATATTTTTATTTTTAATTATTTTTTTAAATTTATTTAAATTCCATTTTTTTTTATCTTTTGCCCAAAAAATATTAATTCTTGAGGAATTTTTTTTTAAATAAGATATTTCACTTTGAGATATATTTCTAATACCGAAAGATACTACTGATACATTTTTATAATCTAAACACCTTTTTATTGCAGAAGCATGTGAAAATTTTTCACCATTATAACTTTCTCTTAAGTCAGCGTGCGCATCAAAATGTAATAAACATAGTTTTTTAAATTTTTTTGCAAATGGAGCAATGCAACCAGGAGTTATCGAATGCTCACCACCAAGAGTTAATGGAAAAATTTTTTTTTTTATTAGTTCTTCATTTATTTTTGACATTTTATTTAATGCCTTTTTAATATTTTTATCTATTTTAAAAGGTTTTAAAGTTTTAATTCCAATTTTTTTATATGGTTCACAATTAAGTTCTTCATCATATAGTTCAACTTGATGTGAAGCTTTAATAATTTCTTTTGGACCATTTTTCGTTCCTCCACCATAACTAACAGTTTTTTCTAAACCAAATGGAATAATTATAGCTTTTTCTTTAATTTTGAATTTATTATCAATTCCTAGAAAACCATTTTTATTTGATAGATATTTCACTTTTATTCAAAAATTTTTGTGAAGTTTTTCCTGTGTCTATTTTTCCACTCGCCATTGTGATATGCATCACTAGCAATCAAAGGCAGTACACTTGTTGCTTCTGCGAATACCATTTGTTCTTTTGTAACATCAACTTTGCCCCAAGAACTAGCTTCTTTTAATGTAGAGCTACTACAAGCACCGTCTCTGGAGTCTGCAACAGTGATTTGTACTGCATATTTATGCATATCTACTTCTTTTCCTAAAAGTTCAGCACAAATAACTGTATCTTGAATAAAATTTTTTGGAACTCCTCCACCAATCATAAATAATCCAGAATCTTTTGATCTAATTTTAATTTCAGTCAGTTCTCGAAATTCTCTAATTGAATCTATTGTCATATGTTTTTTGAGGTTTTTTTCTTGATGCATAACTAGTCCAAAACCCGCGCTTGAGTCTGTAAAAGCTGGGCAAAAAATTGGAACATTATTATCATATGCTGTCTCAATTAAAGAATTTTTCTTCTTTGCATTGTTTTTTAAATATTTTCCAATTTCATTAATAAACTCTCTAGATGTATAACTTCTTGGTTCAAGCTTATCTGCTATTTCACATATTGTTTTATCACACATTTGAAGTTCATCTTCATCAATGTAAGTATCATATATTCTATCAATATAATTTTTGCGTAATTCAGTGTCATCTTGAAATTGAGAACCTTGATAATGTTTGAATCCAAGAGCTTCAAAGAAATCCATATCTATAATTGATGCTCCAGTAGCAACGATTGCATCAATCATGTTATATTTAATCATATCTCTATAAATATGCATACATCCCGCAGCAGAAGTAGATCCAGCTAAAGTTAAAAAAATAGTACACTCTTTATCTCTAAGCATATCATTAAATATATTGGCTGCATTTGCTGTTTCTCTAGAAACGAATGACATTTTTTTCATTGAAGAAATTATTTTTCTTGCATCAAATGAAGTTATATCAATATGTTCTACGGGAGATTTAAGAAAATCTTTTTTACTATTGTGACCTAAGTTCTTTTTATCTGACATTTAAGCAACAAGAAACTTTTTATTAGTTTCTTTGTCGTAGATAGTCATTATCGGATCATCTTCTACTTCGTAAATTTCATCAGAATAAAAACCGTTAAATTTAGTTCTAAATGTTAAGCCATATGCTCCAAGCTGACCAAGCTCTATATAATCATTCTCTTTAACATTATTTGGAAGTACAAATGGACCCTTCATGTAGTCCATACTATCACAGGTTGGTCCGTAAAAATCAAAAGCTGTTAACTTTTTTGATACAATTCTTTTATTTGTTATTAAACGTGATGGATAAACTATGTTTGGAACTCCAGCATCAAAAAGAGTTCCATAGGTTCCATCATTGATATAGAGTTTTTGTTTCTTTCTTAAGTTTACCCTTACAATTGTTGAACCACTTTCGGCAACTATTGCTCTTCCAGGTTCACAAAAAATTTCAGGAAGTTTTTCTAATTTTAAATTTTCTAAACTTTTTTTAATTTCTTCAAAATAATTTTCCAATGGTTGTGGCACTAAATCAGGATAGATAGTAGGAAAACCTCCTCCTACATTTATATAGTTGGGTATAATTTTTGTTTTTTTAATAATATTTTTAATTTCACCTATTCCTTTAGCATATGAAATTGGGTGCATGCATTGTGATCCAACATGAAAGCTTAAACCTATTTTTTTTGAATATTGTTTTGTTAACCTATACAAACCTATTGCTTCTGAAGTAGCAGCACCAAATTTTTTCGATAAATCTATTTCAGCATGTTCATTTGAAACGGAAACTCTTACAAATAATTCTAAGTCTTTAGCATTTTTTGTTGATTCTATAATCTTTATTAATTCATCTTTTGAATCTAGTGAAAAAGTTTTAACTCCAAATTTAAAGTATGCTTCACTTATACTTTCTCTACTTTTAACTGTGTGCATGAAAGAACATTTTGCATTTGGATCAATTTTTCGAATACTTTCTATTTCTTTAATTGATGCTACATCGAAGTTTTTAATGCCACTATCTAATATTGTTTTAAGCACTATCGGATGAGGATTTGTTTTAACAGCGTATAAAATTTTACCTGGAAATTTATTTTGGAAAACCTTGGAAGCTATTTGTATCGATTTTTTTCTGATACAATATACTGGTTTCTCTGGTTTAAGTTGATGCACTATCTCATCAACTGTTTTAAATTTTTGCATTACACATGCCCCTCTAAAAAAAATTTAACAAAAAAAGTTTTTCAAAATTAATAAAAAAAACTTATATAAAACAGGAGTTAAGTCAATAAATAATCAATGTAAAGTAAATAATTGGGCTTGTAATTAAAATTTGAGTTACCATATGTGTATAACTATGGAGAAAACAGAAAACATAAAAAACATCAGCAATTTTAAGGATAAATCCTTACTAATTGTAGACGATGATAATCCTTTTAGAGAAAGATTATCAAGAGCTATGGAAAAGAAAGGTTTTCAGGTGACTCAAGCAGAAAGTGTAAAAAAAGGTATAGCCAGCTTGAGTACAATTAAGCCAGCTTTTGCAGTTGTAGATTTAAGATTGAATGATGGGAATGGACTTGAGGTTGTAAAAGAAATACAAAAATTAAATACAAATAGCAGAATCATAATGTTAACCGGATATGGAAATATTCCCACGGCGGTAGCAGCAATAAAACACGGGGCAATAGATTACCTTTCAAAACCTGCTGATGCAGAGGATGTTGAAAAAGCTTTATTAGCTGATCCTGAGGCAAAGGCACAACCACCCGAAAATCCGATGACTGCAGATCGAGTTAAATGGGAACATATTCATAGAGTTTTCGAATTATGCAATAGAAATGTATCTGAAACAGCAAGAAGACTTAAAATGCATAGAAGAACTCTTCAGAGAATACTATCAAAAAGATCTCCCAAGTAATAATTTATTTATTTTTAGTTAATTCTAAAAAAATTTCCTCTAAATCACCATCGTCAGTAGAAATGTCAATAATTTTTACATTATTTTTTTGGACAACTTTTATAATTTCTTCAATTTTTATTTTATTTTTTTCGTATGAAAATATAATTTTATTATTTTCTGTAGATAAAACTTTTAAAGAGTCTAACTCATAATTCTTAACATTTATTGGTTTATCAACTTTAAATATAACCTTTTTAGTTTTTATTTTATTTAATAAATTTTGAGTGCTATCAAGTGCAACTAAATTACCTTCATTTAGTATTCCTATTCGATCGCACATTTTTTCTGCTTCTTCTAAATAATGAGTAGTTAAAATTATAGTAACTCCTTGACCATGTAATAATTTAATATTTTCCCATAGGTTTTGTCTTAAATTAACATCAACACCTGCTGTAGGCTCATCTAAAATTAAAATTGGGGGCTGATGAACTAAAGCTTTTGCTATAAGCAGTCTTCTTTTCATACCACCCGACAAACTTCTAGCATAACTATCTGCTTGGCTTTCTAAAGATACAAGTTTTAATATTGAATCAGTAATTTTATCTTTTTTTTTAACTCCATATAGTCCAGCATGTAAATCTAATTGCATTCTTGGAGTAAAGAAAGGGTCAAGATTAACTTCCTGAGGAACAATTCCTATAGATGCTCGGACTTGTCTTGGATTTATATCAATATCAAAGCCCCAAACATTAATTTTTCCAGAGCTCTTCATGACTGTCCCAGCTAATATATTTATGAAAGTTGTTTTTCCTGCTCCATTTGGGCCTAATAAGCCAAAAATCTCTCCTTCTTGCACGTCTAAGTTTAAATTATTAATAGCAAATACTGGTTTATTATTTTTTCTGGAATATGTTTTATTTAAATTTTTTACAGAAATTACATTTTTTTTATTCATTAGATCTTATAAATTTAAAATATTTGAATAATTAAGATAACATAAATTAGATGAATAAAATAAAAAAAACTGATCATTTTTATTTGATCGATGGGTCGGGATATATTTTTAGAGCTTATTATGCTCTCCCACCACTAAGTAGAAAAAGTGACGGTCTGCCCACAGGTGCAGTAATTGGATTTTGTAATATGCTTTTCAAATTATTGGAGGATTCAAAGTCAAAGGAAAACAATCAAAAGCCAACTCATTTTGCCGTAATTTTTGACTCTGCTAGAAAAAATTTTAGAAATAAAATTTACCCAGAATATAAAGCTAATCGAGCTGAAGCACCAGAAGACCTAGCTCCACAATTTGAATATATTAGAAAATCAGTGGAAGCATTTAATTTACCTTCTGTAGAATTGCTTAATTATGAGGCAGATGATTTAATCGCAACATATGTAGAAAAAATTTTAAATATAGGAGCAAAAGTTACTATAATTTCATCTGATAAAGATTTAATGCAGCTTTATAAAAAAAATGTTCGTATTTATGATCCTATGAAAAATAAATTTATTTCTTATGAAGATATAAATAATAAGTTTGGAGTTAAACCAAATAAAATTATTGATGTACAAGCACTTGCTGGAGATGCAAGTGATAATGTTCCTGGTGTTCCTGGTATAGGAGTTAAAACAGCAGCTGAGTTAATTAATAAATATGGATCATTAGAAAAATTATTAGAAAAAGCAGAGGAAATAAAACAAAATAAGAGAAGAGAAACAATTTTAGAAAATAAAAATAAAGCTATGGTAAGCAAAAAACTAGTAACCTTAAAAAATGATGTTCCAATCCATATAAAACTTGAAGAATTTTTTTTAAAAAATATAGATAAAAATAAACTTTATAGTTTTTTAAGAGAAATGGAGTTTAATAGGTTATTAAGTTCAGTTATTTCTGAATATGGTGAGCCAGATTTTTTAGAAAAATCTAAAAATAAAAATCATAAAGTTAATCAAATTAGTTCTAAAAATTATTCTTTAATAAGTAATGAAGATGAAATTGATAAGTGGATTATAGAAGCTGAAGAAAGTGGAGAAATTGCAGTAGATACAGAAACAAGTTCGTTAGACCCTCATCAGGCAGAATTAATTGGCGTTTCACTTTCAACTAGTATTGGAAAAGCTTGTTATATTCCTATAAATCACAAAGATGCCAAGTGTATTGAAAAGACAAAAGTAATTAAAAAATTAAAAAAATTGCTAGAAGATCCAAGTATTAAAAAAATTGGTCAAAATATTAAATTTGATTTTATAGTTTTTTTTAAACAAGGCATTGAAATGAACTCAATGGAGGATACGATGCTTATGTCTTACGTTTTAGACGCTGGAAAAAATAGACATAACATGGATACTCTTTCAGAAATTCATTTAAATCACAAAACTATAGCTTTCAAAGATTTAGTCGGGATTGGTAAAAAGCAAATAAAATTTAGCGAAGTAAAGATTGATAAGGCAATGGAATATGCTGCTGAAGATGCAGACATCACATTTAGACTTTATAAAATATTTATAGAGAATCTTAAAATTGAAAACCTAACAAATATTTATGAAATTTTCGAAAAACCATTAATAAAAATTTTAGCATTAATGGAAATTTATGGAGTAAAAATAAATAAAAATTTTTTAAAAAATCTATCTGAAAAATTTGAAATAAAAATTAATAAATTAGAAAAAGAAATATTTAAAACCTCAAAAAAAAAATTCAATATTGCTTCAACAAAACAATTAGGTGAAATAATGTATAATGAGTTGAAAATTGCATCTTTAAAAAAAACTAAAAAAGGTAGCTTTGCAACAAGTGCAAGTGTTTTAGAAGATTTAGCATACAAAGGTCATCAACTTCCAAAGTTAGTTTTAGAATGGAGACAAATTTCAAAATTGAAAAATACTTATACAGACTCTCTACAGGAATTTATTAATCCTACTACAAAAAGAGTTCATACTTCCTTTCTGCTTGCCGCAACTTCTACAGGAAGGCTAGCTTCTAGTGATCCTAATTTACAAAACATTCCTATTAAATCAGAAGATGGGAGAGAAATTAGGAAAGCGTTTATTGCAGAAAAAGATAATTGCTTAGTTTCTGCTGACTATAATCAGATTGAAATGAGAATTTTAGCTGATTTAGCTGATGTAAAAGAGTTAAAAAAAGCATTTAAAAATAATGAAGACATACATACTTTGACTGCCAGCCAAGTATTTAACATAGATGTAAAAAAAGTTGATAGTGATACTAGAAGAAAAGCGAAAGCTATTAATTTTGGTATCATCTATGGAATTTCTCAATATGGGCTAGCTAAACAAATATCTGTGTCAAATAATGAAGCCGAAGATTTTTTAAATGCTTATTTTTTAAAATTTCCAGAAATTAAAGATTACATGAACAAAACTATAAGTTTTTGTAGAAAAAGTGGATATGTAAATAATATTTTTGGGAGAAGGACATATTTAAAAGGAATAAATGATAGAAATTATAATGTAAGGAATTTTCAAGAAAGAGCAGCAATAAATGCACCCATCCAAGGATCTGCATCTGAAATAATGAGGATGGCAATGATTAGACTTAGTAAAAGGTTTTATGATGAAAGCCTAAAAACTAAAATGTTATTACAAATACATGATGAATTAATATTTGAATCGCCAAAACATGAGTTAAAAAAAATTAATAAGATTATTAATCAAGAAATGACTAGTGTTGTTAATAGTGACTTGCATGTATTTTCTATACCATTAACTGTTGACATAAATTTTGGTGAAAATTGGGGAATACTTCACTAACTTGTATTACTTGCCCAATTAAGAACAATTTAGTATTTTTATATTAATGATCATATGAAACAAACAATTGCATTAATTGACGATGATAGAAATATACTCACAAGTATAAGCATGGCGTTAGAAAAAGAAGGGTTTAATGTTCAAACTTATCTTGATGGAGAAAGTGCGTTAATCGGTTTATCCAGAACTCCACCAGATTTAGCTGTAATTGATATTAAGATGCCAAAAATGGATGGTGAAGAGCTATTAAAAAAGTTGAGAAAGAAGACCTCTCTACCAGTTATATTTCTTACATCAAAAGATGAAGAAGTAGACGAATTGTTAGGTTTAAAATTAGGCGCTGATGATTTTATTAAAAAATCGGGAGGATTTTCCATTAAGGTACTAGTTGAAAGAATTAGAGTCCAGCTTAGAAAAAAAAATGTAAGTATAGATGATAATAAAAATATTATTCATCATGGAAAATTAAAATTAGATCCTTCGCAACTTGAATGCGAATGGGATGGAAAACAATTACCAGACAAATTAACAACTACAGAATTTTTAATTGTTAAAGAATTAGCAAAAAGGCCTGGAATTATTAAAGAAAGGTCACAGCTAATGGATATAGCTTACAGGGAAGACACAGAAATAGAGGATAGAACTATTGATAGTCATGTTAAAAGAATTAGAAAAAAATTTAAAAAAATTGATAGTAACTTTTCAGCAATTGAAACTAGATATGGCAGTGGGTACAGATGGAATGTTAGTTAATGTTAAATATTGTATTAAAAAAATTATCTATACTAAAAAAATTTTTATTTATAAATTCAGTTGTTTTTATAATTATAGGCTGTGGTACAATTTTTTATCTTAATACTGTTCAGCCAAATTTAATAAAAAAAAAAACAGCAAATCATATTCAAATCATTAACAATACAATTGATCATATTCAGAGATTGAAAATAAAATTTAATGAAAACGAAATTAGAAAATTTTTATTTTCAACTAGATTTTTATTTCAAAATTTAGATAGAGTAATTTTTTTTGATGAGAAATTTATATTAATCGGTGATACCGATAGTTTAGATCTTGATCCTAGAGCTTTTTCAAGACAATCTAATGTTGTAGAGTTAGAAAATTTAGATAATAAAAATAAAATTAATAAAGAAATACAAAAAAAACAAAAAAAAAATAAAAAAATTTTTTTAACTGATGTATTAAAAAAATACTCAAACTCCAAAGAATTTGGAATTCCTTATACTTATACTGAAAAAACTTATAATCAATTTCTTTTAACCACTATAAAAAACGTAAATATCGATGGAAAGCATTTTGGATATTTGGCAATAACTGAAAATGCAAATGAAATAAGAGCAGCAATAAATGAAAGAAAAACTTTTGTAATCAGGACTGCGCTTTTGGTTGTTGTAGCAATAATAATTTTTTCATTAGTTTTAAATAAATATTTTTTAAAACCTATTGGTAATTTAGTTAATTATACTAAAATTATTAAAGATGAGAAAAAACAGAAATCAAATATAGATAACTTAAAAAAAAGAAATGATGAAATAGGTGTATTGTCAAAATCTATAGATGATATGACTAACGATCTATATAAACGAATTAATGTAGCAGAAAACTTTTCACGAGATTTAGTGCATGAAATCAGAAACCCATTAGCATCATTAAAAAGCGCTTCCGAAATAATAAGCGAAACTGAAGATAAAGTAAAAAGAGAAAAATTGGTACAAATTCTATCTCATGATGTTGAAAGAATTGAAAGACTTATTACAGATTATTCCCAAATACTGAAAGATGAAGTTGCTATAAGTAGAGAAAAAATGAATAAAATTAACTTAAAACTTATTACACAGTCAGTTGTAGATGATTTCAACAACATTTATATACAGAAAAGAGGAATAAAAGTTTATTTGAAAATTAATGATAAGTCAGAAAAATTTAATATTTTAGGTATTGAAAATCGAATAGAACAAATACTTGCAAATTTATTAGATAATGCAATATCTTTTAGCAAAGATAATCAAAAAGTTATTGTAGAAATTCAAAATAATAGTAATAGCAAAATAATTTTAAGAGTTATTGACCAGGGTGAAGGCTTTAAAGAAAAAAAATTAGATAAAATTTTTGATAGATTTTATAGTAACAGACCAGATAAATTTGGAGAACATTCAGGTTTGGGATTAAATATTGTTAAAAATTTAGTTGAATTACATGGGGGCATAATAGTCGCATCAAATAACCCAGATAATATCGGAGCAAGAATAGAAATTTCTTTTCCAAAGGTTTAAAAGGTTGATTAATTTGACTTTAGTTGTTAAAAAAACATCCCATGGAAGATTACAAAGTAAAAGATATCACCCAAGCAGACTTTGGTAGAAAAGAGATTTCTTTAGCTGAAACTGAAATGCCAGGCTTAATGGCACTAAGAAAAGAATACAAAGGCAAATATCCTCTTAAAGGAGCAAGAATTTTAGGATGTCTTCATATGACGATTCAAACAGCAGTTCTTATAGAGACTCTAGTTGATTTAGGTGCAGAAGTAAGATGGTCCTCATGTAATATTTTTTCAACTCAAGATCATGCTGCAGCAGCCATAGCAAAAGTTGGTATTCCAGTATTTGCATGGAAAGGTGAGACAGAAGAGGAATATTGGTGGTGTGTTAAACAAACAATTGAAGGAAAAAAAGATTGGAAGCCAAACATGATCCTCGATGATGGTGGTGACTTAACGGCGTTGATGCATAAAGAATATAAAGAATTATTAAAAGATATTAAAGGACTTTCAGAAGAAACAACAACAGGAGTATTAGCGCTTAAAAAAATGGAAAACCAGGGAACACTATTAGTTCCAGCTATTAACGTAAATGACTCGGTAACAAAATCTAAATTTGATAATTTATATGGCTGTAGAGAGAGCTTAGTTGATGGAATAAAAAGAGCAACAGATGTGATGATGTCAGGTAAAGTTGCTATAGTTGCTGGTTTTGGAGATGTTGGTAAGGGAAGTGCAGCATCTTTAAGACAAAGTGGAGCAAGAGTAATGGTTACAGAAACAGATCCAATTTGCGCCTTACAGGCTGCAATGGAAGGTTATGAGGTCGTTCTAATGGATGATATGATTAAAGAAGCAGACATAGTTGTTACTGCTACAGGTAATAAAGATATTGTTACAGCTGATCACATGAGAGATATGAAAGATAGAGCAATACTTTGTAACATCGGACATTTTGATAATGAAATTCAAGTTGAAGCATTAAAAAACTATAAGTGGGATGAAATAAAACCACAGGTTCATGAAATAACTTTACCAAGCAATAAAAGAATAATTTTATTGGCTGAAGGAAGACTAGTGAATTTAGGATGTGCTACAGGACATCCAAGTTTTGTAATGAGCGCATCATTTACTAATCAAGTAACTGCTCAAATAGAGCTTTGGAATAATTCAGAAAAATATGAAAATAAGGTTTATGTTTTACCAAAACACTTAGATGAAAAAGTTGCTAGATTACACCTAGAAAAAGTAGGAGCTAAATTAACCCAAATGTCAAAAGATCAAGCAGATTATATTAGTGTAACACCTGAGGGACCATACAAGCCAGATACATATCGATATTAAGCTAGCAACAAGATGAAAATTTCATCTATTCGCGAATTAAAAAAAATAGCAAACAAAATAAAAGATGCAGTGTTACCCGGAGACTCAATTTTATTACATGGAGAAATAGGAGTTGGTAAAACCACTTTTGCAAGACTTTTTATTAATAGCTGCGAAAATAAAAATAAATTAAAAAAAAGTGAAGTGTTAAGTCCTACTTTTAATATAGTTTTTGAATATGAGTTTAAGGATTATAAAATTAAACATTTTGATCTTTATAGACTGAAAAATGATATAGATATAAATAACATTGGCTTATTTGAGGATATAGATGAAAGTATATTATTAATTGAATGGCCAGAATTAATTAAAAAAAAACCGACAAACCGTATAGAATTATTATTCAAATATACTAGAAAAGATAATGAAAGATTGTTGAAAATAAATTCTTTTGGAAGATTAAAAAATTATGAATTTGGATAGTGCCAAAATAAAGTCGATTAAAGGTGATGCCTCATTTAGAAAATTTTATCGAGCAAAAATAAAAAAAAAAAGTTTTATAATTGTTTTAGCAAAAAAAGAAAAAAAAAAAAATCTATTAAACTATGATTCTATAAATAAAATTTTATTAAAAAATAAAATTAATGCACCGAAACTAGTTTTTGAAAACTTTGATAAAAATTACATGGTAATTCAAGATCTTGGAAATAAAACGGTATTTGATATTTTTAAAAAAAAAAAAGTAAATAAAGTTATAATTTATAAAAAAATTTTAAATATTTTAATTAAAATGCAGGATATTAAGTTAAGAAAAATTAAAAATTTTAAAAATAATACATATAAAATTCCTGTCTATTCAAAAAAAAAAATTTTTGATGAAGCAAATTTATTTTTAAAATGGTATACACCTCAGTTTATTAAAAAAAATAAATTATTAAGTTTTAGAAGAGAATTAAAAAAAAATATAATTTATCTGATAAATAAAATTAAATTATCAAATAATACATTTGTTCATAGAGATTTTCATGTTTCAAATTTAATGATAAAAAAAAATAAAATTTTTTTAATTGACTCACAAGATGCCGTGTATGGTAATATTGCCTACGACCTTGCATCTTTGATTGATGATGTTAGGTTAAAAACCTCAGAAAATATTAAAAAAAAAATATATCAAATTTATTATGATTTAAGACTAAAAAGTATTAATAAAGAAAATTTTAAAAATGATTTTGAAATTTTATCCATTTTGCGTAATTTGAAAGTTATAGGTGTTTTTACTAGACTTGCTATAAGAGATAACAAAAAAAAATATTTAAAGCTTATCCCTTATGCTTGGAAGTTAATAGAATATAGAATGAATAATAATAAAATTTTTTTTAATTTAAAAAAATTCCTAGAAAAAAATTTTTCAAAAAAAGTAAGATTAAAAAAATGAAAATTAAAACTGCATTAATATTATGTGCTGGATTTGGAAAAAGACTATATCCAATTACTTCAAAAAACCCCAAACCTTTATTGGAAATAAATAATTTTACTCTTTTAGAAAATACAATTAATTTAGTAAAAGCATTAGGCATAGAGAGAATTCTTATAAATACTTTTCATCTAAAAAGTAAAATTAGGGATTTTATTAATAATAATAATTTCAATATCAAAATAGATATAATTGAAGATGGAGAAAAAATACTAGACACAGGTGGTGGAATTAAAAATATGGTTAATTATATAGATGAAAATATTTTTTTAGTTTTTAATCCAGATACAGTGTGGGATTTAAATTATGTAGAATTTATTAATAAAATGTATGAGTTTTTTTTAATTAGTAAAGCTCAAAATATTTTATTGGTTGCTGATAAAAAACTTAGTTTTGATAAAAATCTTGAAGGTGATTTTAGTCTAGAAAAAAACTTATTATATAAAAATAACAACAAAAATTATATTTATACAGGTTGTCAAATAATAAGCAAAAATTTACTAAAAAATATAGATAAAAAATTTTTTTCTATTAATGAAATATGGAGTCAGCTAATTAATAGAAATGCTTTATTTGGTTTTAAAAGTACAAATAAATTTTATCATGTTACTGATTTAGAAATCTATAATAAAATTTTAAAAAACAATTAAATCTTTTGCTCTTTCATGATCTAAATAAGTACAATTGTTAATTTCAGTGTTGTTTTTAAAACTAATAAGTAAAGGGTTTCCTGTTGGAATTTCTAATTTAGTTATATTTTTTTCGTCTAAATTAAATAAATATTTACATATTGCTCTTATTGAATTTCCGTGTGCCGATACAATGATATTTTTTCTTTTCATCAATTTACTTTCGATTTCCTTTTTGTAAAAGGGTAAGACTCTTTCATATGTATCTTTTAGAGATTCTGTATCTGGAATATTTTTTAACATGATATTTTTATAAGCCTCTATATTTATTGGATGATATGGATTTTTTTTACTTAAAGGGGCTGGAGCAATATTCCAAGATCTTCTAAATTCGTGTACTTTTTTTTCTCCTAATTTTTTTTTCATTTCATCTTTATTTAATCCAGTCAAAGAGCCATAGTGTCTTTCATTTAGTTGCCAGGCTTTTATTATATTATTATCTTTAATTCTTAAAGTATTTAGAATTAACTTTAACGTATTGATTGCTCTCTTTTGATATGATGTAAAGTAATGATCAATTTTAATTTTTTGATTTTTAATTAATTCTCCAGCCTTACAAGCTTCAAGTTTTCCTTTTGGGGCCAAATCAACGTCAACCCATCCAGTGAACTTATTTTCTAAATTCCATTCACTTTGTCCATGTCTAACTAAAATTAGATTGCTCATTGGTTTTTATTATAAATCCTAATATAAGATATTGAAATGAATAATAATCTCAAAATTTATAATATGAATGTTTTAACAATTATAAAGTATTTATTTTATATCAGTAATATTCTTTTATTAGTCTTTTATTTGTATCCTGGAAGTATATTTGGTTGTTTAATTTATAGCGATTGTAAAACTCAACCTCAGCTAACAAGAGATTTTTTAGTTTCCTCCAATCATGTATATGTTTTTTTCATTATTTCTTTATTAGGATTTTTAGCATATATAAAAAAAAAATCTGTAGCTTGGATTTTATTATATCTTCTATTTATTTCAATTTTTTTAGAATTAGCTCATTTATTTATTCCTAACAGAGGATTTGAAATAAAAGATCTTGCTGGAAATTTTATTGGAGTAGTTATATCATTTCTTATATTTTTAATTTTTAAATTAAGGAAAAAAAAATGAGTAGTTTTGATGAAAGAGAAAAAAGTTTTGAAAAAAAATTTGCACATGATGAAGAATTACAATTTAAAGTTAGTGCTCGAAGAAATAAATATATTGGTCAATGGGTTTCACAAATTTTAGGCTATAATCCTGATCAAGAAAAAGATTATATTCAATCAGTTATAAAAGCAGATTTTGCTGAGGCAGGGGATGAAGATGTTTTTAGAAAAGTAAAAGCTGACTTGAAGGATCAAAATATTTCAGACGAAGAAATCAGAAAAAGAATGAATGAGTTCAATGAAAAAGCTAAATCTGAATTTATTTAGTTTATTAATTATTTTTTTTCTATCTTTTATCAACCTTGCTAATTCTGAAGAAAGATTTATTAATTTTTCAAAAATGCTAGTAATAGTTACTGATGGAGACACAATTAAATATGGGAATGAAAAGATTAGACTCTTTGGTATTGATGCACCTGAAATGAAACAAATATGTAAAGATAAAAACAATGATCCTTATGCATGCGGCCATTCATCAAAAGCATATCTTAAAGATCTTATAAATCACCCAGGCTACGGTGATCAAATTTATTGTTACTATTCAGAACGAGATAGGTACAAAAGAATTATAGGCGAATGTTTCTTAGGTGCACACGCAGAAAGTAAAAAAAACATAAATTATTTAATGGTTCTAAAAGGACAGGCAGTTGCATATATTAGATATTCTGAAAAATATTTAGATGCACAAAATCAAGCAAAGAAGGATAAAGTAGGGATATGGGCTGGTACATTTGACCTACCAGAAGAATGGAGAAAAAAAAATAAATAAACTATAAGATTATAGTGATTCTTAATAAAAAATTATTATTTATATTTTTATTTTTTTTAATTTCAGCTTGTTCATCTATTCCTAAAAATACTGCTGATGGTTGTGCAATATTTTCTGAAAGATATCTTTGGTATAAATATGCGAAAAAAACTGAAAAAAAATGGGGAACACCTATTTATCTACAATTAGCAATCATAAAAATGGAATCAGATTTTGATTGGTTGGCAAAACCTAAAAGACAGAAAATTTTTAAAGTAATACCCTACAAAAGACCTTCAAGCTCTTTTGGATATTCACAAGCTGTTAAAGGAACATGGAAACAATATAAGGAAGAAACTGGCAATAAATTAGCTACAAGAACAAGATTTAAAGATAGTGTAGATTTTATAGGATGGTACACAAATAAATCTGAAAAAATATTAAAAATTTCAAAAAATGATGCCTTTAGACAATATTTGGCTTACCATGAGGGCTGGGGAAATTATAAAAATTATAAAAATAATCAAAAAGTAATTATATTAGCAAAAAAAGTTTCAAATCAAGCTAACAAATATAGAAGTCAACTTAAAAAATGTCAGAAAAAATTAAATAAAAATAAATATGTAATTTTTTAATGTAATTGTTTTTTTAATTCAATATCAACAGCATCTATTCTTTTTGTATTTTTTGCTAGAGCCAAATACATTGTAGGAGTTACATATAAAGTAAAGAATGTTGAAATCATCATTCCACCTAGTATAGCTGAACCAACAGCAAGTCTTGATCCTTCACCTGCACCAGGCCCTATATTTCCAACTACCAATGGTATCATTGCGATCATTGTACTTAAAGATGTCATTATTATTGGTCTAAATCTTAGCTCACAAGCTTCTTTGACAGAACTTTCTATGTTTTTGCCCATTGCCCTTAACTGATTAGCATATTCAACAATAAGAATACTGTTTTTAGTTGAAATTCCAATAAGGATTACAAGTGCAATTTGAGAAAAAATATTTATTGAACTATTTAAAAACCAAATAAATATTAAACCTCCAAAAACTGCTAGTGGAACGGTTAGGACAATGATAAATGGATGAATAAATGAATTAAAAGTAGCTGCCATTACTAAGTATGCAGTTAACAAAGCCAAGGCAAAAATTAAATATAGTTCATTGCTAGTTTCTTTTATTTCTTCAGATTTACCTTTCCAGGTAATTTGGCTATTAGGAGCAATCTCAGCTACAGTTTTTTCTAGATATTTTATAGCTTCGGCTAGTGTATAATTTTCAGCAATATTTGCGGAAATAGTTACTGCTCTTTGTCTATTATATCTTGCTAATTTATTAGCTGATCCTTCTTCTTTAAAACTCACTAAATTTGCTAATGAAATTAATTCTCCATTATTTCCCGATCTAACAAAAATTTTACTTAAACTTTGTTGATCTTTTCTATCAGATAAATATTGTTGTAGAATAATTGGGTATTCTTTTCCAAGTTTATTAAATTTTGTGACAGTTTTACCTCCATAAAGTGTTTCAAGAGTTTCACCAATAGATTGAGTAGAAATGTTTAAGTCTTTTGCTTTATTTTTATTTATAATTAATTTTACTTCTGGTTTGTTTCTAGAGTAATCAGACTCTATACGAGATAAATTCCTATTTTTTCTTAGCGTTCTTATTATCCTATTTTGTATATTTTCTAATTCTTCGTAAGTACTTCCTAATATAACCATTTGAACTGGTTTATTATAATTAGAAACTCTAATTGCTTGAGGGGATATTGGAAAAGCTAGTGTTTGTGGAACAGTTACTATTTTGCCAATAGCCTGTCTCATTATTATTTGAGAATTTTGTTTTCTATCTTTCCAATTATTTAATAGAGCTATAATTAAAAAACTATTATCTGAACCGAATCCTGGAACTATCATTAGAAATCTATTGTATGGACTGTCTTCTTTTTGCAAAAGGGGTATCAGTCTTTTTTCTACATCTTCAGCTCTATCTTGTGTATATTGGAAAGAACTACCTTCATCTGTAAAACCTATAACTAAATAAGCTCCCCTATCTTCCACAGGTAGAAGTTCTTTTTTTCCAAAATTATATAATAATCCCGAACCTATTATTATGAATATTATAAATGATATAATTATTTTTTTTTTATCCAGCCAATAAATAAGTGTTTGTTGGTAAAAATTTGAAAAGCCTTTAAAAAACTTATCAAATTTAACTACAAAAAAATTTGTTTTTTTTTTCTTATCCAAGAACTTGCTACCAAGCATCGGTGATAGAGATAAAGCAACAAAAGATGACACAACAATTGCAAAAGATAATGCAATAGCAGTTTCTCTAAATAAAGTTCCAGCTATTCCTTCTATAAAAATTAAAGGTAAAAAAACAGCAACTAAAATTAAAGTTGTTGCAATAATAGCAAATGTTATTTGTTTTGAACCTTTATAAGCGGCAACCAATGGAGTTTCTCCATTTTCTATTCTTCTATATATAGCATCAGTCATTATAACCGAGTCATCAGTAATTATTCCAATAGCTAAAATAAAACTTAAAAGTACAAAAATATTTATAGATAATCCAAACAAATAAATTCCTAAAAAAGTTGCAATTAAACTCACCGGCAATGCTATAGCAGGAACTATTACAGCTTTTAGGTTTCCAAGAAATAAATAAATAATAATTACTACTAAAACAAAAGCAATAATTAGAGTTTTATAAACTTCATTGATTGCTGCTCCTATATATGTTGCTCTATTAAAAGCTATTTCTAAATTTAAACCTTCAGGAAGATTTTTTTTAACTTCCTTAATTCTTTTCTTAATTTCTTTTGATAATTCTACAGTTGAAGCTCCACTTCTAGCATAGATACCTATACCAACTGTTTTTAAATTTAATGCATTTTTGCTTTGGGCTCTAAACAAAGCTTTTTCAGATACTGGTCCAAACTCAATATTTGCTATATCAGATAATCTTACAATGTTATTTTTCCCTTTTTTTAATGGCAATTGTTTTAATTTTTCTAAATCATTATAAGATTTATCCAGATTAATAGTTAAATCTATATTATTTGCTTCTAGGGTGCCTGCCGGCAAACTTACATTCTCATTTCTTAAAGCTAATTCAACTTCTTGAATTGTTAAGTTATTAGCTGCCAATTTAACCGGATCAATCCAAACTCTTACACTTAATTCTCTTAAACCTCCTACCAAAATTCTTCCTACATTTTTAACATTTGAAAATTTATCAACTAAGTATCTTTCAGCATAATCTCCGAGTTCTAAATCACTCCAAGTTGGAGACGATAGAGCTAACCACATCGTAGTCGTAAATCCAGCAGCTTGTTTAAGTATTTGAGGAGGATTTGATTCAGATGGCAATCTATCTACTATTCTTGCTACTCTTTCTCTAATATCGTTTGCAGCATCATCCAAATCAATTTCTGTATCAAATTCAATATTTATTGTACTCTTTCCATTTTCAGATTTTGAGTCAATATTTTTAATACCTTCAGCTCCACCAATTACATCTTCAATAACTTGTGTAACTTCTTCATCAATTATTGCAGCTGAAGCTGACTTGTATTCAACTTTAACTTGAACCACGGGTGGCTGTAAACCCGATGGGAGTTCTCTAACTGGTAGTTTCCAAAAAACAAAAACTCCAAATACTATTAAAATAAGAGACAAAACCCATGAGACTACTGGCCTTCTAATGCTTACTTCGGTTAAATACATTATTTTTTAATTGGTTTAATTTTACCATTTGGTCTAACTTTTTTTAGACCTTCGGCGACTATTGTTTCACCTAAGCTTAATCCAGAAATTACTTCGAGATAACCTTCATTTCTTGTACCTATACTTACTTCTGTTTTTTTTGTTAAATTATCTTTGTCAACTTTATAAATATATACTTTGTTTCCCTCTAAGATTACACTTGTATCAGGAATTCCCAAAGAATTTCGCTCATTATAATTTATTGTAATTTCCAAAAGAGTACCTGGTAATAATTTTAAATCTAAATTTTCTAATTTAACTCTTGTTGCAAGCGATCTTTTTTCAGTATTAATTCTACTAGAAACTGATTCTATTAATCCGCTATAAATTTTTTCTGAGTGGCCAGAAAATTTTATATCTGCTAATAATCCTTCTTCAATATATGATGCATATATTTCAGGTATATCAACATCAACATATAAAACTGAAGCATCTTCTATATTAACAACTATAGAAGTTTCTGATACAGCAATATCGTCTGAAAAATCCCTTTTTCCTATTACACCATCGAACGGTGCAATAATATTTCTATTTTTAAGTTTTGCGATTAATTCTCCTTTCTTAATTTTTTGATTAAATCTTATTGGAGAAATAATTTCATATTTTTCTATATTATAAGATTTTGTTCTTATGGGCACAGCAGTACCAAAAGTTTCAATTTTATTTTTAAATTTTTTTTGGTTAACTGTAGTTACAATTATACCGGGAGGAGGTCTTTTACTAAATTTTTTTTTAAAATGCATACCTATCATTGTTCTTGCAACAATAACTGTAGCTATAATTAAAAAGAATATTGTAATTATAGAAATAATTTTAGTAGATCTTTTCATTTTTTTTTATTTTATCTTACCATACTCGGCCCAAGAACCATCATAAACAGTAGGCAAATATTTATCATTAATTAAAGAATAAGCTAGACTCAAAACTGCCGCTGTAATTCCAGATCCACAAGAAAATACTACATTATTTTCATTATTGATTCCTATTTTGGCAAATTTTTCTTTAATTTTTTTTTTTTTAATAAATGTTTTATTTTTTTGGTTTATTAAATCAGAAAAAGGCAAGCAATACGAATTTTTGATTGAGCCGCTTTTTACATCTAGTCGAGGTTCTTTTTCTAAACCTAAAAATCTTTTTCTACTTCTTGCATCAACTACTTTAAATCTTTTTTTAACTATATTTTGATCTATATCTTTTTTTGTTTTAACTAATTTAGATTTTTTTTTTACTTTATAAATTTTTTTCTTATCTTTTTTAATTTTATTAGTGGTTTGTCTTTTTTCATTTTTCCATTTTAAAAAACCACCATCTAATACAGAAATTTTATTTGGGTTATGTCCAAAAAATATAAAAGTATACCAGCACCTACATGCACTAACTACATTAGAATTATCATAAACAATAATTTTATCTTGATTAGAAATTCCTAAATTAAAAACAATTTTTTCCCATTTTTTTTCACTAGGCAGCATGTGTGGAAGATTGCTTTTTTTATCTGAAAATTTATCTATATCAAAAAAAATAGAATTAGGTATATGATCTCTTTTATATTCTTGATAAGCGTTTCTATTTAGATTAGGCATATGCCAAGTCGAATCTAAAATTTTCACTTTATTTATATTTTTTTCTAACCAATTTGTTGAAACTAAAGACATATTATTTTTTTTCTAAATATTTTTGATGGTACTCTTCAGCTTTGCAGTAATTTTTTATTTCAGAAATTTTTGTAACAATTTTACCCTTCAGTCTAATATTATTTTTTGCTAAAATTTTTTTGGCAATATTTTTTTGTTCCTCATTATAATAAAATATTTCACTCCTATACTGCGTTCCAAAATCAGGACCTTGTGAATTTAATGTTGTTGGATCATGAATTTCAAAAAAAAAATCCAAAATTTTTTCGAAGGATATAATTTTTGGATCAAAGTCTAATTTAACAACTTCAGCATGATTTGTATTTCCAGAACAAACTTCTTTATATGTTGTATTTTTGTTTATTCCACCACAATAACCTACTTCAGTTTTTATAATTCCTTTAAGCTTACCAAATTTAATTTCTGGTCCCCAAAAACATCCACAAGCTAAGACTGCTATTTCCATTGATATATTTTTTAATTGTTCTAAGTTATTATTATGCTTTCTAAAAATCAATTAGGCTTTTTGTACATGTTTATGTCAGTGTGTGCTTTTTCTATAATGGATTTAATTGTTAAATGGTCAGAAAATTATCCCGTTGGAGAAGTTTTATTCTTTAGGGGTTTTTGTGGAATAATTCCCTTAATTTTTTTGATACCAAAAGAAAAGTATTTAGTTTTTTATAAAACTAATAGAGGTTTTCTTCATTTAAAAAGATGTGTAGCAGGATTGATTGCGATAGTCGCAATATTCATTGCATTAAGAAAACTTCCTTTGGCTACAGTTGTGAGTATTTCATTTGCTGCGCCAATTTTTACTACAATTTTATCAATTTTTTTACTCAGCGAAAAGGTGGGTTTATATAGGTGGTTAGCAGTAATAGTTGGTTTTATTGGAATAATTATTATTTCAGAACCAGGGTTTAGCTCAATGAATTTATATTACATATATCCAATAATATTTTGTTTAGGACTTTCATATGTCGCAATAGCAATTAAGCAACTATCATCATCAGAACCAGTTTGGTTAATAAGTTTTTATTTTTCAGTATCAATAATGATTGTGAGTTTTTTTACAATTCCCCAGGGCTGGATTTTACCTAGCCTTAAAGATTTATTTTTACTATGTCTTTTAGGGATTTTAGGGGGATTAGCAAATTTATGGCTTACACAATCATATAAATTTTCTGATGTTTCACTTGTAACTCCATTAAAATATTTAGCTTTAGTTTTTGCTATAATTTTTGGATATATTTTTTGGAGCGAAGTTCCAACTTCTAAAACTTTATTTGGTTCTGCATTAGTTATTATTTCATCAATAGTTATTTTTAGAAGAGAAATTTATCATAATAAACAGGTTTCTATTCAAAGACATGAGCAATAAACCTCCTAATTATTGGTATAAAGCAAAAAAAGTTCTTTCAAATAGAGATCCAGTATTAAAAAAAATTATTAAAAAATACAATAAAGGTTTTTTGACTACCAAGAATAACCCCTTTTTTTCACTTTGTAGAACAATAATAGGACAACAAATATCAGTAAAAGCTGCAGACTCTATTTGGAAAAAATTCGAAATTAAATGCAAAAAAAAAATTATACCTAAAGTAATTATTAAATTAACTTCAAGAAGTTTAAAAAGTGTTGGATTATCCCGTCAAAAAATTTCTTATTTGAAAAATATAGCAAAAGATTTTCAAAATAGATCATTTAATGTTTATGATTTAAAAAAAATGGATGATGAAAAGGCAATAGAGTATATAACTAGACTTAAGGGCCTAGGTGTATGGAGTGCACAAATGTTTTTGATGTTTAATTTAAATAGACCAGACATTTTTCCAGTTAAAGATATAGGTTTAATTCGTGCAATATCAAAAAATTATAAAGTTTCATACCCACCTAGCAAAAGATTTTTAGAAAAAGTTTCTAAACTACATTCTGGTTATAGATCTGTTTTTACTTGGTATATGTGGAGAAGTATAGATCCAGTAGATGTGGAATATTAAACTCCCTCTATAATTTGATAATTTCTTATGACGGAGTTTCCTAAAATTTTTTTAGCTTCTTGATACTCATTAGATTTATAAAATATTTTAGCATCTTCTATGCTAGAAAATTCTATAATAACAGTTCTGGGAGAAGGTTTTCCTTCTTTACATTCACTTTTTCCACCTCTAATAATTATTTTTCCTGAATGTTTTTTTAGTGCAATGGAGGCTTTTTCTGCATACTTTTTTAACAATTCGGGATCATTAATTTCTTCATATACAGCCACAACATAACCTTTCATAAAGTTTATTATTTATAATTTTTTATCCAATGTTTTGCAATATCTATTCTTTTACAAATCCAAACATCTTTAAATTTTAAAACGTAGTCTAAAAATTTTTTTAAAGATTGAATTCTACCTGGCCTACCAATCAATCTGCAATGCAAACCTACAGACATCATTTTTGGGTATTTTTTTCCTTCATTATATAAAGTGTCAAAACTATCCTTAAGGTACGTATAAAATTGTTCGCCGCTATTAAATCCTTGATTAGTTGCAAATCTCATATCATTATTGTCTAGAGTATATGGAATTATTAATTGTTTTTTGTTTTTTATTTTTATCCAGTAAGGAAGATCATCACTATAAGAGTCGCTGCAATAAAGAAATCCACCTTCTTCTGTAACTAAATTTATAGTATTTGGGCTACATCTACCAGTATACCAACCCATAGGTCTTTTACCAAAAATTCTTTTTATCGATTTTATTGCTAAATTCATATGTTCTTTTTCTTTAGACTTAGAAAAATTTTGGTAGTCAACCCATCTCCATCCATGTGAGGCAATCTCATAATTTGCTTTTTTTATTGCATTGCATACATCTTGATTTCTTTCTAATGCCATACCTACGCCAAATATAGTTACAGGAATTTTTTTTTCTTGAAATAATTCATGAAGTCTCCAAAAACCTCTTCTTGATCCATATTCATAAAAAGACTCCATATTCATATTTCGACCTTTAATTGGCTGAGCTCCTATAATTTCCGATAAAAAAATTTCAGAAGTTTTATCCCCATGTAATACACAATTCTCGGCTCCTTCTTCATAATTTAAGACTATCTGTAGAGCAATTTTTGCATTATTTGGCCATTTTATTTTTGGTTTTTTTGAACCATAACCAATCAAATCTCTTTGGTATTTTTTATTTTTGTTTGAGAAATATTTTTTCATTTTTAAATTTGTAAATTACTAAATTATTACCCATTCCTTTTCTATCAATTACTAAAAAATTCATATTTTTTATTGATATCAGTGGGAAATGCCATATTCCAGGTTTATAATTAATGCCAGTTTGTGTTGGAACAATAAATGACTTTATTTTTTTTGTATCTGGCTTTTTACCTTTTGGAGCAACAAATACTAAAAAATTAGTTTTATCCATTGGAACAAATGCCTGACTTCCTAACGGATGTTTTTCCATCATTTCAATTTTCATTGGAAATCTTCTTTTTTTTGCTGAAAAAATACTCATTATTGTATTACCTTTTTTAAAAGATGTATTGATTTTACACAAGTTATCAAATCTTTTTGCATAACCATCATTTATATTAATAGGTTTTATTTTTTTGGTTGATATTAAGTCACCAAATTTTTTAAAATTTTGTCGAGTAATTTTTTTTGGTTTTATAGTAATTTTCATTGAATAACTTTTCCAAAAGTTCTAATTCTTGAAATTCCTCCATCTGGATAAATATTTATTTTAATAAAGTTAATTTTATTTTTTTTCATTATTTTGTTATTAAATCTGTGCTTTTTATGAGCATTAAGCTTAACTTTATTTAAAATAGGTTTCCATTTAATAGATTTTTTCATTACAGAGTAATTTGATATTTTTTTTGGAATGTATGCAGCTAGTATAGAACATTTATCCGGATAGTTTCCTTTAAAATGGTGAGTGTCTATTTCAATTTTTTCAATTATACCTGTACGTCCTAATTTGATTATAAGCCAATCAAAATTTTTTCCTCTACTTCTTCTTGTTTCCCATCCATCACCCATGTTCTTTCCAACGCCAGGTGCAAGAATATTTTCTGCTTTTCCAAAATGTTCATTATTACAACCTACAATCGATGCTCCATTTAGTAACGATGTAAGGTTAACTAATTTATTTCCAAAATTAATATTTTTAATTTCAACTTCCCCATAAATTCTAAGTCTTGCCACTCCACCATCAGGAAAAATATTTAACTTAACATGAGTGAAAACTGATTTATTTTTAATTTTAAAATTATGATTTTTATTTGGTCTAAGTTTTTTCTTACCTAATATGGTAATCCATTTTGATTTATAATTTAAATTTTTTCTTTCTAAACATGCCTCAAGGGACGCATGAGTGGGCTGATTGCCAGAAAAATGGGTTGTATCTATATCAACATTAAAAATTTTCCCTGGCTTTCCGAGTTTCACAATTAAATAATCAAAACCTTTTCTTCTTCTTCTTCTTGTTTCCCATCCATCCATCCATTTACCATGTGTATCAAAAACACCTTCTTTAAAGATTGGCGGGTTTGGATCTATAATCCTATTTGCTGATGCAAAAAAATCATCAGTTTTAAAAATTATTTTTGACCCAAGCCTAGGTTCGGCTAAGTTAATCAATTTACCATTAATGAATTTTTTCATATATTTATTTAATTATTTCGCTTAAGCGAAAGCTTGCAATTTTTTTTACTTGTTTTTTAGCTTCTTCAAATTCTAAATTTATATCATTTGTTATTCTTTGTCTAAAATTATTCAAAATTTCTTCTTTATTTTTTCCTTTAACGGCAATAATAAAAGGAAATCCAAATTTTTTTTTGTATTGTTCATTTAGTTTTTTAAATTCTTCAAATTCTTCTTCTGTGCATTGGTTTAAACTTGCACCTTTTTGCTCATTTTTTGAGTCTTTGGTTAATCCTTTTGCAATAGCTAAATCTGGATGAGAATTAAGAATTTCTAGGTGCTTTTCTTTTTCACTATTTTCAAATATTTCTATCATTTTTGAAACTAATTCATCAAGATTATTATAGGGTTTTAATTCATAACACTTTTTAGCTACCCATTCAGTTTTTTCAAAAATATTTCCAAAAGTAGATATAAATTCAGCTTTACTTAATTTATTAAACTTATCTAATGAATTCATATATAGCTTTTTGCTGCTTTGTTTTAATATTTTAATTATGCATTAATTGTATATTATATACATAACTTTATGACAAAATTAACTACACATGTATTAGATGTTTATACTGGTAAGCCAGGCAGAGGTATTAAAGTTGACCTTTACTCAATAAAAAGTGGCAAAAGGGAAAAATTAAATAGTGTAATATTGAATAGCGATGGTAGAGCAGACAAACCTTTAATTGAAGGATCAAATTTTAAGGAAGGGCAATATGAAATAATTTTTTTTGTTGGACAATATTTTAAAAAAATAACAGAAACACCTGATATTCCTTTTTTAGACGATGTTGTAATAAGATTTGGAATTTCAAATTCTAAAGAACACTACCATGTACCTTTACTTGTTTCGCCCTGGAGCTATTCAACTTATAGGGGAAGTTAATGACTTCCAACATTATAGAATTTATTTTTAATAACAAAATATTTAAGATTACAGATCCAGATCCAAATGAGACAATTTTAAATTTTGTTAGACTTAAATTAAAAAAAACTGGAACTAAAGAAGGATGTGCTGAAGGTGGTTGTGGGGCTTGCACAATAGTATTAGGCGAATTAGTTAAAAACAATATTAAATATAAAGCAATTAATGCTTGCATTGCTTTTTTGCCAATTCTTAATGGTAAACAATTAATTTTGGTAGAAGACTTAATTTCTTCTGATGGAAAATTACATCCTGTTCAAAATGCAATGGTAAAATTTCATGGATCTCAGTGTGGATTTTGTACGCCAGGATTTGTTATGTCAATGTTTGCTATGTATAAAAATAATAAATCTTTAAATGATGAAATAATAAATGATTCTCTGTCTGGAAATTTATGTCGTTGCACAGGATATCGTCCAATAATTGATGCTGCAAAAAGTTTAAATAAAACTATTGATAATGATGAATTTGTAAAATTTAAAAAAAAAACAATTAAACTATTTAAGAAAATTAAGATAAAAAACCTTGAAATTAAAAAAGAAAATAAAAAGTATTTTGCACCTAATACAATCTTAGAATTAAAAAAGATACTTAAAAAGAATCCAGATGCAAACTTATTAAGTGGAGGAACTGATCTTTCATTAGAAGTAACTAAATCTAGAAAAGAATTAAAAAAAATTATATCTTTAAATTCAATAAAAGAATTAGATTTTATTAATAATAAAAAAAATGAAATTGAAATTGGAGCTGGAACATCGCTAATTGAATTTGAAAAACTTATAAAAAAACACTATCCAGATTTCACTAGTATTTTAAAAAGGTATGGATCAGTTCAGATAAGGAATGTTGGTACGATTGCAGGAAATATTGCAACAGCATCGCCTATAGGAGATACTTTGCCTTTGTTATTATCATTAGATGCTAAAATAATATTAGATGGAGCAAAAAAGAGAGAATTAATATCTCTTAATAAATTCTTTATAAGTTACCGTAAAACAAGGCTTAAAAAAGGACAATTTATATATTCAGTTAAGATACCAATTTACAAAAAAAATATTTTCAAAGCATACAAAATTTCAAAAAGATTTGATGATGATATTTCATCAGTTTGTGGATCTTTTAATATTGAAATAGATAAAAATCGAATTAAAAAAATTAAAATAGCTTACGGCGGAATGTCAGAAATTCCTAAAAGAGCAAAAAACACTGAAAAAACCCTTATCAATTCTATTTTTTCAGAGAAAATATTTGTTAAAGCAATAAAAAATTTAGAAAGTGATTATAGACCTATAGATGACATGAGAGCTAGTAAATCATATCGAATGGAAATTGCAAAAAATTTGTTACTGAAGTGTTTTCTAGAAGTAAAAAATAAAAAAACATTGAGAGTAAATTGATGAAAGGTAGCAATTATTTTGTAAAAGATGCTATACCACACGATAGTGCATTTAAGCATGTTAGTGGGTTTGCAGAGTATACAGATGATATAAAAGAGCCGGAAGGGACACTTTTTGCAGCCATAGGTTGGAGCAAAAAGGCAAATGCAATAATTAGAAAAATTGATCTTAAAGAAGTAAAAAGAAGTGAAGGCGTTGTTTCAATAGTAACATATTCAGATATTCCTGGAAGGAATGATGTTGGCCCAGTTTTTGATGGTGATCCAATATTTCCAAAAAAAAAGGTAGAATATTATGGCCAACCTTTATTTGCTGTTGCGGCAACCTCCGTTGAGCTGGCAAGAAAAGCAGTAATGAAAGTAAAAATTTCTTATAAAGAATTGAAACCGATTGTTACCATGAAGGAATCGTTAAAAAAAAATAAATTACTTTTTAATGTAAGAAAAATAAAAAAAGGTAATCCAAGAAAAAAAATATTTAAATCAAAAAACTGTTTAAAAGGAAATTTTACAACCGGAAGCCAAGAACATTTTTATTTAGAAGGCCAGGTAGCTTTTGTATTACCTAGAGAAGATAATGATTTAATTGTTTATTCTTCAACACAACATCCTTCCGAGACTCAGCAACTTATTGCGAAAATGCTTAATCAAAAAAGTAATTCTATAACTGTTTTAGTTAGAAGAATCGGAGGTGGATTTGGAGGAAAAGAAACAAATTTTATGACATCTAGTATTTGTGCTCTTCTTGCACACAAAACAAGAGCACCTGTAAAGCTTAGATTAGATAGAGATGATGATATAATCATAACCGGTAAGAGACATGAATTTTATTCTGATTATGAAGTTGGTTTTGACGATGAAGGTTTAATTAATGGTTTAAAAATAAAATTAGCATCAAAATGTGGAATGTCTCCAGATTTGTCTGTTGCAATAAATGAAAGAGCTTTATTGCATATAGATAACGCATATTTTCTCTCAAATATAGAAATAGAAAATTATCTTTGTAAAACTAATACATCAACATCAACTGCATTCAGAGGTTTTGGTGGAAATCAGGGAATGATGGCAATAGAAAATATCATTGATAATATTGCTAGATATTTAAAAAAAGATCCATTTGAAATTAGAAAGAAAAATTTTTATCAAAAAAATAAAAAAAATATTACTCATTATGGAATGAAAATAGAAGATAATATTATCAAAGAAATTTTTGATAAACTTGCTAAAAAATCTGATTATAAAAAAAGAGTTTTAGAAATTAAAAAATTTAACTCTAGAAATAATTATCAAAAAAAAGGAATTGCAATTACTCCCGTCAAGTTTGGAATATCTTTTACAACTATTCATCTTAATCAAGCTGGAGCATTAGTACACATATATACTGATGGAAGCGTATATTTAAATCATGGGGGCATTGAAATGGGACAGGGCACACATACGAAAATTGCACAAATTGTAGCTAATTCATTTGGTTTGCCTTATAAAAAAGTTCAAATTTCTTCAACAAACACCTCAAAAGTTCCTAATACTTCTGCCAGTGCCGCTTCATCTACTACAGATTTAAATGGAGCTGCAGCACTCAATGCTGTATCAAAAATTAAAACTAATTTAGAAAAATTTATTAAATCTAAATATAAAATTATTTATAACAAGGAACCAATTTATAGAAATGGATTTATAGTATTTGGAAATAAATCTTTTAAATTTGAAAAAATTATTCAAGAAGCATATTTAAATAGAATTTCACTTTCATCATCTGGTTTTTATTCAACACCTAAGATAAAATTTAATAAAAAAAGTTTTTCAGGAAGACCTTTTTATTATTTTTGTTATGGAGCAGCTGTTACTGAGGTTACAATAGACAAATTAACAGGAGAAAACATCGTTAATCGAGTTGATATCTTACATGATGCAGGAAACGAGATTAATCCAGCGCTTGAACTGGGCCAAATCGAAGGTGGTTTTGTTCAAGGCCAAGGATGGTTAACTATAGAGGAGGTTAACTGGAATTCCAAAGGTCAAATCACAACTTTTTCTCCTTCTACTTATAAAATTCCAGCAATTAGTGATATTCCAAAAGAATTTAATGTTGAAATTTATAAAGATGGAATGAATAAAGAAAATGTGATTAATAAATCAAAAACAACTGGAGAACCCCCTCTTATGTTGGCCATGAGTGTATTTTTTGCGATTAAAGATGCGATAGCATCTGTAGGAAATTATAAAATTAGTCCAATTATAGATGCACCAGCTACTCCTGAAAAAATACTTATGAGTGTTAAAAATTTAGAAGAAAAATTATGAAAATAGAATTTATGAAAAGAGCCATAGAGCTTTCAATTAAAAGTGTAAATAATGGTGGAGGACCATTTGGATGTGTTATAATTAAAGATGATAAAATTATATCAGAAGGATCAAATAAAGTTACATCAACTAATGATCCTACTGCACATGGTGAAATAGTTGCTATACGCGATGCATGTAAAGAATTAAATAATTTTAGCCTTAATGGATGCGAACTATATTCTAATTGTGAACCGTGTCCCATGTGTTTATCTGCAATCTACTGGGCAAGAATTGAAAAAATATACTATGCAAATACTAGAGAAGATGCAAAGAAAATTGATTTTGATGACTCATTTATTTATTCAGAATTTCAGAAAAATATGAATGAAAGAAAAATACCTATATTTCAGATGATGAGAAATGAAGCACTAAAAGCTTTTGAATTATGGGAAAAAAAAAAAGATAAAATAAAATATTAAATGGATTTTTTACCCTACACATTAAAATGGTTAGAATTAGTATTAAGGTGGGGCCATGTTTTATTTGCAATCTTATGGGTTGGAAATAGTTTTTTATTTAATTACTTAGATAACAAACTTAACAAAAATATTACAAACAAAGACATTGATGGAGAGGGTTATCTTATGCATTCCGGATATTTTTATAAATTGACAAGATTAAAAACATCCCCTCCATTAGATTATCTTAATAGATTGGTGATTTTTAAATGGCAGAGCTACCTAACTTTTGTAACAGGAATTTTATTACTTATAGTTATTTACTATTATAATTCTTCAGTATTGATGGTTGATAAAAGAGTTTTAGAAATATCACCTCTAAATGCAATTTTAATTTCAATAGCATCTTTAGTTTTTTCTTGGTTTATTTATGATTTAATATGCAAGTCTAAATTAATAAATAATAATATTATTTTCTCAACAATCATACTTGTTTTACTTATTGTTATTTCGTTTATTTTAACCAAATTATTTGGACCAAAATTTGCTTTTTTGAGCGTTGGCTTAATAATCGGGACAAATATGTTTGGAAATGTATTTACAGTTATTATTCCTAATCAAATGAACATAATTAATAGTAGTAAAAAAAATGAAAAGTTCGATACAAGTTTATCATTAGCTGCAAAACAAAGATCAATACATAATAATTACTCAACTTTCTTAGTTTTGTTTATTATGTTGTCAGGTCATTACAGTTTTATAATTTATAATAAATATAATTGGCTTATATTATGTTTAATTGGTGTTATCTCAGTTGCTGCTAGACATTATTTTAACTTAAGAGGAAGAAACATTCACAGGTTGTATATTTTAATTAGTTCAATTATAGCTTTAATTCTTCTTGCAGTTTTACTTTTAATTTTTAAAAATTAATATTATAGAAATATATGTCAGAAAAATTAATTGTAAGCTGGGAAGAGTACAACAGAACAGTAGAAAAATTAGCAATTCAAATTCACGAAAGTAGCTATAAACCAACAATATTAATTGGGATAATGAGAGGAGCCGCTCCGATGATAGATGTGCTGAGTAGAATTTTTAAATTAAAATGCGCATATCTTGCTGTAGAGTCATATAGTGGAAAAGGAATTGAAGATGAACAAGGTGATATAGTTTTTTCAAGAGAAATGAGTTCAATAGCACCAAATATGGGCGGAAGAATTTTGCTTTGTGATGATCTATCAGATACTGGCATAACTTTTAATAAAAGTATTGATTGGCTTAGAAAATATGAGCCTGTTAAAAATCAAATAGAAGATATAAAGACAGCAACTTTATGGAAAAAACAGAAATCAACTTTTAATCCTGATTATTGCGCCGTCGAGTTGCCTGATAATCCTTGGATTGTACAGCCGTTTGAAATTTACGAAGAAATAAGAATAGAAGATATTAGAAAAAAACACCAAAAATAAAAAGGGCGATCCTAAGATCGCCCAATTTAAATTTATTTTTTTAAATTTATGCTACTGCAAAACTTACTACACTTAGAATTGCTATAACCCAAATTGCAGGGCTAGTAGAATTAAATTTTCCTGTGCAAATTTTTATTGCAGCATATGTAACGAA
Organism: uncultured Pelagibacteraceae bacterium; assembly: GCA_902634485.1. Classification (GTDB taxonomy): domain Bacteria; phylum Pseudomonadota; class Alphaproteobacteria; order Pelagibacterales; family Pelagibacteraceae; genus Pelagibacter. The sequence continues at coordinate 13,911 of CACPKA010000001.1, read as the reverse complement.
TGCCAAAGCTATTCCATTTGAAATAGAATATGTAAATGGCATAGCAATCATAGCAAGAACTGCTGGTCCAGACTCTGCAATATCATCCCACTCAATGTCCGTAATATTTCTTACAAATAGAGTAGCAATATATATTAAAGCAGCACCATCAATCTCTTTTGGTAGCGATGTAGCTAGTGGACTAAAGAATAAACACGCTAAGAATAATACACCTATTACAAGTGAAGTCATTCCTGTTCTTCCTCCAGCTTTTACTCCAGCAGCACTTTCCACATATGTTGTTACTGTAGAAGTACCTAGCATTGATCCAACAACAGTAGATGCACTATCAGACAACATTGCTTTATCGATGTCTTTTATTTTACCATCAGGCCCTATTTTGCCTGAAACATTAGCAACACTAGTAAGTGTTCCTGCAGTATCAAAAAAGTCGATAAAAAATAATGTGAAAATTACAGTCACCATCGATGCACTGAGTGCAGCACCTAAGTCAAAAGTCATTAAGTGAGTCATTGGTGGAGGCGAAGAAACAACTCCATTGAATTGTCCTAAGCCTGTAATCCATGCAATTGCACTGAACACAATAATTCCAATAATAATGTTTCCTTTAATTTTCATTTTTTCCATAACTATCATTGAAATAAAAGCTCCAGCTCCTAATAAAAGAAGCGGATTAGAAACGTCACCAAGTTGCACTAAAGTTACTGGGTTATCTGCTGTAAGTCCCATAATTTCAAATCCAATAATTGCCAAGAACAAACCAATTCCAGCTCCAATACCTAATTTTAAACTTTTTGGAATTGAATTAATTAACCAAGCTCTTATTGGTGTAAGTGAAATTATTAAGAAGAGCACACCAGCAACCAATACAGCTCCAAGTGCTTCAGCTGGGGTATATTTCATACCCAAACAAACTCCATAAGCAATGAAAGCATTAATTCCCATGCCTGGAGCAAGGCCTACTGGCCAAGTTTTTGCGTAAAACGCAGCTATAAAACAAGCCAATGCTGTTGCAAGAGCTGTAGCTGTGAAAACACCGCCAAAGTCAAACCCACCATCAGCGAGAATAACTGGATTCAAGAACATAATATAAGCCATAGTAAGAAACGTACTTACTCCAGCTATAACTTCAGTTCTGAAATCTGTTTTGTGTTTTTTATAATCAAAGTATTTATCTAACATTAGACCTCCGGTTACATTGCTTTTATTTGATTCGGCAAATAAATGCTTTATTAATTTTTTAAAAAAAACGATTTATTAAGAATTTTTTCATTTTAATACAACTTCTAATTTAATTTTCATAAATAATCATTATTTATCAATAACTTTAGATGTTAAACTGTCTTAATTAAATGAATAAATTCATATTTATAAATCTGATATTAATTTTTATTTTTCTGTCTGGATGTGAAACAGTAAAAAAAAAGTCTGATGAGGTAGCTGATAGAGAGAATGAAAAGTATGGTAAATTTTTAGGAAAACAAGCTTCAGACTTAAAAATTGAATTAGGAGAGCCCACAGAAGACTTTCTTGATCAAGCTGGAAATAAAATTTTAATCTATAAAACTAAAAAATATGGAATTTCTTGTGAAAGAAAATTTGAAATTGATAACGATGAGACAATAATTAAATTTTCATCAAGCGGCTGTATTTAAATGAATTTTTTTTAAATACATGTTCAATTTGGGTTAAAAAATACATAAAATAGAGGTTTTTGCTCTTCTTGATTTATTTAAATTTACATTAGATTTTAATAAATATAACGTTGTTTAAAAGTGGAGGTAAAATGGCAAGAACAAAAAAAAGTAACAAAAGTTCGGGTGCTACTAACAAGAAATTACCACTCAATCAATCAATACCTTTAGGTATTCAGCATGTGTTTGCAATGTTTGCTGGGAATATTACAGTTCCATTAATTGTAGCTGGCGTTTTTGGAGTAACTACCGGAGAGAAAATTTTTTTAATTCAAATGGCATTGTTTGCTGCAGGCGTAGCAACAATAATACAAACAGTAGGATACAAGAATGTAGGTTCAAGACTACCAATTATACAGGGTACAAGTTTTGCATTTATTCCGATTATGTTGCCGTTTAAAGCATTTGGTCTTGGAGCAATATTCACTGCTGCATTTATAGGAGGAATTTTTCAAATATGGATTGGAAAAATGTTAAAACCAATTCGTCATATGTTTCCTCCATTAGTTACAGGAATAGTTGTGTTAATGATTGGAATTAGTTTGCTTAAAGTTGGATTTAAATATGCTGGTGGTGGAGTGTGGTTAATGAATAACAAACCGGAAATTTTTGCTAATTGGCATCATTTAACTATAGCTGGAACTGTTTTAATAGTTGCTCTTTTAACAAACTTAAAAGGAAAAGGAATGGTATCTGCAGCTTCAATTCTAATTGGAATAATTGCTGGATTCATAGTTGCAGCTTTATTTGGAGAAGTCAGATGGTCAAAAATAGCTGCTGCTGACTGGTTTGCTTTCCCGATGCCTTTACAATATGGAATAGACTTTGTTTGGGGAGCTGTAATCTTAATGTTGTTTATGTCTATAGTAACAACAATTGAAACTATAGGAGACATTAGTGCTACAACAATGGGCGGAGCAAATAGAGAAGCTACTAACAAAGAACTTTCGGGTGGTATAATGGCCGATGGAGTTGGAACAGCTTTTGCATCAATTTTTAATGCTATGCCAAATACTTCTTATTCACAAAATGCGGGTTTAGTTGCATTCACTGGGGTAATTAGTAGACATGTTGGTACAGTTGCTGGAGTTATTTTAATTTTATTAGGTTTGTTTCCAAAACTTGGTGGAGTTATTGCTGCTATGCCAGATTCAGTAATTGGCGGTGCCGCTATTATCATGTTTGGATTAATTGCTGGAGCAGGAATAAAACTAATTTCCAAAGCAGAAATGAGCCAAAGAAATATTTTAATATTGTCTTTATCTCTTTCTTTTGGAATTGGATTATATGCATTTCCAGAGTTTGTCGCTCATGTACCAGATCTTGGAATTAAATTAGGATTGCTATTAACAACCGGTTTAATACCTGCTGGACTATTGGCATTTATATTAAATGCTACATTGCCAAAAAAATAAATTATTTTAAAACTTGTGGGGAGAAATCCCCACAAGCAAGGTTTAGTACTTATTTAATTTCAATAAGTTTTTTCTTTTTGTATTCTGGTACAATTTTTTCACAAGCTATTGTCAAAAGACCATCTTTAAGCTCTGCACCACCTACTTTTACATCGTCTGCAATTGTAAATGATCTAGCAAATTGTCTTTGAGAAATACCCTTATGAATAATTTCTCCATCTTCATTTTTATCTTCGGACTTATTAACTTGTTTTGTTCTTACAGTTAATAAATTGTCTTCAAACTCAACTTCAACATCCTTTTTGTTAAAGCCAGCAAGAGCAACTTCTATTGCATATTTGTCCTTTCCAGCTTTTCTTATGTTGTATGGCGGATAGTTTGATTGCATGCTCAAACCTCCATTGCCCAACATACTTTCAAATTGGTCAAACATATCGTCAAAACCAATTGAAAAAGGTCTTAATGAGTTGAATATAGATAGATCCTTACTTGTCATTATATCCTCCTTTGTTAGCAAGGTTATTTAATGCAAGCCCCATTAGGCGACTTACAAAACTTATATGGGGATTAATTCCGTATTTTCAAGAAATTTGATTTGAAATTTTTAATGCAAATGCATAATCAAGAGCAATTTCTTCTATAGCTCCATCTCTTCCAGATTTTCCACCGTGACCGGCATTCATTTCAGTTTTTAATAATAATAAATTATTGTCAGTCTTATAATCTCTTAATTTTGCAGTAAATTTTGTTGGTTCATCAAACAAAACTCTATTATCACTTAAACTAGTTGTGATTAATATATGAGGATAATCCATTTTTTTTATATTGTTGTAAGGTGCATAGGAATAGATATAGTCAAAGTGTTCTTTGTTATCCTTAGCATTACCAAATTCATCAAATTCTCCAACAGTTAGTGGCAAAGAATGATCCAAATTTGTAGTCAAGGAATCTACAAAAGGTACAGCCATTATAATTCCCAAAAATAATTCAGGTGATTGATTTACTACTGCACCCATTAGTAAGCCACCTGCAGATCCTCCCATTCCAATTATTTTTCCTTTAGAGGTATATTTTTTTTCAATTAAATACTTGGCAGCAGCAATGTAATCTTCAAAGGTATTTTTTTTATTTAAAAGTTTTCCTTCTTTCCACCACTTCATACCTCTCTCCATTCCACCTCTTATATGGGCTGTTACCCAAATAATATCTCTGTCAATTAAACTTAATCTTGTTGATGAAAATGTTGGGGACATGGAGTTTCCATAAGATCCATATCCATATAACAATAAGTTTGAAGATCCATTGATTTTAGTTTTTTTATGTCTTGTTATAGTTATTGGCACCATTCTTCCATCATGAGAAGGACACTCTAGTCTTTCAACAATATAATCATCAGGGTTGTGACCTGAGGGAATTTCTTGTTCTTTTACTAACTTTTTGTCTTTAGTTTTCAAATTATATAGATATGCCCTTCCTGGTGTTTTGGGAGATGAATAAGATAAATATACTAAATCAGTATTTCTATCTTTTTGAGTTAGAGATATTCCTGGAACTATAACTTTTTCATCGGTAAAAATTAATTCTTCCTCTTTATTATTTTTATTTAGATCTTTTATAAATAATTTACCTAGTGCATTGGAAGTTTCAGATCTAATCATCCAATTATTTAAAAATGTCAGTCCACCAATTAAAACTTCATTTTTTGCTGGTATATATTCTTCCCAATTTTGATTTGATAAATCTTTACATCTATCAATCTTAAAGTCTTCAGCATCTTCATTAGTATGATTATAAAAATAACTATCCCAAGAACTTACTGAGTAAATAATTCCTCTTTTTCTCTCTTTAATTAATTTTGGGTTTGGATTTTCTTCATTCACTTCAAAATAATATTGTTCAGATGTATTGTGATCTGATGTTGAAATAAAAAAATATTTTTCATCTGCACTTAAACCAATACTCACAGTGAATGCTTCGCTTTTTTCTTCAAATATTAGTTCATCATCTTTGACAGGAGTTCCTAATTTATGTCTATAAATTGTTCTTGGTCTATGAAATTTATCTAGTTTAGAATAAAATATATAATTATTATCTAAACTAAAAGTTATTCCTCCACTAGTTTCTTCTATTTTTTCAGTTATTAACTTGTTAGAAGAAATATCCCTAATATAAATTGTATAGTACTCTGAACCTTTTAAATCTAGAGAGTAACCTAAATATTTATCATTAAAGCTAACCTCTAGATCTCCAACCCCGAAATATTCTGTATTTAATTTTTCTTTTTCTTTATCTCCATTCCATATTTCTTCCGTTTCATTAGCTCCGATTTTTTTTCTTAGTTTAATTGAGTAGTTTCCTTTAGTTGTTGTTTTTGTCCAATATTCATAGAGAGTATCTTTATAAGGAAGAGATTCATCATCTAATTTAATTCTTCCTTTTATTTCATTAAATAACTTTTTTTGAATATCTTTAGTGTCTTTGAGATGATATTGGGTATACGTATTTTCTTCTTCCAAATAATTTCTAACTTGGGGGATCAATTTTGAACTATCTCTTAAAACCTCAAGAATATTTGATTGATGTACCCAGCTATAATTATCTTCCCATTCAATATTGTGACAAGATTTTATCTCTGGTTTTTTTTGAAGCTGTGGTATTTTCATATTTATATAATTTAATACATGAATATTTTTTTTCTTACACTTGTTATTTTTGTCTTATTGTATTTAGTATTAAATTGGTTTGTAAAAACCTCTAGTAAAAAAATTTCTAAAGGAATTAGATATATTACTATAATTCTCGCTACAATTTTGGCAATAGTAATGGTATTTGCAGGAAGATATATATTTTCCTTACCCTTTGTTTTAATGATATTGCCATTAATTAAAACAAAAGCTGGACTTACTTTACTTCAAATATTTAGAATTTGGGGATTGCTAAGAGTTTTGAAAAATTCTGGAAGATTTAATTTTAATAAATTTAATCAAAACTTTAATAAACAAAATATTTCAGTTGAGGAAGCATATAAAATATTAAACTTAGATCATCAAAAAGTTTACACCAAAGAACAAGTTATGGATTCTTACAAAAAAATAATGAAAAAAATACATCCAGATGTAAGTCCTGAACTTACGCGCCTTGCTTCAATAGTTAATGAGTCTAAAGATATTGTTTTAAAAAATTTAATTTAGTTTTAAAATCTGTTCGATTTTTTTGAATATTTTTTCTGGATTAATTTTATCTTTTCCTAAAGTATCATGAGTTACAATGGTTTCACCATCCGGTAATATTGGATGCATTTTAGGACTATAACTACCATAAAGCAATGGTGTGTCAGTCATAAGTACAATTGTTTCTAATCCTAGAGCAGCTGAGAAATGACTAAAACTTGTATCGTTACATACAGCAATATTACAATTTTTAATTATAGGAAGAATTTCAGAAATTTTTAATTTATTAAGAGCTACACATCGATCTTTATGATTTGATTGCAATATTTGATTAACTATTTTTTTTTCAATTTCATTTGATCCTGCTGCTAAAAAAAATTTACATGCAAATTTATTTGAACAAAGATTCATTAATTCAATGAATTTTTCAGCCGAGACTCTTTTGGTTGGACCCGAACCACCTACACCAAAAATAAAATTTTTTTCACTATCTAAAATTTTATAGTCATTTTTTGCACGTGTAATTTTTTGAAAATTTAAAATTATTTCCGGATTACTTTCAACTTCGAGATTTATATTTTTTTTCACAAAATTTTTTGCAGCTTTAATAATATTTTGATTTTTTTTATCAAATAATTTGTATTGGTAAATTTTTTTTATTTTTGCCAATCTAGCAATACATTGATATCTTAAAGAGGAATTAAATATAAAAACTTTATCGAAATTATAATTCTTTAGCTCTTTAGCTAAATTAAATATTCCATTAAAACCATAATGGTTACCTATTTTTTTTTTATCATCTCGGTCTAATGTAATTATTTTATCAATATTTGGGTTGTCTTTCAAATATTCCGAACATTTTGTGCTTTCTTTTACAAGTAGACTAACGGGTGTATTTAAATACTTAGATATTGCTTCAATATAAGGTAAAAAAATAACCATATCCCCAATACCCATACGATTTTGAATAACTAAAACTTTCATTTTAAAAATAATTATATTATTTTTAATATAAATAAAATTTTTAATCATGAGCCAAATTAAAGGAATTTTTGCTGCTTCTATGTCAATTTTCAATGAAAATCTGACATTAAATTCTAATAAAACAATAAATCATGTTGAAAATTTAATAGATCAGGGGTGCCATGGAGTAGCAATTTTTGGAAGCACAGGTCAAGCTCAATTAATACCAATAAGCGAGAAAATAAATTTACTGAACAATCTATCTACAAGTAAATATCGAAATAATTACTTAATCGGCACTGGATTAAACTCTCTAGGAGAAACTATTAATTTAATGAAGATTTCTATTTCTCTAGGGTTTAAAAAATTTCTAATAATGCCACCGGCATATTATAAATATGGAGATAAAGAAGTCGTTGATTTTTATTCAAATATTATAGAAAAAATACCAGAGTGTAAAATTATTCTTTATAATTTTGAAAAATTATGTGGATATAAATTTAGTGTAGAATGTGTTGAAAAATTAGTTAAGCAATTTCCTAATCAAATTGTTGGCGTTAAAGATAGTTCCTACAATTTATATGAAAATTTAAAAATAGATAATTTTTCTATTTTTCCTGGATCTGAATTAAAATTATTGAGTGGGCTAAAGTTAGGATGCTCAGGAATAATTACAGCAACTTGCAATGTCACTGCAAAATTATCAAGAACAGTTTATGATGACTTTTTTTCTAAAAAAAAACAAACAAGCAATGAAAAGCTTTGTAATGTGAGAAAAGTTTTTGACCAGTTTAATTTAATTTCAGGCCTTCATTCATTTTTAATGGATGAAGACAAAATATATAAAAATCTTTTGCCACCAATAAGTCTTTTAGATACAATAGATAAAAAAAAATTAATTAATGATCTAAAAAATCTTAATTTTAATTCAAACATAACTAAGGCAGCATAAAATGGAATTGGTAAGTTTTTTGAATAAACTGTTTAAGTTAGATGGTTTTATATTAATAGATGCTAATTCAAAAAAATATATTATTGGAAATCCAAAAAAAGAAAAACCTATTACTTTAAAATTGTTAGATAAAAAACTTCATTATAAATTATTAGCATATCCAGATTTATATTTTGGAGAAGCTTATACAGATGGTACAATAAAAATTGAAAATGGCTCTTTAACAGATTTTTTAGAAATAGCCATGCAGAATATAGGTAGAAATGAAATAAATTTATTTGGACAAATTTTAAAAAAAATTAGAGGAAGTTATAGATATTTGACTAATTTTAATTTTGCAAAAAAATCTAAAAATAATGTTGCGCACCATTATGATATCTCTGAAAAATTATATGACATTTTTCTTGATCCAAAGAGACAGTACTCATGTGGCTATTTTAAGGATGAAAATGATACTTTAGAAAACGCTCAGAACAATAAGATCGATCATTTAATAAAAAAATTAAATCTTAAAGCTAACCAAAAAGTTCTGGATATAGGTAGTGGGTGGGGATCACTAGCAATAGAAATAGCAAAAAATTCAAAATGCGAAGTAACAGGTATTACACTTTCTGAAAATCAATACGAATATAGTATAAAAAAAGCCAAAGAAAATAATTTAGAAAATCAGGTTCAATTTAAGCTAGCTGATTACAGAGATTTAAATGAAAAATTCGATAGAATAGTAAGTGTTGGCATGTTCGAGCATGTTGGTAGAAAATTTTATAATACTTTTTTTAGACAAGTTAATAGATTGCTTACAGAGAGGGGTTTAGCGCTTATTCATACAATAGGTTCAGTTAATGGGCCTAGAGACCCTCAACCTTGGATAACAAAATATATTTTTCCAGGAGGATATACTCCCAGTATGAGTGAAGTATCTAGCTCCATTGAGAAGTCAGGACTTATTATTTCTGATATAGAGGTATTAAGAATGCACTATTCTCACACTTTGAGAAATTGGAAAGAAAGATGTTTAAATATAGTTCAAAAAATTTAATTTTAAGAATAATAAGACTTCAAGATAAATTCAAATTTAATTTTAATTTCAAAATAAATTTAAATATTGAAAAAACTATACAAGGTTTTTTTCAAAAAATTGATGACAAAATACAAGAATACAAATTTCTAAAGGCTGAGGAAAAAAGAAGAAAACAAATTGAAGAAAATAAAAAAATGCAGCAAGAAAGATTAAAAGCTGAAAAAGAATTTCAAATACAAGAAAAAATAAAAATTGATGAAAAAAGAAAGGAACTTAGAGAAGAAATCAAGCTTGAGAAAGAACGAGCAAAAGATATTAAAATATTTCTCAGAAAAGAACAGGCAATAATAAGAAAAGAACAGGCAGAAAAACAAAGAAAATTTCTTGAGGAATTAAAGTTAGAAAAACAGATTGAAAAATTTAGAATTAGAGAAATAAAAGAACTAGAAAAATTAGAAAAAATTTCCTTAAAAGAACAAAGAGAAGATTATGCGGGTCTCCAAGAAAGAATTAATAAGCTAAAAGAAAAATATAGAATTATAAGAGATCAAAAAATTAGAGAAAGAGTTGAAGCTTTAGGAGTTCAGGTTCAAGATGAAGATGATAGAGAAGTTCTTTTACAAAAAGAGAAAGAATATTTATTAGAGAGACAAAAAGTAGAAAATTGTCTTGAAAGTTTCTATAGAAGTGCAAGTAGTTTAGTTTTTCAACTTAATAAGCGACATATCACTAGACACATGTCAATTTTTAGATGTATTGATCGGAGATTTGAAACAGGCGAAATATTTATTAAATGGGATGAATCTATTGATGAGGAATGGTTATTATTAATTTATATCAAGAATAATTCACCTGAAGAAGGAATAGTTATTGAAGACAAAACCAATCAAGAAAAGAACAATATATATGAACTAAAAACAAATGAAATATTTAAAGCTTCAGATTTAATGGTAGACTCTCTCACACAACTTTTGGCTAAAGAAAGAGACAAAAGTAAGCAAAATTAAAAATTTTTATTCAGTAACATATACAGAAACTCCTCTAGAATTTATATCAACATCAAATTTTTTATGAAGAGGAGGGAAAGCTCTTTGAGAACAGTCTAATCTATCACAAGTACGACAAGAAACACCTATTGGTATTTCCGTTTTTTTATCATTTACATTTAAATTTTCAGTGTAAATAAAATCTTTAGCATATTTTGCTTCACATCCTAACCCAATAGATAACATGCTTTTTGATTTACCAAATCTACCAACACCTTTTTCAACAGTTCTAGCAATACAAACATATTTTTCACCATTAGACATTTTACTTACAGCTGCATGAATTTTTCCTGGAGTTGTAAAAGCAGAATATATATTCCATCTTGGACAAGCTCCTCCATATCTTGGAATTTCAATTCCAGATAGGGAAAATCTTTTTGATATATTGCCCGCTATATCTACTCGTAACATATGAAAGGGTATTCCTGGAAGTTTAGGATCTTGTAAACAGGTAACTCTATGTGCTACTTGCTCAAATGAAGTTGCAAAAGTATTTTGTAAAAGTTCTAGATCATATTTTTGTTTTTTGCACTCTTCATGAAACAGCTTATAAGGCATTAGTATTGCTGCGCTGCAATAATTTAGTAAAGCAACCTTAGTTAGTTTTTTTGATTCTTCAGAAGGAAAAGTAAATTTTGATAAATATTCATTTATTTCACGAGATGCTCCTTCCTGAGCAATTTGCGCCGCTGCGAAAAGTTTTTTTGTCTCTAATGAAACAAAATCACTTAAAAGAAGTTCCTTCTTTTCTTTATTATATATTTTTGAAAAAGGTTTTCCTTCTTCAGGAATTATATCTTTTACTATTATCGAATATTCACTTTTTAAGAATTCACATATAGACATGTATCTAGTTCGGTTGTTATTCTGAATTCTTTCGAAAATTGAAGTTGCAAAAATTTCAAGTTTAGGAAAGTAATTTTTATTTTCTTGAATAAAATCTGAGACAACTTCTCCAGGAAAAGAAGTTTTTCTATTATCTATCATTTTACCAGATAAATTTTCAACTTTATTAACTAATTCATGATCTTTTAGTTTGTAGTTATCACCGAGTTTAATCAATGCTCTTGCAATTTTTGGGTTTGTGCTCACTAAATCTTTAATTTCTGGTCCCAATATATCTAAATCTTCAAACAATTTATCATCAAGTAACTCTGAGATATTATTAGCAAGATTAAGATCAGATTTACTTGTAAGATCTGACAGTTCTATTTTTAATTCTTCACATACCTTTAATAATAAATCACCATCAATCTTGCGCTTGCCTCCTTCAATTAGAGCAAGATAACTTGGCGAAATTTTTAATTGTTCAGCTAATTTGTTTGCTTGCATTCCTAATTGTCTTCTAAAAGCTTTGATTTTTGGTCCTATTTTTAATCCTGATTGACTCATATTTTCTATTTGTAAATTTTGTAAATTATTATTTACAACATATTATATTGTTTTACAAGGTTTTTTTAAATTTTACTAGAATTTGTAAATTTTGTAAAATATAACATTTACATGAACAATAATTACAAAAATCCTGAAGATAAACAGCAAGTAACTCAGAATGAGGACACTCAACAATACTACCATAGAGGTGTTTATATGAGGGATGACCATTGTGATTGGGGATCAAGCGGGATGAACGAATTCACAAAAGAATATAGTGAAAGCAAGTAAAACCAAAATTTAATTTTCAAATAAAGTAAAATATAATGAGTTCAGAATCTAAAGTTTCATATGATCTAAAAAGATTTTCTGGAATTAAAAGAGACTATACTCCCAAAGAAGTCGAAAGATTAAGAGGATCAATAAAAATTGAATACTCTATGTGTAAGCATCAATCAAAAAAATTGTGGGATCTTTTAAATTCTGAATCATACATAAATACTCTTGGTTCATTATCTGGAAACCATGCAGTTCAACATGCGAAAGCAGGTTTGAAAGCAATTTATTTAAGTGGATGGCAGGTGGCCGCTGATGCAAATAGTGCAGGAGAAATGTATCCTGATCAATCTTTATATCCATTTGATAGCGCTCCTAAACTAGTGGAATCAATGAACAATGCTCTTATTAGAGCTGATCAAATTCAACATATGGAGATTAAAGATGGGGACATGAATGAAAAAGATCGAGTTGACTATATGCTTCCTATAATTGCTGATGGAGAAGCTGGATTTGGTGGCCCTTTAAATGTTTTTGAACTAACAAAAAAATTTATTAAATCTGGTGCTGCTGGAGTTCATTTTGAAGACCAATTAGCTAGTGAAAAGAAATGTGGGCATATGGGCGGTAAAGTATTAGTTCCAACTAGTACAATGATAAAAAATTTAAAAGCAGCTAGGCTTGCAGCGGATATAGCTGATGTGCCTTTAATTATTTTAGCAAGAACAGATGCAAATGCTGCAAAGTTAATTACAAATGATCATGATGAAAATGACAAATCTTTTTTAACTGGAGAAAGATCACCAGAAGGATTCTTTTATGTAAAACATGGAATTGAACAGGCAATCTCTAGGGGTTTAGCTTACGCACCTTATTCAGATTTGATATGGTGTGAAACTGCAACACCTAATATAGAAGAAGCTAAAAAATTTGCTGAAGCAATACATGCTAAATTTCCAGGAAAACTTCTAGCCTACAATTGTTCACCATCTTTTAATTGGAAAAAACATTTGTCTGATAAAGAAATTGCTACATTCCAAGAAAAGATTGCGGAAATGGGTTACAAATTTCAGTTTATTACTCTTGCAGGTTTCCATACACAAAATATTGCGATATTTGAACTAGCTGAAAAATATAAATCTCAAGGTATGACTGCTTATTCTAAAATTCAACAACAGGAATTTGCTAGAGAAAAAGATGGTTATACAAGCGTTAAACATCAAAGAGAGGTAGGAACTTCTTATTTTGATGCAGTATCAAACACAATAAGTTCAGGAAAAAGTTCTACTACTGCAATGAAAGGCTCAACAGAGTCTGAGCAATTTTAATTTGATTTAAGTTTTTGTATCTGATTCCAAGCAGAATTTATTGCTCTCATTTTTTTTTTACTTTCTTCTATAACCTCTTTAGGAACTCCTTTGCTAATTAATACATCAGGATGATGCTCTTTACTTAGTTTTAGATATTTTTTTCTTATAGACTGAAGATTTTCTTCAGGTTTACTTTCTAAAACAATATATGGATTTAATTTATCTGAGCCTTTTCTGCTTTCTTTAATAGAATTAAATTGGGATTGATTTAAGCCAAATATTTGAGCTATATTTTGTATCATATTGAGTTCAGATTGACTTACATTTCCGTCTGCTTCCGCAATATAAAATAAAATATTAATCACTTCTTCAAGTACATTTAAATTATTTTTATAAATTTGAGCTATTTGTTTTGCATATGGTTCATATCCTGTACTTTCCTCTTTGGCTTTGTTAAATATTCTTCCAACATTTTCTATTTCATTATCTGGAATTTTTAGTTTGTCTTTTACAGCAACAAGTTCTTCTTTACTTACTTGGCCATCAGCTTTACTAAGTTTTGCAGATAAAATAATTAAAGATAATGCAAAAATTTGTTGGGGCTGAGCAAATGAACCAAAATTCCTATTAGTCCCAGATCTTGCTCTTGAAATTTTACCCCCTATTAATGAACCTAACAACATTCCAAAA